>MFCJ01000118.1:37494-40488 GCA_001775255.1 Candidatus Dadabacteria bacterium RIFCSPHIGHO2_12_FULL_53_21
CGTCGTATTATTTCAGGATCAAGGCCTCCCGGAACTTCAATTCGAGCAAGTTCATCAAGGGCGGTAGATTCATCGACGAGAACATAAAGGGTACCGACTACCCGAACCTCGACCTCCTGCCTTCCAAGCTCTCGTACCGGAACCTCGACCTGGCTCTCGACGAGATGAAGAATTCCAAGTTCCGCCTCCGGAAGATTTTCGGTGAGATCGAGCACGAGTACGATTATCTGTTCCTCGACTGCCCGCCCGGAATATCCCTCGTCTCAGAGAACGTGTTCAACGCGGCCGATTACATATTCGTCCCGCTCATTCCGACTACGCTCTCCGTCATGACCTACGAAAAGCTGCTCGACTTCTTCACTAAGAAGGAATACGACGTGAGCAGGCTATACGCCTTCTTCTCCATGGTCGAGTCGAAGAAGAGCCTCCACAGGGAGATGATGGAGAAGATAGAGTCAGGCGGGCATAACGTACTCAGGACCCGCATACCTTACCGCTCGGACATCGAGAGGATGGGCGTCTACAGGGAGCCCGTGACCGCCTTTCTCCCGCAATCGGATTCGGCCCGGATCTATGCCGACCTCTGGGAGGAGATAAGGGGGATAACAGGGAAGGGCGGCGCAGAAGGATAACGCTGCTCACGTCAATGCCGCGCGGATAGAGGATATGCCCCTGCGATTCTTTAATTCATGAGGTTGCCGCGGTCGCATACATCGCTCCCTCGCAATGACAATTAATTGTAGGAGCGGCTTCCAGCCGCGATCTATATAAATTAAATGACTGGATTCCCGATTCTGTTTGGTTTGTGCTGATGAAGTCCTAAGATCAACAGGTATATTTGCAATCGGGGGAGTGCGACCGATTGTGCGCTCGCTTACAATCGTTATTCGGGAATGACAAAACATAAAAGACGAGACCCTGAAACAAGTTCAGGGTGACGGAAAATGGAGATTGCCGCGCCTTCGGCTCGCAATGACAGAAAAGGGCAGGATTCCCCCTATGACTAACGAGATAGAGAGGAAGTTCCTCGTGAAGGAGATACCCGCGGGTCTCATGAATTACCCCTCGAACGAAATATCCCAGGGCTACCTCGCCGTAACAGACGACGCCGAAATCAGGATACGTAAAAAGGGGAATAAATATTTCGAGACCGTGAAGTCTGGGAAGGGGCTAAAGAGGAAAGAGATCGAAGTAGAGATCGGGGAGAAGGCGTTTCGATCCCTCTGGCCGCGTACCGAAGGAAAGAGGGTCGACAAGACGCGGTACGAGATACCGTACGACGGACTCGTAATAGAGCTCGACGTTTATTCAGGCCCGCTCGCCGGACTCGCCGTCGCCGAAGTGGAGTTCGTGTCCGAGGAAGAGAGCGCCCGATTCAGTCCCCCCGAATGGCTCGGCAGGGAGGTCACTCACGACGTGAGGTACGGGAACAAGAGTCTGGCTCTTTACGGGAAGCCCGTCGATTAACCCCGGCTGAAACTCGTGTGCGGGCGGAGAATTTTAATCATTTCCTCTGGATACCCGGTTCTTTTAATATTATAATCAGTTGAAGTTGTATAAGACTTTTCCTTTCAGAGGCTTGAATCTTATTTCAAGGGGGACATCAGATATGCATCGTATTCTACTATCATCACTGATAATAATATCAATATTGTGCCTCTTTAGTTTGACTGATGGATATACGGCTTTAGCATGGGAAGAGGAAATAGAGGTGCAGGCGGACCTCTACGGCGCGATTGCGTTCTCGCCGACCACGGCTGCCCACGGGTACAGTTTCGACTATGCCAACCGGTCGGCTGCCGAGAGGAAGGCAATAAACGAATGCGAAAAGCAATCGGGCAGCGACGACTGCCGGGCGATCGTATGGTTCCACAACGCCTGCGGGGCGCTCGCGGTCGGAGACACCGGCTACGGAAGCGGATGGGGAACAGATTTGAAGTACGCCGTGCTCTATGCCCTTGAGTCGTGCCTGGAAATGACCGACAACTGCAAGCCCGTAAGGTGGGTCTGCACGAGTAACGCCCTGTCGGAATAGACCGGATACCGGACTAAATTCGATCCTTCTTGAAAGTCAGCGAAGGTACTGCGGAAGTCTCAACCAAGTGATGACAGAAAAAAGAAGTGTCATTGCGAGCGGAGCGCGGCAATCTCAAGTTAAGGATAGATCGCCACGGTCACAAAATACATTCCCTCGCGATGACAGAAGAAAACTGTCATTCCCGGCTACGATCGGGAATCCAACTCATTTTAAATCCCCGGAGCCCCCTCCGAACGGGTCCTTCATCTCCGGGTGCCAGAGTTTGAAGTGGTCCTTGTGGAGGTCCGTGTAAGCCCCTTCGGTGTAGTACTTGTCGTAAAATTCCAAATCTAAATGGTGTGCCTGGAAGACTAACCTCGTGAACATCGGGTCGAGGACAGCCGGGAACCTCCCGTAATTTTCATAAACGTAGTTGCAGAAGTCTTTGACTATCTCTATCCTGACCTCGCTCGGGTGGTACTCGTCCGCGAGCACGCCTCCGGGGTCGAGGTAAGGGTAGGGGTTGTCCTCCTCCCAGAACCTCCCCCTCATACGGAGGAATTTATCCACGGCCTCGCCCATGTCCTTCACGTATGGCGGGCAGAGCGCCTCGAATACCCCGTCCCTGCCCACGGGCACGGGGGGCTTCGCGCTGCGCACAGTTTTCTCAGGCCTCGTGAACCTGAACCCTAGCCCCTTGTGATCCGGGTGTACGCCGAGGGCGTAGTGAGGAAGGAGCCCCGTAAACGCCCATCCGCCGAGTCCTAATCCCTGCAGCGCGAGGTTCATGTTCTGGCATATGAACGCCTGCTCGACGTTGAGGGTCGTCAATACCCGCAGCTCCAGGTCGAAGAGCGAAAGCTCGACGTCCTTCCTTATGTATCCCTTCTCGATCCACTTGTCGAGCCCGCACGACCTCCCGCCGTTTAATTCGTCGATTATGTTGAACCCGTATTTCGCCCCGAAGTATATGAAGA
>MFCJ01000119.1 GCA_001775255.1 Candidatus Dadabacteria bacterium RIFCSPHIGHO2_12_FULL_53_21
TAACGTCATCACGTATCTCGCGAAGGGCGACGTAGCCCTCTCCGTCGCTATGACGTCCGTAACGACGCTCATGGCCCCTTTGATGGTCCCCTTCTTCATGTACATATTCGCCGGGCAGTGGATTCACGTCCCGGCGCTCGGTCTTTTCATCTCCACCTTAGAGATAATAATCCTCCCCGTCGTACTGGGCGCGGGTCTCAGGTTCCTTCTCGGAAAAAGGACGGAGTATGTATTGCCGGTGCTTCCCGGCGTGTCGTCATTATCCATAATATTCATAGTCGGCGTAATCGTAGCCGCGAACGCCGCGTCCATAGCGAAAGTCGGGGCGAGCGTCGCCGTGATAGTGATGCTCCATAACGTCGCGGGGCTCGTGCTCGGATACTCTGTAGCGAGGCTCTCGGGCATGGACGTTACAAAAGCGAGGGCGGTGTCGATAGAGGTCGGCATGCAGAATTCCGGGCTGGCCGTCGCCCTCGCGAACCTGCACTTCAGCCCGCTCGCCGCCCTTCCGGCCGCTATATTCAGCGTATGGCACAACATATCGGGCTCCGCCGTCGCATGGTGGTGGCGGAGGCACACAAAGGCGTGAGCCGGGGAGCAGGCGAATGAACGGAAACAATACGGTCATAAAAGCAAAAGAAAAGTTCCCCATAACGGGTTATCTGTTCCTCGTCGGGACGGCACTCTTCACGGCGCTTTCCTACGCCTTCGGGAGGGCCGCCGACAGGACGATTGACGGGGCCACTACCATGTTCATCTGGTTCTTCGGCGCCTTCCTTTGCTCCATCGTGGTGGTGATAGCAGTCCCTTCGCAGAGGGCTGACTTCAGGAGCCTCGGGAAATACAAGAAGATCTTCATCCTGAGCTCCATACTCACCTCCGTGAGCGCGGTGCTCTGGATATTGTCGATAAGGACGATAGGGATACCCCTTACATCGTTCCTTATGAAATCGCAGACGCTTTTCTCCCTCCTCCTCGGGATGGTTTTCCTCGGCGAGAGGCTCAACAAGTGGGAGAGCGTCGGTATCGTCATAACTGTTACGGGCGGGATAATAGTCGCGTACCAGAGGGAATTCTCCCTCCTCGTGGGCACGTTCACCGCCATAGGCGCGGCGCTGTGTTATTCGACCCTGTCGTTCCTCGTGAAGAAGATAGGCCAGGACTTGAACATGCACACGGTCGCGAACCTGAGGGCGCTCGGGGTATCGGTATTCCTCTTCCTCTACCTTATCGCGACGGGGACCTTCCACACGCCGAGGCCGATAGACATCATGTACATGGCCCTCGGCGGCATAACGGGGGCTTATATAGCGAAGGCGTGCCAGTTCCAGGCGATAAAGCTGATAGACGTATCGAGGACGACGGCTGTCCTCCCGCTCGAGTCCATATTCGTCGTGCTCCTTTCCTATTTCCTGTTCGACGAGATACCGTCCCTGATCAAGCTAATCGGCGGAGCCGGGATCATAACGGGCGTTATATTCCTCGTATTGTTCAGGGGCGAGAAGCCCGAGGACCTGGGAGAGGGTGAGTAAGCGGTGAGTCACCGCTGACATACGTCCTTCGACAGGCTCAGGACGAACGGGTTTGATAAGGTTGTTGGCCGGGCAGAAGAGGATGGGAAGGATCGTATACGGGCGCAGGTTCTGCGCTACACCATCCGGAGGCGTATGAGGCTTATGAACGCGTAAGCGCCGCAGCCGAATATGAAGATACCCGTAACCTTGTTTACGATTACCAGGCCCCTTTCGGTAAGCCTACCCCTGAGGTGTGAAATAACGTAGCAGAGGACCGTCCACAGGAAGGCACATCCGGTGAATATGCCGACCACGAGGAGCCCTGCCGTCCTGTAGTAATCCGCGGGTTTATGTATCCCGATTATGGCGAAAAGCGCGAGGATGGAGAGTATGACCATCGGATTTGAGAGCGTGAGCAGGAATGCGGAGCCGAAAGTCCCGAAATGACTCCTCGCGGCCTTATTTTCCGAATACGACGACGGCTTCGAGAAATAGACCCTCAAGCCGAATACGAAGAGTATTATCCCTCCGATCGCATGCACCCACGCCTCCCTCTGCATGAGCATCTCCGATATGAACGTGAGGCCGAACGCGACTATGGCGGCATAAACGGCGTCGCCGACTGCGGAGCCCAGCCCCGACACAATGCCCGACTTCCTGCCCTCGTTGATAGTGCGCTGTACGACGAGCGCGCCCACAGGCCCTATCGGGGCGGTGATGACGATGCCGACTATTATTCCCTTTATGAAGACGTTCAAATCCATATGAAAAACTCGAACTTAAATATACACGGGAATTTTAAATTTTTCTCCACCTGAAACGCGCATTAATATATACGGTTATTGCTAACGATTGAAGCGGTTTATCGTAATATTTTATCTGAATTCCGGGGTACTGCTTTTTGATCGGAACGGTATCCGGATATGCCTTGCCTATATTAAGGGCTTATCGGTCCTCCGTTCAGGAACCGGCGACTATCTCCGTCAGGAAATCCGGAGGGAAGGAATCCCCCCATTTCTCGATAAGCGATTTTGACAAGCGTTCCCTTATCTCGGGCCCCGTTTTCAGGCGGAGGCATTCCCCGGCGATCTCCCTCGATTCCTTCTCGGTTATGGTGTTCAGGAGCTTCTTCACCCTGGGTATTGAGTGAGTGTTCATGCTGAGCTCGTCGACCCCCATCCCCACGAGGAGCGGCACGCACGGCAGCTGGCTCGCCATCTCTCCGCAGACGCTCACGGGTATGCCCTTCGAGTGTGCCGAATCTATAACACCCTTGATGAGCCTGAGCACCGCCGGGTGGAACGGCGTGTAGAGATAAGAGACGTGCTCGTTCACCCTGTCGACGGCGAGGGTGTACTGTATCAGGTCGTTGGTGCCGATGCTGAGGAAATCGACCTCCTCCGATATGTCGGAAGCCGTTATCGCTGCGGATGGGGTTTCGATCATCACCCCGATCAGCCAGGAATCTTCGCGCCCGAGCTCGGCCGCGATCCTGGAGATTATGGACTTCGTCTCGGTTATCTCGGCCATGTCTGATACCATCGGGATCAGTATCCTGACCTTCCTGCCGTCAGCGGCCCTCAGTATCGCCCTTATCTGAGTCTTGAAAGCGTGCTCCTCCTGGAGCGAGAACCTTATGCCCCTGAGACCGAGCGCGGGGTTGAGCCTCTGGGAAGGCTCCATGCCCGAAGGGAACTTGTCCCCTCCTATGTCGAGTGTCCTTATCGTCACGAGCGGGGAGCTGAGCGCGGTAACTACCTTCCTGTAATTCTCGTACTGCTCCTCCTCGTCCGGGAAATAATCGGACTTCGTGAACAGGAACTCCGTCCGGTACATTCCTATGCCTTCTGCGCCGTAGCAGACCGCGTGGTCGAGCTCTTCGATTATCTCTATGTTTGCGTTTACCTTTATTTCCCTCCCGTCGAGGGTCCTTCCGGGGAGCTTCGCATATTCGAGGAGCTTCTTCTCGAGCGCTACGTGGCTCGACTTACGCTGCCTGAACTCCTCCTGCTCGCCGGGTGCCGGGTCGAGAATGGCGACACCCCTGAACCCGTCTATGTATATCGTGTCGCCGGGGCACGCCCTGAGCGTGATGTCCTCGAGGCCCATTACGGTGGGTATACCCAGGGACTTCGCCACTATCGCGCTGTGGGAGGTGGAAGCGCCCGTATCCGTGGCGATCCCGATGGCGTGGTGTTTCGCGAAAGCGACTACGTCCATGGCCGATATGTCGTGCGCCACCAGTATGGAATCGTGTCCGAGGTCGGGTATTTCTTCCGCTACGCCGTGGAGGTTCCGTAATATCCTCTGGCCCATGTAATAGATGTCGGCGAGCCTTTCCTTCATGTACTGGTCTTCGACCTTCCTGAAGGCCTCGCTCTTCCTCGAAAGGATATTGTTTACGGCCCACTCGGCGTTTACGCGCTCGGTCTCAATGAACCTGAGCACCTCATCCGAAAGGAGCTCGTCTTCGAGCATCATGATGTTGATATTGAGTATCTGGAGGTGCTCTCCGCCCTCGAGGGGCTCGAGCTTGTCCTTGATGGAAAGAAGCTGGTCTTTTGACCGCCGGACGGACTGGAGGAACCTCTCCTTTTCCGCCTCTATGAGGCTCTCATCGATCTGCGTCCTCTCGACGATCATCCTCGAGCGGTCGAGCAGCACGACCCTGCCGAGCGCGATCCCCGTGGATATGGGGATGCCTTTTCTTTCGACCCTCATACGCCCTCACCGAATCCGCTCTCTATAAGCTCTTCGATCTCGGACATCGCTTTGCCTGAATCCTCGCCTTTCGTAATCACCTTTATATCGCTCCCTTTGGCTGCCGCAAGGGACAGCACTCCGAGAATGCTCTTACCGTCTACCTCGTAGCCGTTCTTTACCAGCTTCACATCACAGGCGAACCTGCTCGACAGTCTTACGAAAACAGCCGCTGCGCGCGCGTGGAGACCTAATTTATTCCTTATGGTGAAAACCTTAACTATTTCCGATTCAGGCAATGGCTGATAACCTCAAGCGATATGTGAATTAACTTCTGCTGTTCGCGGTCGAGCATGAGAACGAATCGCCATACCCGTTAATTATAATTTTGAGCGCCGGATTTTTCAATTGCCGCCGTCGGAGTGAAGAGAGCCCTGTCCACGCCCCCGTTAAGCTCGACGTCCGGTTCGTATACAATTCTAATCGAAAGCCCGCCGGTCTCAAAATCGATCTTCCGGGGGAAATAATGCCCGTCGACGAGCCCGTCGAAATATTCATAGCAGAGGCTCGCCCGCTCGCCGTTCCCGAGCGAGAACTCGGCCTTCTCGACCCTGTAGTTGTCGTTGTTGACCCACATCGCGTTCTCCCCGCCAGAGTCCCCGTCCCTCCATGTGAGCTTTATCAAACCCGCGTCCGCGGCAATGGCCGGCTTTATCGGTGATTCATATATCCTGTACGGGAGACGTCCCATCACCAGGCTCACGAGGCTTTCGGCCGTTATCCGGATATCGAGACCCGGATAGACGTAGGAGAGATCGAATTCCTCCCCGGCGTCATATACGCCCCTTTCAGCCGAGGATATGATATATATCTGTTTCCCGTCCGAGGAAATGAACCCTACGGTACTGCCGAACGGGTTCAATGCTTCGAGGCGGATCAGGTTGGGCCTCTCCGCGATTGTGACCTGGGTGTACGAGACCTTGTCGGACGCCGTCTCTATCCTGACCCTCGCAAGCCCCTTTACCGACCGTACGCCGCCCTCGTAGAGCTCGACCTTTTCGATTATTTCCCCGGCGTCGGCGCGCGTCATATCGACCTCGGCCGCCTTCCTGGCGCACGACGAGGCGAGCAGGAGTATTACGAATACGGAATATATATAACGGTCGTTTCTCAATTCTAGCTTTCTATCTTCGGATTTTTAGACAGCTGATTTATCTTTTGCCTGAGACTCTCCCTGAGCTCTATGTCTTCGGGGTTGTCGGACGGGGCGTCGTTCAGCATTTTGAGGCCCTTGTTGTAGTACATGAGCGCCGCCTCGGTGTCGCCCATGTCCCGGTATACGTCCCCCAGGTGGTCGAGAATGGCGGGGTCGTCCGACTGGAGAGAGGCCGCTTCCTTGAGGAGTCTTACCGCCTCCCGGTAATTCCCCCTCTTGTAGTAGACCCAGCCCAGGCTGTCGAGTATATAGCCCTTGTTGGGCGAAATTACCAGCGCCTGTCTTATGAGGGACTCCGCCTGGTCGAGGTTGACACCCTTTTCGGCGTATGAGTAACCGACGAAGTTGAGGGCGTCCGCGTGCCTGGGGTTTATCTGTATGAGCTTCATCATCGTATTAATGGAATCCTGCTCGCGGTCGATGAGGTAGTACGTGACGCCGAGGGAGTAGTATATGGTCTCGCTCCCCGGGTTCGATTCGAGGAATTTCTTATAAAGGGCCACCGCGTCGTCGTTCCTGTCCGACTTCCTGTAGACGCTGCCCAGGTAATTTACTATAACCTCATTATTAGGCTCGCGTCCGTAAACCTCCTCCATGAGCGCCATTGACTGAGGCAGGTTGTTCCGCTTCTCGAATATGTAGGCTTTCTGGACGAGGCTCTCGTCGTAAAATTCCGAATACTGCGGTATGGAATCGAGCATGCTCACAGCCTCATCGTACCGGCCTGACTCGATGTAGCAGAGGGCGAGGTAATATTTCGCCCGTTCGTCGCCGGGATTGCCCATGAGGATGAGCCTGAATTCCTCGATCGCCTTATCGTAATCCCCGCTCTCGATGTAGAGGAGCCCGAGCCGGAGCTTGAGGTCGGGGTTCTGGAAGTCCATGCCTTCGGCCTTCTCGAACTGCATCCTCGCGTCCTCCATACGGTTGACCCTGAAAAGGAAATTTCCGTAGCGCACGTATGACTCCAGGCTGTGCGGATAGAGCACGATCACGTCCTGGTATATTTGCTCGGATTCCTTCATCTTCCCCCGCTGCTCGTATATGAGGGCGAGCTCCAGAAGGGCGGTGGCGAAGCTGGGGTTCAGGTCGAGGGCCTTCTTGTAATTCTCCTCCGCGCGGGCGTAATCCCCCTTTTCGAAGTAGAGCTTTCCGAGGAAGTAGTAACCCTTTTCGTTGTCCGGGTAGAGCTCCGTTATCCTCCTGAACCTGACTTCCGCGCTGTCGTAATTCCCCGACTCGGTGTCCATGATGCCGAGGAAGAGGAGTGACTCCGCGTCGTCAGGGTCGAGATCGAGGGCCCTCTGCAGTAATTGAACCGACTTCTCCCTATCCTTCGGGTCCTGCGAGGATGCGTATATTTTTCCGAGGAGGGTAAAGGAGGGGGCGAACTCCGGGTCCGTCTCGATCGATTCTTCGAGCTTCGCGAGAGCGTCGTTCATCCTGCCTATGGACATGTACATGAGGGCGAGGTTGTATTTCAGGTAAGCGGACGAGGGGTCGTACTGTTCGGCGAGCGTAAGCTCCGCGAGCGATTCGGAAACCCTGTTGTCGAGGTAGAGCATCCGTGAAGACGCGAAGTGATAGTAGGCCTCGTTTTTCGGCGCTGCCGGTGAAATGAAAGGCTCGTCGGCCTGAGCAGGGTCGCTTTTGACCCCCGCCGCGTGTACGCAGGAAAAGAGCGCCGGCAGTAATAAAAGGACCGCGAGCGAAGCGGAATATATGAACTTATTTCCTGATTTCATTTGAAGAGGCTTCCAGAATTTTGAGATTTATTTTACCCGCTGCGTTCATAATGACGGAGCTCTTGTTCAAGTCCCCTTCGACGAGCTTCAAGTGCGTCGCGTCGGCCGGGACCTGGCCGAATGTGGGGTCGACTGCAACCCACTCACCGACGTACACCTCGTTCCACGCGTGATAATAGAATCTTCCGTCGAGATATATTGTACCTGACACCGTTTTTGTCGGGATTCCCGCGGCCCTGGCGAGCGCCGCGAAGAGGGCCGAGTGCTCGTTGCAGTCCCCCGAGCCCGTCTTGAGGACGTCCTTTGCGTTGGGAATGCCGGCCGTGCCCGTCTTTCTGAGATAGGTGAAAACCCAGCCGTTAAGCATCCTGACGGCCTTGAGCGAGTCCTCTTCCCCTCCGAGTATCTCCCTCGATTTGGATACTATTTTTTCATCGCCGCTCTGTATGAGGTTTTCCGAAGCGAGATACGGGACGAATTCCGGCTCTGTATTAGGCAGTTTATAACTTTTCACGGACGACGTATCCCCCGCTCTTATCGAAACGTATTTCCCGTCGAAGGACTGCCTGTAGGCGTCTGACAGATCGAACCCGTCTTCCGGGCTGATACCTTCTATCTCGGCCTTCATGTACACGAGGCCCCTCGGGTCTTTAATAGCGACGTCGGAAGGTATGGAGGTTGCCCCTTCTATATCGAGCGCGGAGAGCCCGTCCTCGGACACCCTGCCGCTTTCGTCCCTGAGCGCGGTCATGCCGGGCGGTATCGACTGCTTGATAAGCTCGCCTCCGTCGGTGATCCAGGAGGTCACCCTCGCGCCCGACAAGACGGACTCCACCCTCCATGCGTCGATGACGCCCAGGGAAGGCGCTTCGACGCCCTCCCTCCCCGTGATCTTATGCCTCGTCTCGAAGCCCCCTGGGGACGACGCGGCTATCACCGTCACGGGGTCGAGCACCGGGACGACGTACTCACGCCCCGCTGCCGGGGAATCCGCCATGAGCCTCGACGGGAGCATCGATGCCGGAATGAGGCCGGGCGGCACATCGAAAACGAACTCCGAATCCCCTGATATTGTCTTCATCTTCACCCGCATGGTGTCCCCTTCCCTCTCGCCCCCGGCCGTCACCTTTCCTGACGGGGATTCGAACCTGAAGTCGAAGGAGAGGAGCTTCCCACCGCTGAGCCTGTAATGGGCCTCGGTCTCGACGTCCCCGGTATTATCGAGGAGCCTGACCTTAATCCTCGCCTTTTCCACGGCCTCCGTTATTCCGCCTTCTGTCTTGACGGAGTCATACGAGTAGCCTATCTTCCTGCCCCCTGAATATATGTACAGAAGGTTTTCGCTGGAGGAACCGGCATATACGTAAGAAGCTGAAAGGAGTATGAACAGGATTACGGCACTCGGAATAACAGCGCCTCTTCGGTATGTCATGGTACGGGAATAATCTACACACGTTTGTCCCCGGTCTCAACTGTTTTGTGGATTTCGGAAAAGCGGAAAATCAGGGGCTGTCATTGCTAGGGTAGCACCGCAATCCCGTTGCTATTTTTTATTCCCTCTCCCCAGCGTGGGAAACGATTCCGATGAATAAGAGGAATCGGTCATAGTTGCAACGAAGGCAGAAAAGGTGCGTAATTCCGGCTCAACGTTGCCTGAGCCGAAATAGGAAGGGTGAGGGGGTACCTTAGTATTCTTGCCTGGGCTCATGTGACAAGTGACAATCGTGCGGGTGTATATACCCGGGACATCTGTCACATTGTCACTTGGTCTAATTCTGTCATTGCGAACGGAGCGAACAGCCGTGAGCGTAGCGCGGCAATCTCGTCTTTTCCGTCATTCCCGACACCGATCGGGAATCCAGTCTTTTCTTGTAATCCACCGAAGCGGTGAAAGGCGTCCTTCGACAGGCTCAGGACGAACGTATCTGGCTTCGTTGCTGGTTTTGGCAATTGAGGGACGGATCGATCATATATGAGCAGACATTGTCTGCCTCCCCGATTGACACCCAGGCCTATATTAGGTTCACTAGAATATATGGAAGTCAGGGATATCTTCGGAAAGGTATTTGCGGGTGAGAGGATAGGCAGGGACGAGGGGCTGTTCCTTCTCAAAAACGCCGACACCACTCAGATGGGGTCTCTCGCCGATTACGTGAGGCGGAAGCACCACCCCGAAGGGATAGTGACGTTCGTCGCCGATACCAACCCCAACTATACGAACGTCTGCGATACGGAGTGCCTCTTCTGCGCCTTCTGGCGGCCGGCGGGGGCCCACGACTCATACACACACAGCGTCGACAAGGTTATAGAGATGATGAGGACGTCCTACCACAACGGGGCCACGACCGTGCTGCTCCAGGGAGGGCATAACCCCGAGATCACGCTCGATTACTATATAGAAATAATAAAGAGAACTAAGAAGGAGATTCCGGGACTCCACCTCCACGCGTTTTCAGCTCCGGAAATAAGCGCCATTGCAAAATACTCCGACCTCACGACCGAGGAAGTGCTGAGGAGGTTCTGGGACGCGGGCTTGAGGACCATTCCCGGAGGAGGGGCTGAAGTATTATCGAACCGCGTGAGGAAGAAGATAAGCCCGCTCAAGATTGACGCCGACCAGTGGATGAAGGTCACGAGGGAGGCGCACCTGACCGGCTTCAAGACCACGGCGACCATGATGTTCGGCCATTTCGAGGAGGACGAGGACATTCTCGAACACCTCGACAAAATCAGGGCGCTCCAGGACGAGACGGGGAATTTCCTCGCGTTCATCCCCTGGACGTTCAAGCCCAAGAATACGTTCCTCGAAAGGAAGCTCCCTAACGAGACGGGCGGGGACAGGTATCTCAGGGTATTAGCCCTCTCGCGGATATACCTCGACAACTTCGTCCACATTCAGGGCTCGTGGTTCACTCAGGGGGCAAAGATAGGGTCGCTGTCCATGTACTACGGCGCGAGCGACCTGGGCGGCACGCTGTTCGACGAGAACGTGCTCTGCTGCGCCGAGAACAAAATTAGGTCGACAGTAGATGAGCTCGTGCACATGATAAGGTCTGCGGGTTTCGTACCCGCACAGAGGGACACTTACTACCAGGTGCTGAACCGCTTCTGATATTCTCCCCTTTTTTAGGAGCGGCGACTCGCCGCCCCGTTCGTCCTGAGCTTGTCGAAGGACATCATTCCCAAAACATAAATCCTCCCTTGTATCTTAAAAACAACGGATCAAATTGTATAAAATATAAAAACCATAATACGGGAGCGGAGTGATACTCGATCCTCCCTCAGGTTTAGAACCAGAAGGTTAGATTAGTACCTCCGCTCCTCTTTGTTTGGAAATGCCGGACGGTATCTTAGGCCCCCTTACGGGATGAGCCTGCATATACAAGGTTGGCAAGAACAAAGACCCAAGGAGGTATAACATGAGTGACTCAAAATCTCCGGTCCCTGTCCTCGGGATCGATATATCTAAGGGTAAATTTAACGCCGCTCTCCTGAGAGTGGGGAAGTACAGGCACAAAGCATTCCCCAACAACAGCCGGGGGTTCGAGCAGCTGTCAAAGTGGCTTCAGGGACTCGGAGTAATGGAGCTACACGCCTGCATGGAATCCACGGGAGTCTACGGGGAGGAGCTTGCCGAGTATCTCTACGATCAGGGGTTCAGCGTAAGCGTAGTAAACCCGGCAAGGATCAAGGGGTTTGCCCAGAGTGAGCTCATAAGGAGCAAGACCGATAAAGTGGACGCTTCCCTCATAGCCAGGTTCTGTGTAGCTATGAAGCCTTCGCTATGGACCCCGGACCCCATGGAAATAAGGGAGCTGCGCTCTCTTGTGAGAAGAGTGGACGCCCTTCTGAACATGCGCCAGCAGGAGCAGAACCGTCTCGAGGTCTCAAACGATATACTTAAAAAATCCATACGCAAGCACATCCACTACATCGAGAAGGAGATTGAAGAACTCAAGGACGAGATCAATAAGCATATAGACCATAACCCTGAGCTAAGGGATAAGAGGGAGCTCCTTGAGAGCATCCCCGGGGTAGGAGAAGCCACGATACACATTATTCTCTCTCACTTCGCCTCTATAGAGAAGTTCAGGGACGCAAAGTCTCTCACCTCGTTCCTGGGCATCGCCCCGAGACACTACCAATCGGGAAGTTCCGTCACCAAGAGGACCCGTATGTCCAAAGTAGGCCGGTCTTCTTTAAGAAAGGCTTTTTATATGCCCGCAATCGTCGCCCTTCGTTATAACCCCGTTATCGCGGACCTCAAAGTCAGACTAACCAAGGCCGGTAAACACAATATGTTGATTATAGGTGCAGCTATGAGAAAACTGGTTCATATAATTTACGGCGTGCTTAAAAACAAAATCCCCTTCGACCCCAATTTCTCTCTCAAATCCTCTTGACTTCCAAGACGGTATCTAACCCTCCTTTTCTAAGGAGGGAATTGAAAAGCAAAAGATGAGATTGCCGCGCTGCTTCGCAGCTCGCAATGACGGACATAGCTACGTGCTTCGACAAGCTCAGCACGAACGGGTTGGGGTTCGTTGCCGGATTGGGCGGATGAGGTACGTTAGGATCGTAGAGTCACACAATGTGTGTGTGTCAGCGGAGACGGAATATATTGATAGGGGTGTAGACCGATCCGTCCCGCCTTGTCTCACTCTTGATGACGCCGATTTCATCGATCGTGAACTTACATTTTTCAGGTATCGGCAGGGGTTCTTTTATCCTGAGCCTGTTATTGATCCTCCCGATAGTCACATGCGGGATGAACCTGCGCGTCTCCCTCGGGAATCCGAGGGGCTCGAGCGCTTCGTCGATCCTGCCCTGAAGCGATGAAAGCTCCGGGTTTTCGGATAATCCCATATACAGTATCCGGGGAAATCTCATGTCGGGGAACACGCCGAAGCCGGTTATATCAGTTTCGAACGGGGAATAGTTTCGGACGAGGCCGTCTATTATAGAAGACACATCGGGCACTTTTGAATCCCCGACGCTGCCCAGGAACTTTAGAGTGACGTGGAGCTTGTCTCTCTGCTCCCACTTGACGCCCTCGCACCGGGACTTCAGGGCCCCGATATACTCGTCCATCCGGGCCCTTATCTCATCCGGAAGGAGCGCGGCAATAAAGAGTCTCAATAATCCACCCGCAGAATGACGTCGTTACGATATATCCGGAACGGAGGATCGTGATTGCCCTATTGTGACCTGCACCAGGTAGGAAAGGACTTCCCCCCGCCCTGGCTGAGCCGCCTCTGGTTCTCTCCGCTCATGTACATGATGTAAATGTCCTTTGCGGCGTTCCGCGTGGAGCTGAAGGCGATGTAATGGCCGTCGGGCGACCATCCGGGGTTCTCGTTCCTCGAACCCGATGTGAGCCTCTGCTCGCCTGAGCCGTCGGGATTTACTGTGAAGATACTAGCGCCGCCTCCCTCGACCTTTACGAAGGCTATCTTGTTTACCTGCGGGTTCGGTGACCACGACGGATCGGTGCTGTATCCTCCCGAGCTAATCTTCCTTACGCCGCTCCCGCTCGCACTCATTACGTAAATCCCCGGGTTGCCGCCCCTGTCGGACACGAACGCTATCCTGCTGCCGTCGGGAGACCAAGTGGGCGATACGTCTATCGAGTTGCTTCTGGTGATGTTAATCGGTTTTTTTCCGCTCGGATCGGAAACGTAAATTTCGCCGTTCGCGCTGTAGGCGATCCGGTTGCCGCTCGGGGACCATGCGCCGGTCTGCTCGAGCTTGAATGCGCGGGTCAGCCTCCGCTCCGAAACAGACGGGCTTAGGGTCATGATGTAGAGGTCCTGATCCCAAACCTTGTCGGAGTTGAATATTATCTCGTTACCGTTAGGAGAGCAGTCGGGAGACATGATAAGAGAGCCGTGTCTCGTGAGCTGATTCAAATTCGCCCCGTCGTAGTCCATAATAAAGAGGTTCCTGCTCCTGCTGCCGCCGAGTACAAATGCGATCCTGGACGTAAAGAAGCCGTCGTTGCCCGTGATCTGCTTCATTACGAGGTCAGCGAACCTGTGCGCCGCCTCCCTGACCTTGCCCGGCGTGGCCTCATACGACCTTCCGAGTATGGGCCGCTCCTCCCTTACGTTGAAGAGCTGGACGGCATACTTCATTTTTCCGCCGCTCGACTGGTATTGCCCTGCTATTAAATAGTCCGCGCCTGCATCGAAAAACGCCTGGAAGCTGATGTTGTTGACGTCGCCTATTATCTGGCTGCCCGCGCTCACCTCAAAAAGGGCCGCGTTCTCGAGGTCGTTTCTCAGGACTTCGGCGAACTCACGCCCTCTCGGATCAGCAGACCCTATGCTCGAGAGATCGGGGATGAATATCGGTATCCTCTGTATTATCGGACCCGTAACATCCGGAAGCTTGATCTGGGACCAGGCACCCGCTGTGATAGTGAAGAAAATGGAAAGCGACATTAAGAGAATTCTAAAAGCCATCATGGTCCTCCCTCTAAATCCGTATATAGATTATTCTAAGATGATATCCGAAAATAAATTTAGCCTATGGGAGAATGAAATGCCAGCTTAATCGCGATTATCGGGTGAAAATTGGGAATTTATTCCTCGAGCTCCACGTTCCAGTACGAGATATCGACGAAATTCAGAAACGGCTCCCATTCCTTATACATTACCGCTTTTATATATATATTGGAAAATGGGTCCCAGAGGGGTTTCTTGGGTCTCCTTTTGAGCCTCATCCTCGACTGCTCGGGGGTTCTGCCGCCTTTTTTCCTGTTGCAATCTACGCAGCAGCAGACGACGTTGTCCCAAACGCTCCTCCCGCCCTGTGAACGGGGAACGACGTGGTCTATAGTGAGCTCCGAGCGGGAAAACTTTTTCGTGCAATACTGGCAGGCGCCGCCGTCCCGCCTGAATATATTGATACGGTTGAACTTGGCCTCTTTTCTGATGACACCTTCGTATCTAACGAGCACTATCACGCGGGGGGTCAGTATGACGGTATTTACGGTCCTGATTACGTCCTCGCTCCCCTTCATCGCGGATATCTGCGACCAGGACTCGAAATCGAAGGTCTCGTAACCGGAGCCTACGGCCTTCGCCACACCGCTGTACATAAGCACAAATGCCCTTTTTACGCTTGTGATTGTGACGGGGACGAAGTAGCGGTTCAGGACTAACACGGGGGCGGTCAGCATACGGTAAGAGAATGTACACTTTTTTATGGTGCTATTCAAGTAAAAATGTGTTAAAGTCGCGTTAAGATATAATTTTTTTTAGAATAACGGTGAAAAATAGAAATTACTTGACATATAGGCTCTTCAGTTCAAAGTATTAAAGGAACCCAATGAATACACTCACATCCGCTTTTTTGATTCAGCTCGTCCTCTGCGCAATACTCTTTGCGATGTTTTTCTATTTAATAACCGCAAACGTAAAGATCAAAAAAGAGATCGAGTCCGAAACCGTCAGACTAAAGGACCGTACGAAGGTTTAACGAATGTATCCGGAACTGATCAAAATCGGGAACTTCTCCATATCCTCGTTCGGCGTAATGATCGCGCTCTGCTTCGTCGCCGGGTACTGGGTAATAACCCTCGAAACCAAAAGAAAGGGACTAAACGAGAAGCTCGTCGGGAACCTGTTCCTGGCCACGATGGCGGGCGGGATCATCGGCGCGAAGCTGCTATATGTATTCGAAAACGTCCCCCTGTCGGAGATACTGAGCCATCCCCTGAAGAACCTGCTCGCGCGCGGCGGGCTCACATATTACGGCGGGTTTTTCGGAGCGATAGCCCTTGTATGGTTCATCGCCCATAGAAACAAGCTCAGCATGTGGGTCGTGGGCGACCTGGCCGCGCCGGCCCTCGCCCTGGCATACGCCATCGGACGTGTCGGTTGTCTCCTCGTGGGAGACGATTACGGAGTCCCGTCCGACCTGCCCTGGGCAATGGCCTTCCCGAAGGGGCTGCCCCCGACGAACGTCCCCGTGCACCCGACCCAGTTATACGAAATCGTACTCATGTCTGTCGCGTTCGTATTCATATGGAAGATAAGAAAGCTGGAAAAGCCCGCCGGATGGCTCTTTTCCGTTTACCTTATCATAGCGGGGCTCGAGAGGTTCCTGATCGAATTCCTGAGGAGCACGACGCCGAGCCCGATACCGGGCCTCTCCGTCGCTCAGCTTATGGCGGTCCTGCTTATAGCCGTGGGCGCATATAAGCTCTACTCACTGCACTCGGCGGGTGAAAAAGCTGCTGAGCCCGCAAGCCAGAAAAAATTCGGGAAGAAGAAAAAGGCGTAATTCAAGAAATAAGCACCGCTCGTTACCATCAAACCATCCCTTCCTTTCTATTGCACGCGCGTTGGGTATCTTTTATGCACCATGAGCAAGATAAGCAGTAATGACCTAGTTTTAGCGGCCCTCACGGGCGTCCTGTACCCGCTCACGTTCATGATCCCCTACACCGGGCTGCTCGCCTGGGTGCTGCTCATCCCTCTTTTTTGGGCGATAGAAAACAAGTCCGCATCGGACGCATTCAAGCTCGGGCTGCTCGCCGGGCTCGTATCCAATCTCGCCGGCACATACTGGCTCATAGGGACCCTCAGCAGGTTCGGCGGGTTTCCCATTGTCGTAAGCGTTCTTTTCATTATAGTTTTAAGCGCGTTTTCGGGTCTCTCTTACGCAATATTTTCATACATCGTCACGAAGCTCGGGTTCCTGAGGAAGCCGGGCGTCGTATCCGCCCTCCTCGCGGCCGCAGTGTGGACATCGGTCGAATACCTGTTCCCGTTCCTGTTCCCTTACGGCATCGCCAACTCACAGGCGGATTATATACCGGTCATTCAGATCTTCGACCTCTTCGGGGTCTATGCGCTGAGCTTTATAATCGTCGTCGTCAACGTCGCCCTTATGAGGGTATTGAAAAAGGCGACGGGGGAATCCCCCCTTCCGGCGGGAGAGATAGCGCTCGCCCTCGCGCTCGTCGTCTCGACCCTTGTATACGGTTACATAAGGATAGACGCGGTTGACAGGGAGATCGCAGAGGCCCCCAAGCTCAGGATAGGGATGGTGCAGGCGAATTTCGACTTCCTCGAGAAGTCGGAGAGCCAGGAAGAGGTGGTGACGGAGAGGCATAAGGAGATGTCTCTTGCCCTCAAGTCGGCGGACCTCGTTATATGGCCCGAGACCGCGATCCAGGCATGGTTCCCTACCGCATCCGATTATCTATTGGTAGGGGACAAAATGGGCGTGCCCCGGATGGACGGGAAGTTTTTCATAGTCGGCGGCATGTCGTTTACGCCCAAAGACCCGGACGCCGAGGTCCTGAAGGACGAAGACCTTGTCAAATACAACACCGCTTTCCTCTCCGATTCGAACGGCGTTATCATCGGAAGGTATCATAAGATCAAGCTCCTGCTATTCGGGGAGTACCTGCCGTTCACGAACCTGATACCTGCGCTCAAGAATATAAGCCCTGCTTCAGGCGACTTCACACCCGGCGACGAGTTCAACCTTTTCGAGATCGAGGACAAGGGGGCGAGGATAGCCCCTATAATCTGCTACGAGGACATCATCCCGTCATTCAGCAGGAGGTTCGTCGAGAAGGGCGCAAACCTGATAGTCAACATCACGAACGACGCCTGGTTCGGGAGGACGGTCGCACCTTATCAGCACCTGATAGTATCCATTCCAAGGACGGTCGAGACGAGGAGGTACCTCCTGAGGTCCACCAACACGGGGATAAGCGCCGTTATAGACCCCGTGGGAAGGGTGGTCGCGAAAACACCTATCTTCGTGAAGACCAACCTCGAAAGCGAAGTGGGACTCATGAACGGGGGGCCGACGCTGTACACGAAAGTGGGAGACATCTTCCCCGCGGCATGCCTCGTGTTCTGGGCGGGGTTTGCGGCCGTTACAAGGCTAAGGCGTAAGAATATCCCCTAGGGCGTTCAGGAAAGAGTCGTTCTCATAGGGCGTTCCGATCGTTACCCGCATGCAGTTCTCGAGCCTGCCGGGCTTGTTGAAATTCCTTATGAGCACGTCCCTCTCGACCAGGGCCTTGAAGACGGAGTCAGCGTCTTTGACTTTGAATAGTATAAAATTGGCGTCGCTCGAATAGGCCTCCACGCCCGTCATTCCGGAAAGAGTTTTATATACCCTGTCCCTCTCCCTGACTATCAGCTGTATATTCTCGGATACGAATTCGTGGTTCCTGAGGATGACTTCAGCCGCTCCCTGTGTGAGAGAGTTAATGTTATAGGGGTACCTGACCTTGTTTATCTCGTGAACGAGGGCTTCCCTACCGTAGAGTATGCCGAGCCTCAGCCCCGCGAACCCGACCTTGGAAAGGGTGCGGAGTATTATAAGGTTCTCGTGCTTTTTAATTAAAGGTAAAAAGGTGTGTCCGCTGAAATCCGAATATGCCTCGTCGACGACGACCACACCTTTCGATAGCCCTATTATTTCCCGTATCCTGTCGGCCGAGTACGCGTTTCCCGTGGGATTGTTCGGGGAGGCGAGAAAAATCAGGTCGGGGTCTTTCTTCGCGATCAGGGCGGTGATCCTGTCCAGGTCGAGATCGAAATTATGATCGAGCTCGGCCTCGAGCACCTCCCTGCCGAGCGCGCGCCCGCTTATGCCGTACATGGAGAACGTGGGTGTCGGATAAAGTATCCTCCCCGTACCCCCCGAAAATGCGGTGATCAGCATGCCTATGAGCTCGTCCGAGCCGTTACCGAGAAGAATCCCGCCCGGAGGGAAACCGTTTATCCACGAGATCAGTTTACGTAATTCGGAGGCTTCCGGGTCGGGATACCTATTTACTTCGATACCGCGTAATTTGCCCATGACCTTTTCACCGACTTCTCCAGGGAGGGAAAACGGGCTCTCATTGCCGTCGAGCTTTATGCGGGTCTCGTAGTGGGGGACTGAGTAAGCCGAGAGATGCCTGATTTCCTCCCTTACCCTCGATTCCGGAAGGCCCTTACCCTTCGACTTTCCCTTTTTCTTTGTTTTTTCCGACATATAGAGCAGCGGGGAATTATTCTTTCATACTTTAGGATTCGGATATTCCGGAACGCTGGTTTCCGTCCAGTCTTACGGCTACCGAGAGGGCGTGGGCTTCGAGCCCTTCACTGTAGGCGAGGTTCATGACGGACTCCGAGAGCGAATCGAAACCCCGCTTCGATATGGAGATCACACTCGGCATCCGGAGGAAGTCGTAAACGCTGAGGGGGGATGAAAACCTGGCCGCGCCCCCCGTAGGCAGAACGTGGCTCGGCCCCGCTATGTAGTCTCCGAACGCTTCGGTCGACATGGAGCCGAGAAATATAGCGCCCGCGTGGTTAATTTTTTTAAGTATGGATTTCGGCTTTCTAACGCAGAGCTCGAGGTGCTCGGGCGCAAGCGCGTTCGAGAGACCAATCGCCTGTTCGATATTCCCAGTGACGAATATCCGGCCCTGCTTCCTCACGGATACTCCGGCGATCGCTTTCCTTACGAGCTTCAAGAGCTGCCGGGAGACCTCTTTTTCGATTTCCTTCGCATAACGGAGGGAATTCGTGACTACAATGGGAACGGCCATTTCGTCGTGCTCCGCCTGTGCGAGGAGGTCGGCCGCCACCCATTCGGCGGGAGCGCTGCCGTCTGCGATGATGAGCACCTCGCTCGGCCCGGCGATCATGTCGATATCCACCACACCGAATACGAGCTTCTTTGCGATTGCGACATAGATGTTTCCGGGGCCTACTATCTTATCCACCCTGGGGACGGATTCCGTTCCGTAAGCGAGCGCCGCCACGGCCTGGGCGCCGCCGACTTTGTATACGGAGTCTACACCCGCTATTTCGGCGGCCGCTAACACCGCCGGGTTTAACTCACCCCCGGGACACGGCGTGACGAGAACGAGCTCCCTTACGCCTGCAACCTTCGCGGGTATCGCCGTCATGAGCACAGTGGAAGGGTATGCCGCCTTCCCCCCCGGTACGTAGAGCCCGGCCCTTTCTATCGGCCTGATCACCCATCCGAGCTCGTTTCCGAGGGTGTCCCTGAATGTATTTTCAGACGGGAGCTTGAGCCTGTGAAAATCCCTGATGCGCTTCCCGGCCCGGATGAGATCGTCCAACAATTGTTTTGGGACGGCCTTCCGGGCTTCCCGGAATTCCTTTTTCGATACCCTTACGGTTTTACCCGTAAGCGCCACCCTGTCGAACCTCTTCGTATACTTGAATAGCGCCCTGTCCCCGTTCTTCCTGACATCCTCTACTATTTTCCTGGCCGAGCCTTCGAGCCCGGGGTCGGAGAGGGAGGAGCCCCTCCTTAAACCCTTTAATTCCTTCGCCAGATTGCCTTTGTTTATTTGGATAATTTTCACAATGAGAGAGGATTATACATAGGAAAGTCGGTTATCAAAAGAAACCATGCCCCGGGGCGTAATCTTTTCTCACGAGGCGCTCCGGGCGCCGCCCGGATATTGGAATTTGTCCTATCCGGTAAACTAAATCATCGATAACAGGAGCAGCTGATTCCGCTCATCCGCGGCGGAGGCCCGCTTATGGAGATGCTGACTGTGTAACCGTATGAAATTACACGTATTAGAAAGAAGGCTCGAGATCCAGATAACCCTGAAAGAGGCATGGGACTTCTTTTCCAATCCGGCCAACCTGACGGATATCACGCCTCCCCGGCTCGGGTTCAAGATGACGTCGGAGGCGCCTGAGAGGATATATCCCGGACTCATAATGACTTACAAGGTTTCGCCCTTTTTCGGCCTGCCTGTGAATTGGGTCACAGAGATAACTCACGTGAAGGAGCCCGAATTCTTTGTAGACGACCAGCGCCTGGGCCCTTACAAGCTCTGGCACCACGAGCATATGTTCAAAGAAACCGGAAGGGGGGTCGAGGTCCATGACCTGGTGCATTACGCCCTGCCCCTGGGTCCGCTCGGGGATATCGCCCATGAGCTCGTGGTAAAGAGACAGTTGAGAGATATATTCGAGTACAGAAGCGAATACCTGGCGCGTAAGTTCGGAAGGGTATAATGACCTGCAGTCATCGGATAGGGCGGGCGTGAAAGAGCCGGCTCGGCCGATAGGCGGAGACATCAAAAAAACGTTCTTATCTCCGAAAGCGCCGTTAACAGATTGACAGGGCGCGGAGCGAAAATATAATTTCCTATCATGAATGACAAAATAATAGATATCGCACAATACACATACGACCAGGCTGAGAACGAGCTCCGCATGAGGCTCGTCGAGTACACGGAGCGTTCCGAGATACAGGCCCAGGCAGGGGAAGCCTTTTACATATGGAAGGCCGACCCGGACTTCATCCCGGATGAAGTTTCGGACGATAAGATCGATGACCTCACATTCGAGAAATTCTTCGACTGGTTCCTCTACGACTTCAGGCTGCTCGATACGGGCGAAAGGATCATCGAGCGGTTCTACCACGATGAGAGGGGTACGCTTTCCGGGCCGGAGGAAGCGGTTATCAAGGGATGGATCGACAGCGTATACAGCTTTTTCGAGGTCGGAGAGGTAGTGCCGGGAGAATACTGCGATATCAGGGACTTGTTCCTCCAAACAGAATTCAGGGTCCGCGACTCTTCGTCGTCGAAGAAGCTCAGGTCTTCCGACATCATCGGCGCTAGGCCTTTAAACGCCGGGGACAATGTCTATTTCTCGGGGATCATCTCCGCCTACCCCGCGGCGTTCAAGAACATTATTCTCGAGTACTTCGACAGCGAGTTTGAGCTATACAGGAAATCCCGCGGAGACGGAGCCGATAAAAAGGAATTCATCAGAGACCTGGGTTTTCAAATCTCGAACTATATGGATGAGCTCGCGAGAAACCCGCATTTCATCACCCCCGAGGGGGAGGACCTCGTACTGGCATTGGCTGTTTATGGAGTTAAGGACAGAGTCAAAACACTTGAAATACTGGAAAAAATTGATTCGTTGAAGCAGATGAGCGGACCCGACGAGGAGATAAGGGTATTCACTATCGATATAGGGGGGAGGAGCAATATATCCGGCACTATCGAGGTCGACGACGAGAGGCTCGACATAGCGACCTACTCGCTTGAAATGCTCGAGAGAGCCAAATCCATAATAGAGAAAGAGCTTGAAGGCCTCATAGTGCACGTGGAAGACAAGGCAAAGGGGATGGAATCCTATACGGAGAGAAATCAAAAGGCGAAAACAAAATTGAACAGACTGCCCCCGGGGGTCAAAAGCAAAAAGGAGCTGGACAAGAAATTAGACGAATATTATAAAGGATGGTTAGACCTGCCGCTCGCCGCGCTCGACGGACTGACGCCGAGAGAGGCGGCAAGAACGGCGGAAGGGAAGAAGAAGCTTAATATCGTATTACGCGAGCTCGAGAATATTTACAAACTCGCCAGGGATCGCGGTGAACCGTACTACGACATTAAAAAGGTCAGGCTTGAACTGAAATTGAAATGACCGGACCGCTCAAGCGTTCACACCTCAGGTTATCCCCGGATTTCAATCCGGTGGGCATCAGGGGGACAAATTCGTCATCATGTTAAGACCGGCTGAAAGAAATCATACTATGGTATGTATATCGGACGCATAATTGTCATCCGGTAAAAAAAATTAAATATCATGCAATGTTAGGAATAGGTTGTAACGGTAAGTATGTACCCGCAATAATACTAAAGTATTAAGCGTTTTACCGCACTACATACTTTAATTCCGGCAAAAGACCTACTTAAGTCTCGTTGACTCTACCTAACCCCATCTCTATACTATATAATAGACTTAGGAGAGGAGGGTATTGAAACATGACCAGAATATTAAAAACGACACTATTGCTGTTCATAACGGGTCTTTTATTTGTTCAGCCGGTATTTACAGCCTTTGCACAGACATCGCTCGATGCGCAGGTATCACTCGGGACCATGAAGGTATCGGATGAGGTAAAGGTCATTCTGATCGACGGGAGCGAGATTACTCTGAAGAACGAGACGTACCCGATATACCCCGACATGATCATCGACACTCTCGATAACGGCAAGGCAACGCTGATAGTAAACGGCGGGAAATACGTAATCGAACCCAACTCCGTATTCAAAGTCCAATCAATCGGAGACGGTTTTACAGGCCTTTTGCTCACCCAGGGGGATCAGGGTGAGGTGTGCTATTGTTTCAATCCGAAATCGGGGTTCCTCGTAGATACACCCGAGGCGGATACAATCCCGCCTGACGAAAGCGCTATTAAAGCCGGCTCACCGCAGTATGTCGACGGCAGAACCAATGTTAAGGAAAATATTACTTCGGCCGTACAATACGACGGATACGCCGATTTTAAATCCAAATTCACAACTCAAACACTCGAACCCGGCGATGCCGCATCAAGCCCGGAGAAACAAGATCCCTATGATTCGTTCGAAAACAAATCGGGATGCTGTTCACCTGCCGCAGCTCCGTTGGTGATACCGGCGGCACTGGGAGCAGCCGCGGTTACGGGAGCCGTCTGCGGGGCCCTTTGCGGCGGCGGTGAGGATAATAACGCCAGCAACGTTCTCAGGTCAGCCGAATAGGGACTTCATAATATCAAAAGAACATAGGAAATTTTCGATATCACTGTAGATATTATGCTTCTCTCAATTTGAGGGTGTATAATTAATTTATGGGTCGGGAAAGGTGTAATTTGAATCAATATTTCAAAATAGGGATAACTGTGCTGTTACTCATAGGTGTTTTTTGCGCTGCCTGCGGCGGCGGTTCGAAATCAGGAAGCACTTATACCCTGCCACAGGCACAGAAAGATACCGATACAGAAAATCAGGAATTGAACCGGAAGATAATTCAGGAGACTTTTAGTTCAAATGCATCTGTAGATTACCTTATCGGGCCCGGCGACCTCCTGGACATTAAGGTTCTTGAAGCCCCGGATCTGGACACTGAAGCAAGGGTGAACACAAAGAATATGATATCATTCCCTCTGCTAGGAACCGTGGAAGTGGGTGGTCTTAACGCCCTGGAAGCGGAGGAAAGGATAAAAGAGCAATTAACCGAAAACTATATGCAAGACCCTCATGTCGTTGTATCAATAAAGGAATTCAAAAGTCAGAGGGTGGCTGTTATCGGAAGCGTAAAAGCACCCGGAACGTATGAGCTTCTGGGGAAGGGGAGCCTCTTGGACGCTATTGCGTTGGCGGGAGGATTAAATCCGGATGCAAGCGAAATCGCGTATGTTACTCGAAAGGGAAAACAAGGGCAGCAGAAATCGGTCCAAATTAATCTCGGCGAATTGCTCGACGAAGGCAAAACGGAGCTGAATATCCCTATCAACATGGGTGACGTAATATATATTCCCGAAGCCGGAGTAGTATACGTTGACGGAGCTGTAATTAAACCCGGCACAATTTCATTAGAAAGCGATATGACCGTCAGCCAGGCGATCACCGCGGCCGGGGGACTCGCGAAAGTAGCAGAAGACTCCGATGTTAGTCTAATTAGAAGCGAACAAGGTCAAGTAAAGGTTACACCTGTAGACCTGGAACAAATCAAAGAAGGTAATTCTCCGGATATAGTTTTGGAGGACCAGGATGTGGTTGTCGTAGGCAAAAACACTATTAAGAGCTTCTTCGACGCTATAAGGCTCGGATTGTTCTTCCCGCCGTTTAGCGTAGGCGTACAGTGATACTAAATTCATTTTAAAAGAGAAACGAACAAGATGGAACATAACGATAGGGATAAAATGATCGGCGACGCCAAAGGCAGGAACCTCGTTCCCGAAAACGAAGAGAGGTCTCTCCGCGCTTATCCAAATACTCCGGACATATTGAAGGCTTACCCGGTAGATGAAGAAAGCGCCATCCACCGCTACATCGAAGTTGTGCTAAGGAGAAAGAAAGTAATCATTGCGTTTTTCGTCATCGTGCTGGTATCGACTCTGATATCAACTTTATTGACGGAACCTGAATACAAGGCCACAGCCAAGCTCGAAATTTCTCTTGAAAACCCCAAAGTCGTGAATTTCGACCAGGTGGTCGAACTCGAAACGAAGTCCGATCAGTTCTATGAAACTCAGTACCTTCTTCTAAAAAGTAATTCTTTGGCAAAACAGGTAGTCGAAAAGCTCAACCTGGCAGAGCACCCGGATTTCAACCCGGAAAAAAAGAAGCAGAGTCTGATTTCCAGAGCGATGTCGAGTGTCACCGATCTGATAGATAACACTCTCAACGGAATAAAAAAAATAACCACCAGACAGCAGGATACACAGATATCCGGTCTCGATGAAGCAATTGCCGAAGCGAGTGAAGAGGACGCATTGATTAATGCCTTTACCGGTAAACTTCAAGTAACCCCTATAGGCACCTCCCGCCTGGTCGATATAAGTTTCATGTCACATGACCGAAAACTTGCGGCAGATGCGGTTAATGCCTTAAGCGATACGTTTATCAACTGGCTACT
>MFCJ01000120.1 GCA_001775255.1 Candidatus Dadabacteria bacterium RIFCSPHIGHO2_12_FULL_53_21
AGGAATGCGAGGCGCATTCGCTCCGTATTAAGAAGGCGATAAGCAGGCTATTGGGCAGAAAGCTCTCCGGCGACAGTGGGCAATGCGCGGGTGAGCTCAAGGTCCTCGCCGACGAATGCAATGCTGAGGCCGGGATCAAGAGCGGCGAGAGAGGGCGGTTGAGAAAGCTCGTTTTTCTGCTCGAGGCTTATATGAGAGCCGAAGAGAGGTTAAAAAACCGGTTTATAAGGGCCAACCTCAGACTCGTTGCCAGTTTGGCAAAGAAATATGTAGGCAGGGGGATACCCTTCCTCGATCTGATACAGGAGGGGAACCTCGGCCTTATCAAGGCTGTCGAGCGGTTCGATCATACAAGGGGCTTCAGGTTTTCAACCTATGCCTGCTGGTGGATTAATCAAGGGATGATAAGGGGGGTATTTAACCAGACCAGGACTGTAAAG
Source organism: Candidatus Dadabacteria bacterium RIFCSPHIGHO2_12_FULL_53_21 (assembly GCA_001775255.1). Lineage (GTDB taxonomy): Bacteria > Desulfobacterota_D > UBA1144 > Nemesobacterales > UBA2774 > 2-12-FULL-53-21. Next base: position 441 of record MFCJ01000120.1, read on the forward strand.
ATCCCTGCGTATGTCCTCGAAAAGGCAGGGAAGGTCTGGACTGAGCGCGGGAAATTCGTGGAAGAGAACGGAAGGGAGCCCTATCCATACGAGCTCGCGGCTGCCGTCGAAATGAGCGTGGAGAATGTTAAACAGATACTGGAATCGGGAAACGGGATCAGAATGGTCGGGCTGGATTCCCCTGTTTGGGCGGGCGAGAAGGCTACGTTTATGGATTATATCCCCGATTTGGATACGACTCCCGTGGACTCGCTCATTGCCGAGGTCTCCATACCCGAAAGCGTCGAGCGGGCATTACATATGCTGGATGAAAGGGAAAGGGAGATAATAAAGATGAGGTTCGGTATAGGCTATCAGGGGGCGTTCACACTGGACGAGATCGGAAAGAGGTTCGGTCTGACCAGGGAAAGGATAAGGCAGATAGAAAAGAAAGCCCTCTCGACCCTAAGGCATTCCGATTCGGCGCCGGCGCTGAGGAGCCTGATCGAACATTAATTAACGCTTTCGCAAGTCGAATATTCACGGCTCTATCCTTATTTCTAACCCCGCATCGTAAAATTTTATGATATCTGCCAATACAAAATAAATGTTGGGTCACTGGGGCTTGCAATCTTCTCAGCCCTGTTTCCGATTGCCTTAATCGGTAAATTTACAGGAGTTGCTTGACAGCAGGGCTGGACATGCTAATATTTTACCAACTGGTCAACTATAAGGTGTTGAGTTAAATGGGACGCACGAGCGACACAAAGGAAAACCTCATAAACAGCGCAATAGAGCTCATAGGGACGCGGAGCTACAACGCGGTGGGTGTTCAGGAGCTTTGCGAGCACGCAGGGGTGAAGAAGGGGAGCTTCTATCATTTTTTCCCTTCGAAGCGCGACCTCACTCTGGAAGCCCTTGACCTGATATGGAAGAAGTTCAAAGAAGAGACACTCGACCCGGTTTTTAATTCAGATGCTTCGACACTCGATAAGTTTGAGACACTGCTCAGAAGATCTTACGAATACCAGTCCAACAGGAAGGACTGCACAGGATGCATGACCGGCTGCGGGTTCGGGAATCTGGCCCTTGAACTGAGTACGCAGGATGAGGAGATAAGGAAGAAAATAGAGGTGATATTCTGCGAGTGGACCAAGTATTTAGAATTGGTAATTGTTCAAGCCGTCAAAGAGGGCGTGTTACCCCCTGAAACGGACCCTGCTGCCACGTCGCAGGCCATGGTCGCCTATATCGAAGGGATGATATTGCTGGGTAAGACATTTAATGACCCATATATGTTAAAAAGGCTCGGCGAAGGGGTATTACAACTCTGCATATCAAGAAAGGAGACTGCGGAAGCGTATTCAGTGGGTTAAGGGGTTTATATATATATTTTTTGTTAAAAGTAAACAGACCGGTCAACTATATTATTGAATCAGGAGATGCAATTATGAAATCTGATAGATCTGTTCATGAAAGGATGATTTCGGTGTTGAGTCTCAAGAATAAAACCAGCCTGGCAATAGCACGCAATGTAAATGACCTCACGGATGAGGACCTCGTGAGCGTTTATGTTGCCCGGCGGGATGAGGAGGCGTTTAACGAGCTCGTGAACAGGTACGGGGACAAGGTCTACAGGCTCGCCTACAGGATAACGAGCAGCCGGAACGACGCCGAGGAAATACTTCAGGAGGTTTTTCTCATACTGGTGGAAAAACTGTCTACATTCAGGAAAGAGTCCAGGTTTTCGACCTGGCTCTATAGAGTCGCTTCGAACGCGAGCTTCATGTATATAAGGAATTCGAGAAGGAGCAGCGATAAGGAGCTGAGTCTCGACGATTATAAGCCCTATAACGACTACGGCGTGCTCGAAGGGGTCGAGGAGAGGGATTGGAGCGGCAGGCCGGATTCGCAGCTCCTGGGAAAGGAGGGGACGGAGCTGATAGAAAGGGCTATAGGCGAGCTGCCCGAGGAATACAGGGTGGTCTTTCACATGAAGGATATTGAAAGACTGACGAGTAAGGAAATTTCGAGGATACTGAAGCTTTCCGTGCCGGCAGTGAAATCGAGGGTGCTGAGAGCGAGGCTCTTCCTGAGGGACAAGCTGTCGGAATATTATTCGGAGCTCTATAACGGCTAGGTTATTCCCGTACGGCGTCTTTGAGTATGGGCTCGAGCTCCCCGGACTCATTCATCTGGACGCATATGTCGCATCCGCCGATGAACTTTCCGCCGATGAAGAGCTGGGGGAGTGTGGGCCACTGGGAATACTCTTTGATCCCCTGCCTGATTTCGGGGTCCGCAAGCACGTCGACGGTTTCGTAGTCAACCCCGTACGAATTGAGAATCTGCACTACTTTCGCGGAAAATCCGCACTGCGGCATCTCCCGAGTTCCTTTCATAAATAAGATCACTTTATTATTCGCGACCTGCGAGTCTATCTTCTTAATTACGTCTTCCATTTTTACTGCCTCCCAATGCCTTAAAAAAACCGCAAGAAATTCAAAAGCCTGATTATCCGGGCCTTGGACTTCTATTTAATCTTTTCCCACTGCTCGGGGGTATAGGTCTTGAGCGATAGCGCATGGATCCTTTCCTTCATGGCGTCGCCAAGGACTTTATATACCAGCTGATGGCGCTCGAGCAGCGTCTTCCCGTTAAATACGCTTGAAACGATAACCGCTTCGAAATGTGTTCCGTCCCCGTCCACATCGACTGAGGAGCCCGGCATGCCGGCCTCTATCATAGCTTTGATTTCCTTCGGATCCATCGAGGTTAGTATAAATGTTTTTAGTCCCCTTTCAAGAAACGGGCGGCCGGGCGGTATGTTGAAAAGGCCGGGATAGGAACCTATACTTCGAGTATGAGCTGGAAGACCGTGGTCGGTATTATTGTTATTATTATGGTAGTTTTCGGCATATCGAAGCTTTTAGGGCATCTGAGCGACAGACGGGAATCGTCCACGTCCTATCTCGAGGAGACGGTCAAAACGACCAAGAAGGTGAGGCAGCTCAAGGAAGAGAGGTCGGAGCTCATTCGGAACCAGGAGAAGACCCTTCTCGACCAGGAATAGATTTAGTATAGGACGTTTCCCCTCCGGGTGTCTTTACATTACTAATGTTCTATCAGTTGGCTTCGTGCCCGGGGAGAACCCCTGTGGTGCATGAACCGGAAGAGTCTGATATAAGATGACCAGCAAATTCGGAGTGAGACCGGAGAAGGAAAAGGCCCTGAGAGACAGGATGGCGGAGCTGGGTATCCGGGAAAAGGACATGGAGGAGACGTTTCTCAAATCGGGCGGGCCGGGCGGACAAAACGTCAACAAGGTTTCCACATGCGTGCGGCTGAAGCATATCCCCACCGGCATTATGGTCAGAGCGGATAAAGAACGCTCCCAGGGGCTAAACCGGTTTCTCGCGCGGAGGGTGCTGGTCTCGAGGATCGAGGAGAGTGTGTCCGGCAAGCCGTCACCCGGGGACATAAAGAGGGAGAAGCTGCGGAAGCAGAGGAAGAGGAGGGAGAGGAGAGCGAGAGCGAAGTCCCTGCCGGAGTAGATACTGCCTCATCCCCTTATACCCCCACCCTTCATCGATTCTTAAACTTTAATCCATATGCTATTAAAAATTCGTAATTAATATGTATTGTGTTGATGCGCCGGATTTGCTCCCGTTAATGAAATTTATTAGACATCGATTATAGAATTGCGCCTGTAATATATTGCTTATTAATTTGCTGTGCTGAAATTGACATTTTTAAGACGCAAGCTGTAAAATTATTATATTAGTTCGGGGCAACAATCAGGGCTAATTAAGATCCGAAGGAGGGTATTCACTGTGTCAAAATCCAAGAGATACGTCCCGCTCATCATTTTCATAGTTCCTTTAATAGCGATATTTTTAATATTAGGACCATCCAGATTTAACAATCCGGTCAAAGGCAGCTCTGATTCCCTGAGTGTGCGCACGGAGAACGACTTCGTGACGGACCCGGGCCTCGTGGCCCTGCCTGACGAGGACATAGTGGCCGTACTGCTCGAGTCCCAGGACTGCAACGTGCTGGAGAAGGATACCGGGGGCAAGGGGTACGACATAATCCCTTATAGATATACGGAGTCCATGGAGCAGACGTTCTGCTGGGAGGACAGGAACGAGAGCGCGGGGCATTACATGGTGCTCGTGAACGACGAGGGGGCGGAAACGCTTCAAGTCAATGCGAACGGGGAGTGCGCGACGGGGGTGGTAGAGGCCGGGGATTACGAGATGAGGGTTTATCACGACCAGGAGACCGAGAAGAACGTAGCGGTGTTCATAGTCCCCGAGAGCGGCAAATCGACGCTCAGCACGGCGTCCGACGAGACATTGAATAATATATCGACGTTCCTCGACACGGATAAGTGCGTGGGGTGCGACCTGAGCGGTGCAAACCTTTACAACGCCGATCTCAGCGGTGTAGACC
>MFCJ01000121.1:0-1201 GCA_001775255.1 Candidatus Dadabacteria bacterium RIFCSPHIGHO2_12_FULL_53_21
ATCACGTCATGAGTCTTGCTTCACCGTAAACCATCACGTCATGAGTCTTGCTTCACCGTAAACCACATTGCTAATTAGGGCGGAATTGAAAGATTTTAGCCTTAACATGATATTTTTAGCAAATTCTGTGCAGTCTTTCATAGACCACACTACGTGTGTGATTTTTGCTTCTTTTCATCAAGGAAAAGAAGAGAATAATATATTGCCTTTTCACTTTCTTTGTCTTTTCATAAAACACGATACGTTTGTGCCTCCACCTATGCAACATTCCCCCCTCACACCTCATCAAACGCCGGATGAAACCTCGCTTCCCTCGTGACCCCTTCAAGCGCCCCCGGAACAAGCTCGATGACGAAGAAATAAGGCGCGAACTCGTCGCTCTTCCAGTATATCCCCTTTACCGACCCGTGACTGAACCCGAACTTCGTATAGTACTCGGGGTGCCCCAGCACGAACACCGCCTCCATCCCCTCCCCGGCGCACGTTTGGAGACCTTCCCTGATTAGCGCGGAACCCGTTCCCGTCCCCTGGCGCTCCGGAAGGACCGCCATCGGCCCCAGTCCGGCCGCCCTTATCGGGGAATTCCCGACGGTCACGGGAGTGAATAGTATGTGCCCGGCGAGAACACCCTCCCCATCCTCGGCGACTAGAGAGATGAACGGGCTTACCTTGTTCCTGAGCCTGTCGGCGAGCCTCCCCTCGTCCTCCCTCCCGAAAGCCTGAAGGTTGATATTATATATATCCCTTATATCCCCGAGCGTCTCTCTTCTTACCCTGATAGCCACATTAATAGTTTGACCGGGGTTTCTCCGTATACATAATGTTTTCTCCGCCACGGGAGCTCATGACCGCGCAGCCGTCGATTGTCCTGAATCCTGACACCTCCGGGCTCATTTATATCGGCGGATTCATGGGCAGTGGCGAATATATACGCAGTATCCACGGCATGTTACACCGTCCCGCGCCCCCGCGGCACGCGTATTGCAAATATAAATGGGGCTTACGCATTCCCCGCGTGCTAAACTAATAGATGGAGGTACACACATGAGCCTTGAATCACTGTGCAGGAGAGAGATTGTTTGTGTGGACATTAAAACGAAAGTGCTCGAGGCGACGGAGCTTATGGAAGAGATGAACGTCGGGAGCGTGGTCGTCATACAGAACGACAGGCCCGTCGGCATTGTCACCGACAGGGACGTCG
>MFCJ01000121.1:1248-1445 GCA_001775255.1 Candidatus Dadabacteria bacterium RIFCSPHIGHO2_12_FULL_53_21
GGCGATATAATGTCTCTCGACGTCGTAACGCTCAAACAGAGCACGGGCCTATACGACGCGCTCGAGCAGATAAAGGAGAGCGGGAGCAGGGTGAGACGCTTCCCGGTAGTGGACGAAAACGGCGCGATAATAGGCATCATCACGCTCGACGACGTTATTTATCTCTTGGGCAGGGAGATGTCGGATGTCGCCGCCAT
>MFCJ01000121.1:1494-5982 GCA_001775255.1 Candidatus Dadabacteria bacterium RIFCSPHIGHO2_12_FULL_53_21
CGTCTTTCGCACCTTCCCCTTAGAAAGGGGGAAGGTCGTAATGAGGGTGTCACCTTTCACTCATCTATCCAAGAAAGTCCGTTTGTCCTGAGCTTGTCAAAGGACGGATATTGCCATAAAAAGGATGAGATCCTGAATATTTTGGTTTGTTCAAAGAATAACCGTGGAATAATGGCATTGTTGCATTCAGCCTATGGTGTCCGGTTCTTTGCTGATTGCAGATAACCCGCATTGACATCGCACCCAATCCGCACAAACCAAAACGAGAAATCTATCTTTTGCTTTTTCTTTTAATTCCCTCCTTAGAAAAAGAACGAATGCGAGCAAGCATTCGGACGCCATGACAACAAAGGCACTGAAGTATATTAACTTCTGGCTCAATGTTGCTGCAGGTGAAATAGGTTAGGGAGGATTTAGTCTTTCTTGCCTTTCACGACCTGCATAAAACTAGCCCCCTCCCCCCGGATTGACACAGCCCCCCCTTTATGAGACTATCTCTTAATAGGCGCACAAACCGTTTTGTGCCTTTATCCGCAGAGGGAGAAAACGCCCGTGCTCAAGACCCCCGAGGAATACGTCCAAAGCCTGAGAGAGCTCGACCCCGTCGTCTACATCAGGGGAAAACGCGTCGGGAGCGTCGCGGACGAGCCCCTTCTCGGGCCCGGCGTGAACGCCGTCTCCGTCACGTACGAGTTCGCGCTCCTGCCCGAATACGCGGATACGATGACGGCCGTCTCGCACGTCACCGGCAGGAAGGTAAACCGCTTACTTCACATCAACACGTCCCAGAACGACCTGCTCAAGAAGCTCGAAATGGTCAGGCTCCTCTGCCGCGAGACCGGCTGCGCGCAGCGCTACCTCTGCCACGACGCCCTCAACGCCCTCTACGAAACGACCCACAACGTAGACCTCCACTTCGGCACTGAATATCACGTAAAGTTCCTCACGTATCTCGAATACCTTCAGGACGCCGACCTCACCGCGTGCGTCGCCATGACGGACGCCAAGGGCGACCGCTCCAAACGCCCCCACGAGCAGCACGACCCCGACCTCTACCTCCGCATCGTCGGGCGCGACGACAGCGGCATTACGGTGAGGGGCATCAAGGCGATAGTCACTGGCGCGCCGTACACGCACGAAATAATAGTCCTCCCCACGCGCGGCATGACGGCCGAAGACCAGGACTACGCCGTATCCTTCGCGATCCCCATAGATACCGAAGGAGTCGAGCTCGTCTCGCGCCAGGCAGGAAGGCCCGGAGAGTCGGGCGCGCCGCTCACCTCGCGTTACGGCCAGGCTACTGCGCAGATACTCTTCGACGACGTATTCGTGCCGTGGGACAGGGTCTTCCTCGCGGGCGAATGGGAGCTCGCGGGCTCGCTCACGGAGAGCTTCGCCACGCACCACAGGGTCTCGTGCATAGGCGCGAGGGCAGGTCTCGGCGATATGCTCATCGGCGCTTCCGTCGCGCTCGCCGAGGCGAACGGCCTCGACCCCCGGAAAACCTGGCACGTCAGGGACAAGATCTCGGACCTCATAAAGTACGTCGAGTCTTTCTACGCTTGCGGCGTCACGGCGGCCGTATTCGGAAAAGAGACGCGCGCCGGCAATTTCATCCCCGACCCCGTTTATTCGAACATCGGGAAGCTCCTCCAGGGCACGCACATATACGATATGTTCAGGATAGTCCACGACACGGCGGGCGGGATACTCGTCGCGTCCCCCTACCCCGAGGACATGGAATCCCCCGCCGCGGGGGAAAGGCTCGCGCGCTACCTCCAGGGGAGGGAAGACATCCCGGCCGACTACAGGCTCTCCGTAGCGAGGCTGCTCGAGGACATAACCGCCTCGTACCAGGGCGGGTGGTATTCCGTGATAAGCATATCGGGCGGCGGCTCCCCCGAAGCCACACGCCTCGAAATCATGCGCAAATACGACATCGACGAGCGGAAGTCCCTGGCTGAAAAAATCTCCGGCGCCTGATCGTTCTTTTCCTTCCCTTCTCCGGATCTCCTCAACCCTTTCAATGTTTTCATATGTCCGCGGCTACTCGCCGCCCGTTCGTCCTGAGGCGCAGAACCTGCGCTCGTATACGATCCTTCCATACCTCCTTTGCTTAAATCAGCAACGAAGCCAAACCCGTTCGCCCTGAGCCTGTCGAAGGGTGATATTGCGAGAGAGTGAAGCTCCCGCAACCACCTCTAATACATTGCTCCTAACCCTCATCAATCTCCCGTCTTTCTCTTCCCCCGACATTACAGAATTTGCGTTAAGAAAATCGCGTGTTGAAGCGCGAAAATCTTTCAGCTTTCCATTTGAAAGATTTTAGCTTAAACATAAGATTTTCAGCAAATTATGTAGTCGGATGATTTTTGCTTCTTTTCATCAAGGAAAAGAAGAATAAATAATATGCCTTTTCTTTATTCTTTACGAAGCAGCCCAGTCCGAGCCTGCCTTCTTTTCCCCGGAAAGGAACAACCGGCACCGAGACACGCACGCGGAATTATGCTAATCTATCCGGTATGTCCGAGATGAGCGATAAAAAGGAAAAGGCCGTATCAGCCGGGGATACACCGGATCAGCACTGTGTCGAGGAATGCATACTGGGGATCGAGGAATGCGCCGAATGCGGGGCGTGCGATCATTGCGCGGACGGAGCGCGGCTCGACGAAGAAGATCTCCCCTCCCACTGGCAGAAGTTCATCCAAAAAAGCACGAAAACACCCTGAATAGCCCCCGGTCCGAATAGCGCGTAACGCCGACGGCGCGGAAGGAACGATCCCCCGCACGGGGTATCATCACAATCCCGCCCGGACTATAGACTCTCCCCAATAACGGCGTCACGGGTGCCGTTGTCAGCGTCATCAAATCGAGCTTGTCAAGACATTAAAGACCGGCAGAGAGTATGTGTGCGGGAGTACGTCGTGTCCGTAATTGTGAGTGAAAACCCGCTTCGTGATTCAGTTCGAATAGTGTGTGAGAGCGCGCCGCAATCAGTAATGACCAGATGAAATCGAAACTGTATTGACAAATAAACCCGAATATCAGCTTTCCGCCTTCAAATTCTTGAGTATTCCCCTTTCCTGTCTCGCCCTTGCCTCGAAGTCCTGAAGAGGGGTAACCTCCCACTCCAGCACGCCCCATATTGGCAGCGACCGCAGCATCCGGTCGAGATCGTCGTGTGAATCGGCTTCCGCGACGAATACGAACGCGCGGTCGCCAACGGGGAGACCACCTACGATAGTCCCCTCGTCCTCAAGATCCTTGAGCTCGTCGAAAGCGGGAATTACCACGCTTTCGAGGACCTCCACTTCCTCCTCGGGCGAAAAATAACCCGGGCCCTCGGTCCCCATAACAAGGTATTTCATATATCCCCTCCTAAATCTTGTCAAAGCATGCAAACCAATCATCAATACTACAAAAGAATATCCATTAATACTATACCGTATATAATTCTCCCCGCCATAAGCAAATGAAATGGGGCGGCCCCCCCGGAGTTATCGCCCGGCAACCGTCCCCGTTTACTTATCTATTGATGTTTCCGGAACCCGGAGTCACGGCCCGTCCGCATCATGCCGGGCAAAAAAAAAGTGCTGACCGGGCCGTTTGGCCCGGCAGCACTCGAATGCCGCAATTAGGGTTGCCCATACCCTTTTTAATTGCGCGCTTTAACGACATTATCCGTCATATCCCTATTCCCCTTATTGTAATAATATAACATTTAATGGCTTTTGAATATGCCCTAAATCGACATATGAAAACAATAACCGGGCCTGCCCTGAGCAATTTCCGGTTGTCATGGGAGAGTAGGAATTTAGCGATTCGGGGGTAAGAGCCGGATGTTAGTCCTGCGTTCTATCCCGGAATCCAAGATGGCGGTAGGTGGAGGGAACGGACCCGGGATAGGAACACAGGAAAATTTTAGATATCGGTTGCTTTTGGGCGGCTAATTTATTTACAGATAAAGATTACCCAACACCCTCCCCGGATACCACAAAAATCTTCCTCACCGCGAGCACACACACATTGTGTGTCTCTATGATCCTTCCGTACCCCCATGGCTTAAACTATCAACGAAGCCCGCCCCGCTCGTCCTGCATATTAATTCCCTCTCCCTTGAGGGAACAGTTGTAAGCAAGCGAGCAACTGGTCATATCTTCCTACGAAGCATAGGAGCTCATTAACTCATGGCTCAATGCTGCATAACCCCATAGAGGGCTAGGGTGAGGGTGTACCTTATAAATCTTCCTGTCATTCCCGAATGCCTTTATCGGGAATCCAGTCTTTCTCTTCCCGACATTACAGAATTTGCAGCGGGTGAGCACCCGCGGGCATACGATCTCTAACCAACTCCTCCGCTCAACCATCAACCGAAGCCAATCCGTCCGTACTTTATTTTATTTCCCTCCCCCCTTGAGGGGAACGAATGCGAGCGTGCAAGCATTCGGTCGCTCTTCCAACAAAGCCTGTAAAGCATATTAACTTCCG
>MFCJ01000121.1:6084-7133 GCA_001775255.1 Candidatus Dadabacteria bacterium RIFCSPHIGHO2_12_FULL_53_21
TGGCGGGGTCCCGCCGCTATACCGGTCTCAGCTTCTCACGGATCTTCTCGAGGTGTATCCGGTAATGCTCCCCGTACTGCCTGTACTTCCCGTCCTTGAAGAGGTCGTGCGCCCTGAGCCTGATCAGACGCTTTGTCTCGTCAACGAACGTGTCCAGGTTCAGCTCCGAGAGGAATATCGAGGAATAGCAGGAAATGTTGTCCTGGCCCCTTACGAATACGTCGGCAAGCATATTCGCGGAGCCCGGATAATCGGACTCGCCCAGCACATAGACGCATGCCTCCTGCCAGATATGCGTCCTGTTCCCGAACATCTTCTTGAGCGCGTGCCAGTCGAGGTCGGTGAACCCCGCGAGTATCCCGTCCCCTTCCCTGAAATCAACCTCGTACCAGTTCTCGCCGGGATGTATGTTGCCGTTCGCTGTGTGCTCTTTAATGTGCCTGTCGAAAAGTTCCGTGCCGTCCACTCTGCGTATGCTCCATTGCCGTATGCGCCCTGCCCCCGAGTCCGCAGCGCAAGATATCAGAGTTTATTTTACACAATTTATTTATCCAGGCTATCGGCCCCCGCACAGACACACAATGTGTGCTTTATGATCCCTCCGCTGCTCCTCTGCTCAAGCCGGCAACGTCCCCCAACCCGTTCGTCCTGAGCCTGTCGAAGGATTGAACGGGTTATGCTCCCGCATGTCAGCGGCGCCCCGCCGCCCGTTCGTTTTTTCTTTCTAATTCCCTCCCCCATTTGAAAAGGGGGAACGAATGCGAGCAAGCAAGCATTCGGTCGCTCTCTCAACAACGGCAACGTAGCATTTAATCTTCCGGCACGATGAAGCCTAAGCCAAAATAGTGAGGGTGGGGGTGTACCTTATAAATCAGACTGTCGTTGCGAGCGAAGCGAAGCAATCTCAGCCTTTCTCTTTCCCCCCGACATTACAGAATTTGCGTCAAGAAAATCGCGTGTTTAAGCGTGAAAATCTTTCATGGGACGAATGCGAGCAAGTAAGCATTCGGACGCCCTTTCCTATCAGCAATAATGTAATTAGTCTTGCT
>MFCJ01000121.1:7155-7352 GCA_001775255.1 Candidatus Dadabacteria bacterium RIFCSPHIGHO2_12_FULL_53_21
TTAGGGCGGAATTAAAACATTTTAGCGTTAACATGAGATTTTTAGCAAATTATGTGCAGTCTTTCATAGACCACACTACGTGTGTGATTTTTGCTTCTTTTCATCAAGGAAAAGAAGGATAAAATAATAGCCTTTCACCTTATCCTCCCCCTACTCCTTATACTTCACGCTGCACCCATAAGGCTTCGTCTCGGGCG
>MFCJ01000122.1:0-15214 GCA_001775255.1 Candidatus Dadabacteria bacterium RIFCSPHIGHO2_12_FULL_53_21
TTTTTCCAGTTTTATTAAGGACGGACCGCAAGATATTACCGAATCACTCATTACCGTGCAAGGAGCGCATGGAATTCAGCGCCAATATTAAATGTATTAAAGGGCTAAAGGTTTCAAGAGGACAAAATATCCGTTGTCCGGACGAGGAGGATCCGTCAAACGAGTAAACGGCGAAAAGCCCGATCTAAGCCTTCTTGGCGTACTCGGACATACCGCTGATATCGATCACCACTACGGGCTCGCTGCCGACCACCCACGCGTCGTGCCCCGGAGGGACGTGCGATACGTCGCCCGGCCCGAATATATCCTCCGAGCCGTCATCCATTTTAACCGCCAAACGTCCGGAAACGTGATACTGAATGTGGGGGGCCTCGCAGCTCTTTGTCTTGGCTATCGGCTTTACGCTTTCAGACCACTTCCAGCCCGGCTCCAGTGTTGCCCGGCCGAACGTTACCCCGGCCACCGAGACAAGCTCGAGTCTCCCCATAGGAAAGGACCGTAACTCGTCAGGATTATCCAGGTTTTTCTTATCCATTTTTGCCATAATTCGTCATCTCCTTTAATTAAGAATGTGATTTGATGCCTCTTTCTCAGATTGTCTCACATACGAGAAAAATTTGCAAGATAAGTCCTTGTTTCAGGCTTGACGCCCTTCGACCCTTCGACTCCGCAAAGGACGAACGGGGCGGTGTGTCACCGCGGATATACGGGAGTATTTCGGGTGTTGGGCGTGCGGATAAGCTATGGGAGATAAACGCAATTTGTGTGTCGTGGCCGGCCCCGGGTTTGACCCGGGAGTTCGCTCCTACAATCATAAAGATGAGATCCTGAATCGGGGTTCAGGATGACAAGAAATGGATTCCCGATAAAAGCATTCGGGAATGACAGAAACGATAAGGGACACCCTCACCCAAACTATTTTGGCTTAGGCATAGTCGAGCTGGAAGTTAATTTGCATCGATGACTTTGTTGGGAGAGCGACCAGTTGCGCGCTTGCTTGCAACTGTTCCCCCTCAAGGGAGAGGGAAATTAAAAAAATGAAACGATAAATCCACCCTAACCCTTATTTTGGATATACCAACATTGAGTCCGAAGTTAATTCCCTTCTGTGCTCATTGGAGTAGGGTGACCTAATGCTCACTCGCTCGCATTCGTTCTTTACGAAAGGAGGGAATCAATATGTAATACCAAGAATAGATTTCTCTCCGGGTTCGAAATGACAATATACCGTCCTTCGATCCTTCGACTCCGCTCAGGACAGGCTCCTGCTCAGGACGAACGGGGCGGTGTTCGGTGGCGGCTGGGGCAAAAGGATATTGTTCTACTTTTTTAGAAATTCCCCGACTTCGAGCAATATGAATTCATTATCGTCATTCTTTCCCAGAGTCCGCCCCGAGGAAAATCCGAAATTGTTATCGTTTAAAACAACTATGTGAGTCGGGTCGTATACATCAACGCCTTCGGTCGTTTCAAAAGGGAAAGTGAACACGGGCCCCTTGACTCCGAGCCGCGAGACGCCGTCCGGGTCTTTTATGTCGAGCAGGTCGATATAAGCGGCCTTCTTAACGAATCCGTCCTTGTCCACGCCGCCCATATCGATCTTATATATCCGCTTGAACCTTGCCGGGTCATCGAAACAATTCCCCGCCGCCGCTTCTTTCTTGTCATCATTACACGCAAGCGAAGCATCGCCCTCACCGGGGTCCCGTTCTACAACAAGCCCCTTGGTCTCGTTTATGAGATTAAAATCAGTGACGGAATGATTCTTATCTTCGAGAGCGTATTTAAATGAACGCCCGGTAAAGCCGCCCTTCTCAATATCGAACTCGTAAATCCTGACGTAACTTACCCCGTCCCGGTTCTCGAACGATTTGGTCTCTTCGACCCACAAAGGCGCTTCCACTATCGGGTACAGGTATTTCCCGTCCGGGGAAACGGCCATGCTCTCAAAACCGCGCGACTTCTTCACATCGAACGTCACCGGGCCGGGTACGGGAAGTGACTGGAACGTGTAGTGATCGGGAGACCTGAGTGTTTTACCGTTAATACTAAGCTCCCGGAACCCGGTCAGCTTTCCGTCCATGTCGGTGCGAATGATATACGGCCCGAACTCGTCCCCTATGAACACCGAATCCCCGACGACCTGTATAGACTCGGGATCGATGTCGGCCCCGGTGAGATAACGCTTATCCGTCGCCTCATTCGTAATGCGGAACGGTATAATCCGGTCAGGGTCATGTAAGTAGATCGTTTTTATAAGCTTTACCTCGCCCCTGTCCCAGTCGAACTTGATACGGTGGAACATAAGGACCGCATCGGGCGAGTTTTTGGCAGTGCCGAAGCCGTTGTCGGTGACTATTACAGCGGTCCCGTCCTTTAACATCCTGATGCCGGAAAAACCCTGAAAGGGCTGACCTTCGACCGGCAGATAGACGTCCTTCACACGGGGCTTATTACGGTCCTTCCCCGATATTACTCCCACATCGTCCCTCCGCTTCGCGTCGGGATGAGTGTATTTTCCGCTAGTCTGTAAATGCCCGGGAACGTCCCCGGGCGGGGTCAATATAGACATTAAGGGGACGACCGCGTGACCCGAAAGCACGGCATCTGATTTCTCCTGTCCCGATGCAAGAGATGCGAAATACAGGGTGATTATCAATGGTATTAATAGGGAGAGAGGCGTTCGCTTTCTCATTCACGATAAAAATACTTTAATTGAGGATGTATTTCCAGAAGCCGCCGGAATACTGAATTTTGCTCAATCGTGACTTTATCAGAGGAGCTTCGCGAGGTCCTGGTCAGAGAGCTCTATGGGCTCGACAGCCTCGTTGATGTTCTTTCTGAAATTGGAGAGGCTCTCCCCCAGGAGATAGCATGTGAGGAGGGACCTTATATGCTTGTGCATTATGACGAGCACCTTTTCGCCGGGATATTTGAGCGCGATCTCACGGATGGTCTTCCTGATGCGCGCCTGGACTTCTTCCAGTGTTTCGGGCCCGTTCGGTATCGGTATACTCGTATCCCCATCGATAAACCACCGCTTGAACTTCCCGGACGTGTCGCTCAATAAATCTTCGTACTTCTGCCCGTTCCACTCCCCGTGGTCGAGCTCCCTCAAATCCTGATGAACGTCGAGCGGTATTTTCAGATTGTCCGCATAGTACTGCGAGGTCTCCCGGGCTCGCTTTAGCGGGCTCGACACGATCCTGTCGAATTCGTACTTTTCAACTATCGGCAGCGTGTCTTTCGCCTCCGCCCAGCCGACGCCGCAAAGCGGCAGATCGGTAGTCCCGATGAGTCTGCCTTCGAGGTTCCACTCCGTCTTGCAGTGGCGCCCGAGGTATATCTTCGCTGTTTTCCGAGCTTCGTTCATTATGAATTTACCGATGACTTTAAGATGCGGTTTCTAGTACGAGTTCCTCTAAATCAGGCAACAATATACCAAAGGAGGCGTAATTGGCAATATCGGTTTAATTAACAGAGCCCGCCGCCTTCCCAAGCCCGCGCTCCTCCATCTCCGCCTTAAGGCTCGTTCTCCTGAGCTCAGGCAGGTGTTTCCCCCCGAGTATTACATGCCCCTCCAGCACGCCTTCTCTCAGCCTCTTCACGAGATAGTCCCTGTCGAGCCCGAGTATATTGACGCCGTGGTCAGCTTCCACGAGACAGAGCATCTTGATGCTATCCCCGTTCCGGTTGGCGATTTCATAAATCGCGGAAAAATTCAGCAGCGCCGCTTCGACAGTTCCGCACGGGAGCGACGGATTCGTTGCCCCTGCGAAATATTCGCTCTGTCCGAACCAGGCAGGGTCCGGATATCCGTGGAAGTGCAGTATAGGGAGACCGTTCTTTATCAGCTCGGGCGTGTAGAGCGCGGCGGCTATGGCCTGCGCGAGGATCACGTACGTGTCGAACGACGGCCTGATATCCCGCCTGTGGAGGTCTACGCCCCTCGGGGTTTCGAGATTGAGCTTCCCCTTTATGAGGCCGATCCTTACAATGTCAGTATTGGGATCGAGGTTGGTCTTGTTGCTCCCCGAGCGGGAGGTCACTACCCAAATATCGGGCACCTGCTGATATATCACCTTACCTCTAATTTCCGTTTTAACGTACCACCTGCCCTCTTTATTCTCTCTGACCTTATCGTCGTTAACGCTCTCGACTTTGGTAAATGTGTCCCACTCCTCTTTCGTTACCGTAACCGGGCCTTCGTACCTGGGCGCTTCGGCGATAGCGATGAACCCGTAGGAAACGCCCGTCCTCCCTTCCATTATCTTTTCAACTACGTCCCTGTGGGAAACCCTCGTAATCTTTTCGCTGAACTTCGAGCCCTCGGGGAATAGCGACGTCGACTCCACGAGCCTCCCCAGGTCGGCGAGCTGCTTGGGGAAAACGGAATGCGAGGGATCGTACTCCCCCTTCTTGAACCTCGTAAGCACGGGGGGTTTTATCGGCGCGTATATCTTCGGTATGAGTGAATTGAGGACGAACTCGTCGAGCTCGTCGTTCCGGTATATGGAGTCCGAGAGGTTCATGTTGACGAGCGAGAACCTGTCGGGCTCGATACCCATGACGATCTCGGACATCGTGGTGATGAGGTTCTTAAGCCCGATCGCTATCTTCCTGTCGTATGTAGTGCCCTTGTCGGCAAACTCGGGCTCGAGCGGCATGAGGGTGATTATCTGCGTATTGAACGGGTCCTGCACGTATCTTGCCGTAAAGTCGTCGGCCCATCCGCTTATCTTGAGTATTTCCATTACCGATCTCTCGGGCTTCCTGGTGCGGAGGTAAATTTTCTCGGCGAGCGCGCTAAATAATTTACGGGTAAGCGAATACTCCCTTTTTACGTCCACTACCGCATGGATGCTGCTGCTGACCTTCCTCGTGCGCAGTATCTTCGATACGATCCCCGGCGGAACCTCCGCGGCATCGTCCCAGGGTATTAACTGGACGCCGTTCTCTTTCAGCTTCTGTTCGAGTTTGTCCCTGAAGCGTATGACTATCTGGTTTCCGAAATCTTTCGGCAGCGGCCTGAACGTCACCCTTACCCTTTTTGCCATTTCTGAAGGCATCCTGGGGTTGACGAGCTCTTTCTGAGGGGGCATTCCCGCAAGGCTTATTATAGTGCTGAGCTCAAGATCGGCTAATTTATGAATATCCATTTTCTCTCCCGCTTCCGATACTCCCGTTCCCGCGGCGTCCCTGTCCATGCGCAAATCCCCGTATATCTTCAGAAGGTCGCAGATTCAAATCGAGTATATGTATATTTGTTTCGTAATATTTTAATGAACCCTGCCAGACAGCTCATCAATTATAGTCTATCGGCGATAGTTACTCAATAAATGGTTCGGACAGGGTTAATTATAGACGAGAATACGCATATGACAATCTCTAACTCCGGTTGGGGAGATAACCCTATGCGGACACATGCCCCTTCTCACGGTCGAGTACTTCTTCCATTTGCGATCTCACCATACGCATCAATTCCTCCCTGCCTTCCCTCCCGGGAGGGAGGCTCGCTACGTCGATCGGAGGGAGTATCCTGATCTTCATCATGCCAGGCCTAAGCACCTTCGAGTCCCTGGGCATTATATCGAGACCGCCCGTAATGACCATCGGCACTACAGGGACGCCTGCCAGCATGGCGATAAAGAATCCACCCTTCTGGAAGGGGAGGAGTTTCCCTTCAGTACCCCTTGTGCCTTCGGGAGCGATCATGACCGAGGGTCCCTGCCGTATTTTACTCACGATCTTCTTGACTTCTTTCGTATCCCTCCCAGAGCCGTCCCTGGCGACGAAATAGTGACCGGCTATCTTCGCGACCCAGCCGATGAAGGGCATGCCGCCTACTTCCTTCTTCATCACCGCCTTCCAGTCAATCGGAAGGGCGGCCATGTACGCGAATATATCGAATACGCTTTGATGGTTGTACATTATAATGGACGGCTCGCCGGGAATATTCCCGAGCCCTTCGACGTCGAGTTTCACCCCCGCAGTAAACAGGATCATGCGCGCCCACGGCCTCACCGCGTATTTAACTACCGCGCGTGGGGAAATGAAGGCCAGAACGACACCGTAAATCCCGAAGAACACAGTGTAAATGATAAAAGTAAACCAGCAGACGATTGTTCTCAGCATAAACGCTCAACTACGGATGGTGTCCGATAACCCCCCTCAATTTATATTCATGCGCAGGCCCGTATCTGTCAAGGACTCAGGCAGCGCAAATCGAGCAGGAGCAGATTAAATCCTCCCCCTCCCCCCAAACCCGGATCCTGTTAATTTTTCAATATCCGCCTATAACCGCTCAGACGACATTATTCTTAATGCCTTCGGTACGACCTCTATCCTGTGAGCGCCCGGATCGATATAAAACGGCTCCCCGTCCATATGAGCCGGCTGCCGCCGCTCGACCGTGATCTCCATCGCCGTGCCGGTCCTCAATTCCACCCCGGCCAGACCCGAATGGGTTCCACCCAGCACTTTAGGTATCTTCACTAGTCTCTCGATCGGGCTCATATCCTTTATAATATGAAAGTCCAGGAGCCCGTCGTCCACCCTGGCCCACGGCGCGAGCCTGAACTTGCCGCCCTGATATATCCCGTTCGATGCGCCGGCCAGAAGAAGCCTGCCCGAGAACTTCCAGTCCCCGATAGCGATCTCCGCCAGGAAGCCCTCGAATGAAAAGGCCTCCTGAACCGCACCCAGTATGTACCCCAGCTGTCCGCGGAAATGCTTGAGCTTCTTGAAGCGGTGCGAAACGGCTCCGTCGAGACCTATGCCGAGACCGTTAATAAAGTAGGCGTCCCCGAGCTTCCCCACGTCGACCGGGCGCACGCGTCCTGAAAACAGGGTTTCGAGGGCCTCTCCCGTTTCAAGCGGGATACCGGCCGATTTAGGAAAGTCGTTACCGCTGCCCGAAGGGATAGCGCCGAATATTATCGAAGACCCGAGGATGCCGTTCACCACCTCGTGGGAGGTCCCGTCCCCGCCTACGGCAACGATATGAGTAAAGCCGCCGGAAAGTGCCTCCCTCGCGAACGATTCCGCCTCCCCCGGCCCTGAGGTGAGCCTGAATTCGAACGGTATTTTCCTGCCGTCCAGGAGGGGTTTTATAGAACCGAACAAGCCGGCCGTTCTGCCCTGTCCCGCAGCCGGGTTAACAATGAACAAGTATCGCGAGTCTTTCAAATTCCGGCCTTTCGAGTAGAATCTAAGAAGTATAAAACATAGCATTTTTCAAAATCGTTTACAAAACAAGAGGAAAGGATACTTGAAATAGGCTACATTATATGTTAATAAAGTTCGTTTTACCCAAATAAAAATCGGTATAAATCAGGAGGCATTTTAATGGCAGAAGAAATACAGCCGACCGAACAGGTGAACGAGGTAATCAGCATGAAGCAGCTTCTCGAAGCGGGTGTCCATTTCGGCCATCAGATAAGCCACTGGAACCCGAAAATGAAGGAGTTCATCTTCGGGAACAGAAACGGCATACACATTATCGATCTCCAGCAGACAGTGGGGCTTTTCAAAAAGGCCTACAATTTTGTTAGGGACGTAGCCGCTGAAGGGGGTGAGGTACTGTTCGTCGGGACCAAGAAGCAAGCCCAGGGTATAATCGCCGAAGAGACCACGCGCTCCGGCATGCCTTACGTCAATACACGCTGGCTCGGGGGCACGCTTACAAACTTCAACACTATCAGGTCCCGCGTTGACTACCTGCTCGAATTGAAGAAGCTCGAAGAGGAAGGGCAGATGGAATTGCTCCCGAAGAAGGAAGCAAAGGGGTTAAAAAGAGAGATCCAGAAACTGGAACTGCTCCTGGGCGGCGTCGTTAACATGAAAAGGACACCCCAGGCGCTCTATATCGTCGACACGAGGAAAGAGCACATCGCGGTACATGAAGCGAGGAGGCTCGGCATACCGATAGTAGCAGTGGTGGACACAAATTCGGACCCGGCTGATGCCGATTACGTGATCCCGAGCAACGACGACGCCATAAGGGCCATAAAGCTGTTCACGTCCAGAATCTCCGACGCCTGCGTCGAAGGAAGACACGCATACGAGCAGAGACTCCAGGCGGGTGAAGTCGTCAGGAAGCCGCAGCACGACCAGGTCGTCGTCGAAAGAAAGGTATTCGTATTCAAGGAGTTCGGAGAGGAATCCGTGAAAGAGGAAGCTACCTCCGTTGCGGTATCCGAGAGCAGTCAGCCGGGCGAAGCGCCTCAGCATACTGAATCGAGAGACAAGCAGCCCTCAAAACCCAAGGCACCGGCCAAAGGCACCACCGAAGAGGAAGACACTTACACATACACTCATACCGATAAAGCGGAGTAAATCGCAGCGCGATCGCGGAGAGAGTCTTCGGGCAAGAAATCAAGGAGGAATCTAACACGAAATGGCAGATATTACGGCACAAATGGTAAAGGAAATACGGGACAGGACGGGCGCACCCTTTATCGACTGCAAAAAGGCATTGGAGGAGGTTGCAGGCGACTTCGATAAAGCTATAGAGATACTAAAAATCAAGGGCGTGGCCAAGGCGGCAAAAAAAGTCGGCAGAGAAACCCCCGAAGGAACTATTACCTCCTACATACACGCGGGCGGGAAGATCGGCGTACTTGTAGAAATAAACTGCGAAACCGATTTCGTCGCGAGGAACGATGAGTTCCAGGCTTTCGCGAAAGAGGTCGCGATGCAGATAGCGGCCGGCAACCCGAGATACGTCAGCAGGGAGTTCATTCCCGAAGAGGAGCTTGCGAAGGAGAAAGAGATAATGAAAGCCCAGGTTATAGAGTCGGGCAAGCCGGCGAATATAGCGGACAAGATCGCTGAAGGGAAAATCGAGAAGTTTTACGAGGAAGTCTGTCTGCTCGACCAGGTATACATCAGGGACACCAAATTAAAGATCAACGACCTCCTGCAGGCGCTCATCGCGAAGATCGGGGAAAATATCAAGGTCAGAAGGTTTGTAAGGTTCCAGCTGGGTGAAATCCTGGATTAATGACGGAAAAAATGAATTCTCCGAAAACCAAGTCCGCACCGAAATACCGCAGGATCCTTCTAAAGCTCAGCGGAGAGGCCCTCCAGGGGCCCGAAGGGTATGGCATCAACTCGAAGGCGCTCGACGCTATTTCGGATGAGATAGCCGAAGTCCAGAGCTTGGGTATCGAGATTGCCATCGTCATCGGGGGCGGGAACATCTTCAGGGGCGTGGCGGGAGCCGAAACAGGCATAGACAGGTCGACCGGGGATTATATGGGGATGCTGGCCACCGTTATAAACGCGCTGGCCCTCCAGGCATTGCTCGAGAAGAGACAATTACATACGAGGGTGCAGTCCGCCCTCGAGATAAGGCAGGTGGCCGAGCCCTATATACGCAGGCGTGCTATAAGGCACCTCGAAAAGAGAAGGGTCGTCATATTCGCCGCGGGCACCGGGAACCCGTTCTTCACGACAGATACCGCCGCGACACTGAGGGCTCTCGAAATAGGGGCGGACCTCATACTCAAGGCGACCAAGGTCGACGGGGTTTACGACAAGGACCCGCTAAAGTTTAAGGACGCGGTTAAATTCAACGAGCTCACCTATATGGACGTGATTCAAAAAGAGCTTAAGATTATGGACGCGACAGCCATGTCGTTATGCATGCAGGGCAATATACCGATAATCGTTTTCAATCTGTTCGAACGCGGTAATATTAAGAAAGCCGTTATGGGTATGGATATCGGCACGAAAGTCAGGAGCGATAAAAATGAGTGAAGAGACAGGCATTGATGAGATTATCAGAGAAACCGAAGACAGAATGAACAAGTCTTTACACGTGTTCGATTCGGAGCTCTCCAAAATAAGAACCGGAAGGGCCTCGACAGCGCTCGTCGAGCACATCTCGGTAGATTATTACGGCACCCAGACGCCGATAAACCAATTGGCCACCATATCCACGCCCGAGGCCAGGACCATTCTGATTCAGCCCTGGGATATTAACGCAATCTCGGGAATCGAAAAAGCTATAATGAAATCCGAGCTGGGCGTAAACCCGGCCAACGACGGGAAGGTGATCAGAATAGCCATACCCGTGCTGACCGAGGAGCGCAGGAAAGACCTCGTCAAGCACATAAGCAAACTCGCCGAGGAATACAGGGTCGCGGTGAGGCAGATAAGGAAGGACATGAACGGCAAGCTCAAGGACGCTGAAAAGGAAAAACACGTGCCGGAAGACGCTGCAAAAAAGAATCTCAATAAAATACAAGAGATTACGGACAAATTCATTCAAAAAATCAATGAGCGGATGGAGAAAAAGGAAAAGGATATCCTCGAGGTATAGATTTTCCGTGCCAGCCGTCCGAAGTTTACCCAGAGCTTTAAAACCCCCTGCAAAAGTCTCTAAATCAATAGCAATTGTAGGTTTTCCGGAATTACTCTATAATTAAAGCTAAGAATAAAGAGAAGCGGGGAAGACGATGAGAGACTCACTATCCAGTGCTTTTTCTTATTTGTTCATGGCAGCTATCTTCGTATCCGTTATCTCTCTATTCGCAGTTCTAATAATTTTTATGCGGTCTTATATGATGGAAATTGGCGGTATGGAAAAACAGGCGGGATATGCGTTTCTATATGTTTTTATAATATGCATAATCGCCGCTCCGATTTTTCATTATATATCAAACAAGCTGGAAAAGAATACAAAGGGCATGGATGAAATTTGAGTACTATGAAATCCGACATTTCAGGGGGGAGGAATAATCCGTAAGGGGCGTTATTAGATTGAGTCCGTGAGCGGAAAGTACGGACAACAGCCGCTCAGGGAAGGTTTACGGCGTCGGCTTCAAAAATCCTGGATGATGGGTTCATGTTAAATCGGGATTTATTTATACGGGTTGCCGAGGATTGGTTCCATACCGGTCTCCGGGCGGGGTCCCGCTATTTCGTTCAGGTCTAGTGATGGATAAAATGCACAAACAAAATATGCTTGCAGGGTTGAATGAAAAATTATTCACGGACCTCGACCATATCCTGAGAAAACAGGACATTCAGATAGACCGGGCTACAAACACGGAGGAGTTCCTCGGGCATCTGAGGGATAAGCCATACGGAGTGGCAGTACTCGACACCGCGACTATCGATTTCTCGATCCCTGAAATAATCACGCGCGTTAAATCGATTTCTCAGAATACCGATATAATATTGATCACGGAACCGGGCATGGACGGCGGCCCCGATTCAAGCAATCCGCTCGACAGCCTCGTCTACGGATATGTAGAAGCGCCTGCAAACATGAAGTACGTCGCGACCCTCACGCTAAAAGCCCTTGAGAAACAAAAGCTTTTAAAATCGTCGGCTGCACAGAGGAGAGTCAGCCAGAAAAACGTGATCGAAACGGCGAGAAGCGGTGACGAGTCCGCGCAGAACCTCCTCCTTTCAACTTCGGTGAACAGCCTGAATTCGGCAGTCACAATTACCGATATTAACCGGAACATCATTTATATTAACAGTGCCCATACGAGAACATTCGGATATAAACCCGAGGAGCTCATAGGGAGGAAAAGCGATATTCTATACCCGCTCGACGACCCCTCCGGGGTGAGCAGCAAGATATATGAAGCCCTCGTAATGGTAGGCTGGGAGGGGGAAAGGCTCGCACTCAGAAAGAACGGCGACGCGTTCCCCGTGTACGAAAAAACGTCCGCAATCAAGGATAAGGACGGACATCAGCTGGGGATCGTGTCGGTGATCGACGATATCAGCGCCCGGAGAAGGCTCCAGCAGGCACTGAAGGAGTCCGAGGAGCGCTACAGGAGCTTCGTTGAGACGGCGAAGAGCGCGATCATAGCCGTAGACGGCGAGGGTAAGATCATCCTTTTCAATCCCGCTGCGGAGAAAATATTCGGTTACCCCAGAGAAGAGATCGTCAATAAAGAGTTCAGCTCTCTCTTCCCCGGGCGGTACAAGGAAACGATACCGGCGGAGCCGGGAAGAGGGGGAGATAACGGGCTATCGCACCTCAAGGAATCGACGTCGGAGATCACGGGGCTCCATAAAAACGGCGAGGAGTTTCCGGCTGAGGTCTCTTTGTCCACGTGCAGGGTCGAAGGCAGACCCATTTTAACCGCAATCATATTCGATATTACCGAGAGGAAAAATTTACAGGAGCAGCTTCTGCAATCGGCGAAGCTCGCGGCAATCGGCGAGCTCATCTCGGGCGTAACCCACGAGGTGAATAACCCCCTGGCCGTCGTGATCGGGTATTCCGAAATGCTGCTCTCGGAACCCGACCTCAGCGGCGAATCCAGGGAGGCCATTAAGGCCATACACGCCGAATCGGAAAGGGCTAAAAAAGTGATACAGAACATGCTCTCGTTCGCAAGGAAGCACAATCCCGAAAAAGACGTCATACAGGTAAACGACATATTGGAAAAGACACTGGGACTTACGGACTACGAGCTCAGAAAAAATTCGGTAAATGTGGTTAAAGACCTCGACCCGGACCTTCCCGAGACGGTAGGCGACCCGAACCAGCTGCAGCAGGTCTTCCTGAACCTTATTATTAATTCGCAGCAGGCCATGTCGGAAATAAACGACACGAGACAGCTTACGATCAGGAGCAGGCTAAAGGAGACCGATCCCGTAGGGGGCATCGGCAGGAGGAATGTCATTCAGATCGCGTTTGAGGATAACGGCCCAGGGATACCCGATTCAAGCATCAATAAGGTATTCGACCCGTTCTATACGACCAAACCGAAAGGCAAAGGCACGGGCCTCGGGCTCTCGGTGTCTTTCGGCATTATTAAAGAACACGGCGGGGAAATATTCGTCAGGCCCAACGAGGTAAGGGGAGTCACATTCTTCGTCGAGCTGCCTGCCTGATCAGTGTTACAAATCAGCATTACAAACCCGCTCCCGGCGTATCTATAAATCAGACCGGCCTTCCCGCTAGGTTGTAATTCTCTCAACGCCGCCCATGTAGGGTACGAGCGCCCTGGGAATGGTGACGGTACCGTCCGGTTCCTGGAAATTCTCGAGTATCGCTACGACGGTCCTTCCGACCGCGAGCCCGGAGCCGTTTAACGTATGTACGAGCCTGGGTTTCCCCCCCCCTGCCTGACGGTACCTGATAGACGCCCTCCTCGCCTGAAAATCCTGGAAGTTGCTGCAGGACGAGATCTCCCTGTATGTATTCTCGCTCGGCACCCACACCTCTATGTCGTAAGTCTTCGCCGATGAGAACCCCATATCCCCCGTACAGAGAACGACCACGCGGTACGGCAGCTCCAGCAGCTCAAGGATACGGTACGCGTTCGCAGTGAGGGACTCGAGCTCATCGTACGAGCTCTCGGGAGCGGCGAATTTCACGAGCTCGACCTTGTTGAACTGGTGCTGTCTGATTATACCCCTGACGTCCTTTCCGTAAGAACCCGCCTCGCTCCTGAAGCACGGGGTATAGGCCGCATACTTTATCGGCAGGTCGTCACCGCTCAGTATCTCGTCCCTGTGTATGTTGGTTACCGGGACCTCGGCAGTGGGTATGAGGTAATAATCCGTTCCTTCCACCTTGAACAAATCGGCGGCGAATTTGGGCAGGTTGCCCGTACCTATAAAGCTCTCGCTGTTCGCCATGAACGGCGGGAGCACCTCCTTGTATCCGTGCTCCCTCGTATGTATATCGAGCATAAAATTTATTAAAGCCCTTTCGAGCCTTGCCCCGAGCCCCTTATAAAGCGCGAACCTTGCGCCTGTGATCTTGGCGGCCCTGTCGAGATCGATTATATCGAGTATTTTCCCGAGCTCTACGTGATCCTTCGGTTCAAAACCGAATACCCTGGGCTCCCCCCACCTTCTCACTTCCCTGTTATCAGCGGAATCCTTTCCGACCGGCACTGATTCATGGGGCATATTCGGGACCCCCAAGAGGAATTCCCTGAGATTATTATCCGCATTCGATCTATCGCCGGCGAGGTCCTTTATTTTGTCCGAGATCACTCTAAGCTCCGCCTGCAGCCTGTCCGCGGCACCCTGGTCCCCTTCACGTTTCAGCTCCCCGAACCTCTTCGAGCCGACGTTCCTTTCATGCTCGAGCTCCTCCACCCGTTTTATGATCTGCCGCCTCTCCTGATCGAGAGACCTGAACCTCCCGGAGTCAAACGGCGCGCCGCGGTCTTTCATTCCGGCTGCGACTTTTTCGAGATTCTCTTCAACGTATTTGGAATCGAGCATGGCCACCTGATCCTGAATTTAGTCGGTTTCATTCACAAAATATCCATGAATTCCCGCGCGCACCCGGAAGCGTCCCGTCGGATACCGCCCGCTAACCCCGCGCCCGGCTTTCCATGAATAGAGCTCCGCACCTCATAAAATTCGAGGCACAAAGCATATAACTCTTTATAACAGAAAGAAATTATTTCAAATATCGAAAACTATTTCGGCCATAAATCTATCATTCACTCTCTCGATTTTCAAATTATGATACGTGGCCGCCTTGATGTCGAGCAGGAGCTCGTGCCTGCCAAGGTCGATCTTTTCACCCTTAAGCCTGCCTTTGAGCCTATAACCGTCGGTAAGCTCTATCTCCGCTTCGCTGAAAACCATCTTCCGGACCTGATGGATATAGAGTATCTCGCTCAGCATTTTTATCAGAAGCTCCTCCCCGGTCTCAGCCTCGGCTTGGAACACCACCTCTTCGACAGGCCTGACCGACTCCCTCTCCGTAATAAGGGACAAAAGGGCCAGCGCGGCGTTTTTTAATAAATCCGCGAAGCTCCCGCCGTATACCCTGACCCCGATATCGGCCGTATGCTCGAAGACTTCAAAGCCCATCCTGACTATTCTATCATGCTTTATACAGCCGAGCCTAAGCCCGTTTGCCATCGGAACCCGCATGCGGTTAGAATTATCATATCAAAACTGAAAGGCCTTTGGAGGAAAATATGGGAAAGCTCAATAAAGGGTTCGAACTTACATATATGGGTCACTCGACCTTCACGCTGAAAACCCCCGGGGGGAAGATCATCCTCATAGACCCGTGGGTCGAGCACAACCCCGCCTGCCCGGAGGGGCTGAAGAAAGTAAAAAAACTCGACATCATGGCCGTAACGCACGCGCATTTCGACCACATAGGCGACGCGGTCTCGATAGGGAAAGAGCATCAGCCGAAGGTAGTTGGCATCTACGAGACCTGCGTGTGGCTGAATTCCAAGGGGGTAGAGAATATAATGCC
>MFCJ01000122.1:15220-15694 GCA_001775255.1 Candidatus Dadabacteria bacterium RIFCSPHIGHO2_12_FULL_53_21
TAAAGGGGGCACCCAGGAAGTTGACGGAATCAAGTTCTCGATGGTGCACGCCGACCACAGCTGCGGCATCCAGGACGAGGACGGGTCTATTATATACGGCGGCGAGGCGGTCGGATATGTGATAGAGCTCGAAAACGGTTTCAGGATATACAACTCCGGGGATACCGCCGTGTTCAGCGACATGAAGCTCATCGCGGAGATCTACAAGCCGGAGCTCGCAATGATACCGATAGGAGACCTGTTCACGATGTCCCCTGTCGAGGCCTCGTATGCGTGCAGGTTCCTGTCGACAAAATACGTCGTGCCGATGCACTTCGGCACGTTCCCGGCGCTTACGGGCACGCCCGCCATGCTGAGGGAGCTAACGAAAGATATTAAGGGTATGGAGATTATCGCGCTCAAGCCCGGAGAGACGCTGAGTTAAATCAGTACGAGCGGATATTAGGTTATTTGGACTCCTGAGCTGATTGTATG
>MFCJ01000123.1:0-6229 GCA_001775255.1 Candidatus Dadabacteria bacterium RIFCSPHIGHO2_12_FULL_53_21
TAAGCACGGTCTGAAACACGGCGAAGTCCGGGGGGATTAGGCCTGTTTCCCCTTACCGCCGGACTTGACTCTCTTTCGCTTCTCTATTTATTCAGGACTTTATTTTTTCAGGACTTGGGTTTGACGACGTACATGTTGGGGTTCTGGAGCCTCACCGCCTGGAGCCTCTGCTGTATGAGGGAGGCGAACCTTTTCAGGAGCTCGTAACCCAGGTCGTGGTCTTCCTCGCACTTCGTGCGTATGAACGTGCCGTCGAGCACGACCGTCTTCGTCGGGGCCACGGCCTTCGCGTCGAAGTGGCAGAGATGTGGAGGGAAGAGCCAGCCCCAGCCGAGCACGTCTCCTTCTCCGATCATCTGTATGGTTATCGGGTCCCTGTCGGGGGCGAGCCTCGTTTCGAGCGCCACTATGCCCTCCTGGATTATGTATAACTTGTCGGCCTTGTCGCTCTCGTGGAATATAAACTCCCCTTCCTTGAACGCGGCGTGCGCGGCCTTCTTTACTATCATGTCCAGATACTTCTTTTCGAGCCCCTTGAAGCAGTAGTGCTCGCTCAATATAGATTCGAGTGTTTGCATAGCGGCATTCTCCCGGAGAAAGGCGATTGTACGGAATAATTATATCATGTTTAAAGGCGGGATAAATTTTTATCGGGTATGTTTACCCGGTTCAATATATAATTATTCGGGTACATTATGGATAGGAGCGCGGATTATATCAGGCCCTATCCGGCAATCCTTACAATATGAAGAGACTATATACCCCGTCTGACGAATCGGAGCTCGTATTCCTGAAAAGCATGTTCGAGGCCTCGGGGATGCCCTATTATGTCCAGAACGAGCACTTCGGCTCCATGTACGTGGGCGCGTACATGAGCGCGTTAAACGCGAAGACGATAATGGTCCCCGATGACATATTTGATGACGCGAAGGACCTCATACTGAGCGTAAAGAGCGACGCCGTGTTCGAGGACGAGCGCGGAGGGGGCGGGGACGGCGGTGAAAGCCCGCTCGAAACATTGCTCAAATATCTCCCGCTCGGCTGGCTCTTCCCGGGCTCCGGGGGGAAGAAGGGCGGAAAATCGGAATGACCGCGCCCTCTGTAGCTCCGGTTATTCGGCAGTACGCCCCCAGCCGCCCCGGGGAATAAATTTTTATTATTCAGGCCTCCTAACCTTGACTGATTAAAAAATATTAATAGAATCATAAAGCGCTTATTTCCTGAAAGTGATATTCGGTGTGGAATGGTACGCGGGTTTTATGGTAGATTCGATATTGACGCCGGGCTTGTGGTTAGGTAATTTCTAGTCCCCGAATTGATAAGGACGCGGAGATAATAATGCGCGTAGGAATAATAAAAGAGACACTCGAAGGCGAGCGCCGCGTTGCGGCGGTGCCCGAGACCGTGAGCAAGATGACGAAGGCAGGGACGGAGGTCCTGGTCGAATCAGGTGCCGGTGTTTCGTCTTTCATAAGCGACAGGGAGTTCGGGGAGGCGGGGGCCGTTATCTCGCCGTCCAGGGACGAGCTGCTTTCGGGCGTGGATATCTTATTAAAGGTGAACAAGCCCACCCTGGACGAAATCGGAAAATTAAAAGAAGGGGCAATAGTAATGTCGTTCCTCCAGCCGTTCTCGAGCCCCGAAGAGATAAAGAAGATGGCCGAGAGGAAGATTTCGGCGCTCTCCATGGAGATGGTGCCGAGGATCACGCGCGCCCAGAGAATAGACGCGCTCTCCACGATGAGCACTGTCGCGGGCTATAAGGTAGTCCTCCTGGCGGCAAACGCGTGCGGCAGGTTTTTCCCGATGCTATCCACTGCGGCGGGGACCATTCATCCGGCGAAGGCGATAATCATCGGCGCGGGCGTCGCGGGGCTCCAGGCCATAGCCACGGCGAAGCGCCTCGGGGCGGTCGTGACCGCTTTTGACGTGAGGCCGGCGGCGGGCGAGCAGGTAAAGAGCCTGGGCGCGGAATTCGTATCGCTCGAAGTCCCCCACGAGCAGGCGGAGGACACGGGCGGATACGCGAAGGAGCTGCCGCCCGAATTCTACAAGAGCGAGCAGGAGCTTATACGCAAATACTCTAAAGACTCGGACATTATAATCAGTACGGCCCTCATACCCGGAAAACGGGCCCCCATACTCATCACGGAAGAGATGGTGAGGGAGATGAAGCCCGGCTCCGTAATCGTGGACATGGCTGTCGAGCACGGCGGGAACTGTACGCTCTCGGAACCGGGGAAAGAGGTGTTAAAACACGGGGTAACTATAATAGGGTTCCCGAACATACCGGCCCTGATGCCGGTTCACGCGAGCCTTCTCTACGCGAGGAACATACTCGCGTTCCTCAATCTCATCTCGCCCGACGGGAAATCCGCCGTCCTCAACCTCGAGGACGATATAATAAAGGGTTCGCTTATCACACACGCGGGAGAGGTCGTGCACCCGGCCATAAAAGAGGCCGTGAAATAAAGAAAGGAGGCGTCGTCACATGGACGGAGCGTTATTAGTCGCGGGATTATATATATTCATGCTTGCAGCATTCCTCGGGTTCCTCGTTGTATCCAGGGTACCGCCGCTCCTCCATACGCCGCTCATGTCGGCCACTAACGCGATATCCGCTATCATAGTGGTAGCCGCGATACTCGTCACGGGCGGCAGGCACGGCACCGTCGTGACGGTGCTCGGCACTATAGCCGTCGCGTGCGCGATGTGTAACGTGGTCGGCGGGTTCCTGATCACCGAGCGTATGCTTAAAATGTTCAAAAAAGGGGACGGTAAGAGCGAGAAATGACGAGCCATATATTCACCAACATCGTATACCTTATTTCGGCCCTGCTTTTCATTCTCGGACTCAAGGGCCTGAACTCTCCCGAGACCGCGCGCCGCGGACAGAAGATGGCCGCCCTCGGTATGACCATGGCCATAATCGGGACCCTCATACAGCACGAGGTAGTCACGTATGAATGGATAATAGTCGGTCTCGTGATCGGATCCATAGTCGGTATCGGTATCGCGGCATGGACCCCGATGACGAAGATGCCCGAGCGGACCGCGCTCTCGCACGCGTTCGGGGCGCTCGCCGCGGCGCTGGTCGGCGTCGCCGAGTACTATCACGGCCAGGACCTGAACACGGTCAGGATGTCCGCGATAGGCTCTGAAGTGATGCTCGGGAGCCTGACGTTCACGGGCAGCATGATGGCCTTCGGCAAGCTCCAGGGTATCCTGCCCGGATCTCCCTGGACTTATAAGGGTCAGAACGTCTTCAACGTATCGCTCCTCGCCGTGATAGCGCTTATCGTAATAATATTAGTTTTCTTTCCGTCTACGAGCTTTCTCTTCTATCTCGGGCTCGTGCTCGCCCTTACGTTCGGCGTAATGCTCATCCTGCCCATAGGCGCGGCCGATATGCCGACCGTTATTTCGATATTGAACTCCTACGCCGGTATATCCGCTGCGCTCCTCGGGTTCGCGCTCAATAACAAGATCCTCATCATCGCGGGCGCGCTCGACGGCGCTTCCGGCTTCATACTTTCGATCATCATGTGCAGGGCGATGAACCGCTCCTTCACGAACGTGCTCTTCGGCGCGTTCGGGAAGATAACACCGCCTGTGGACGGGGCCGCAGCGCCCGAGGACACGGGCAACAAGCAGGTCCACTCGGGTACGCCGAAGGAGGCCGCTGAAATCTTCAAGAATTCGAAGTCCGTCATCATCGTCCCCGGATACGGAATGGCCGCCGCGCAGGCCCAGCACAACGTGAGGGAATTGGCCGACATACTGAAAGCGCAGGGGACGGATGTGAAATACGCCATACACCCCGTCGCGGGAAGGATGCCCGGACACATGAACGTGCTCCTGGCCGAGGCGAACGTGCCCTACGACGTGCTCTTCGACATGGACGACATAAACCCCGAATTCCCGGACGCGGACGTGGCGCTCGTTATCGGGGCGAACGACGTGACGAACCCTGCGGCGCGCCACGACACGGCGAGCCCGATTTACGGGATGCCGATACTCGACGTGGACAAGGCGAAGCACGTAATGGTCGTCAAGCGCAGCATGAACCCCGGTTTCGCGGGTATCGAGAACGAGCTTTACTTCAACGACAGGACCATGATGGTGTTCGGCGACGCCAAGACCGTCGTGGGGAATATCACGAAAGAGTTGAACGACCTTAAGTAAAAGAGGGCGTCTTTCCGTCTCGCCTTTTTTATTCTGTCATTCCCGAGAAATCGGGAATCCATTTGTAGTCACCCTGAACTACGTTTCTGAGCGCGCGCAAGAAACGGACGCCAATGGCCGAATCCAATGATGTAACTATTCTCCGCTTATTCGTTTATCAATCCAAAATATTCAGGGTCTCGTCTTTCACCCGTTCGTGCTGAGCTTGTCGAAGTATGAACGGGTTGGGCTTCCTCTTTCCTGAGAAGTCACTTCACACCCGTCTGCCAGCGGCGACCCGCCGCCCGTTCGTCCTGAGCAGGAGCCTGTCCTGAGCTTGTCGAAGGGTCGAAGGACGTCATTCCCAAAGCATATGGGACATCGGGACACATGATCCGGGTATATACCCAGCCCGTCTGTCCCATTGTCCCAAAGTTGCACTAATTAAGTTCTTTATCGTATAATTAAACCTAATTATTATATTTTTTTAGATATCTTTTTAGAATATGAAACACGAAGAGCGTTGGAAAAAAATTAGAGAAATTGCTCCAGGTGGGCAGGGTATGGTCTACCTCGTTCGAGATAAGCATAAATTTGACGTTGGCTTAATGAACCTGCGCAAGTCCATGGAACTACTGATGCGTGATTCCGATGAACTGAAACATAAGGGGTTTGAAGATTTCCAAAACGTTATAAAGGAAATTACACAAATAGATAATGGCTATTTGGGAGCATTAAAAGAGCTTCATTCACAAAAGGATGCAAGGGATTTCGAGTTAGCTGAAGAACGTATAAAACGAGAGATTCAAGCCATGAAAAGCATAACTCATCCCAATCTAATTGAAGTATTGGATACTGATACTGACGGGAAATGGTTTGTAACCAGATATTATAATAAAGGTACTCTCACTAAGAATAGTGCATCTTTTACTGGCAATTTCCCTAAGGCTCTTAAAGCGATACGCCCTTTAGTAGAAGGTGTAGCGAAAATTCATGAAGCTGTAAATCAAGCCGGAGATAATCTTGGAATGGTTCATCGTGATATTAAACCGGATAACATTTTTGTCTCGGATAATAATGAATTAATACTTGGGGACTTTGGTTTAGTATATTATTCAGAAGATAAGGGCAAGAGGTTATCGAACACCATTGGTAATGTCGGTAGTACTGATTGGATGCCTCCATGGGCTGCCCGCCGAAGGGTAGACGAAATCAATCCTAAGTTTGATATATTTTGTCTTGCAAAGACTATATGGTCTATGATTTCCGATACACCTATATTGCCATTTTGGTATTACGAGGATCCTGAATTTAACTTAGAATGCAAATTCCCCAATGCTAGATATATGAGCCTCGCTAATGAGTTGTTTTCTAAGTGTATAGTGGAAAAAGAGAAAGATTGTAAAATAGAAAATGCCACAGAATTTCTCAAAGCAATCGATGAAATAATAGGGATTATTGAAAATGACGCAGATGTTGTTGATATCTCCGAAAGAGTCTGTGGCGCATGCGGTCGCGGTAAATATGAGCTTAAGGTTGACCAAGATGATCATGTTTTAGGTGATTATGGGCTAAGGTCTGTTGGCAACCGTAAGTTTAGAATATTTGTGTGTGATCATTGCGGTCATATGCTTTTATTTACCGGTCAAGGTAAGGTTCCTGAACCGTGGATAACGAAAAAAAAGGATAGTTAAGCCTATCTCCCCCCCTCACTCCCCCTGATGGGACAGATGGGACACATGATCCGGGTATATACCCAGCCCGTCTGTCCCATTGTCCCAAAGTCCAAATCCACCCTGCCCCTCCTTTAAGAAAGGAGGGAATTAAAGTCTTAAAGGATTCTTTTCCCCCTTTGTAAAGGGGGATTAAGAGGGATTTAGCCTTTTGACAGATATGCAATAAAGGAGGCAGTGATGTAAAAAATTACGAGAATATATTGGTGATATCGTCTAAAGATAACCCAGCTTTTTTCGCTAATCTGGCTGTTGCTCTTACAATATCTGTAATATTATTTGTAGTAGCAACATATCCTTTTAATTTCTCCAGAAAGCTTTTTTCATTTGAA
>MFCJ01000123.1:6238-6647 GCA_001775255.1 Candidatus Dadabacteria bacterium RIFCSPHIGHO2_12_FULL_53_21
TACATTGAAATCTTTTCTTCAATTTGTTCTTTGAATAGATTTATATAAACAGACTGCTCTTGATGAATATTTTGATTTAGAACAAATTGACCAGACTCCGATCGTGTTACAAACGGTCGATCATCAGGAAAATAATCTGCATATAATTTTAAGATTAAACCAGATAGATTACTCCTATAAAAATTGACACTTAAATGGATAGGGCCACCTGGCCTTGTGCTAGTAGGATGCAAACTAAATTCATTATATCTATTATCAGCAACAGAATTGAGACGATCTAATGTTGAATTAAACTTATTCCACAAATTTGAGTCGAAAGTCTCACCAGCTTGATTTTGATAGTCCTTATACTCAGGAGATTCTAATAAATAGCCCTGCAACTCAAGATATATGCTTTTGATTTGGGTTA
>MFCJ01000123.1:6684-6926 GCA_001775255.1 Candidatus Dadabacteria bacterium RIFCSPHIGHO2_12_FULL_53_21
TTGAATAAAATTAATCAAACATGCTGATAATTAAATTACTATCCCCCCCCTCACTCCCCCTGATGGGACAGATGGGACATATGGGTGGGGTATATACCAGGATGATGTGTCCCATTGTCCCATCCCTGCCCGCGCCTGAGCTCATAATGCCCCTTCTCTGACATTCGCAAATTTCCGGCTTGTGCCGTGGCAATCTCTCTTTTCCATGAGATTGCCGCGGTCGCATACTGCGCTCCCTCGCA
>MFCJ01000124.1:0-2381 GCA_001775255.1 Candidatus Dadabacteria bacterium RIFCSPHIGHO2_12_FULL_53_21
CAAGTATCGAGCCCTACTTTCATAAAACTCTGATCTACATTCAGCTATAAAATCCGCTAACCACTTTCTTCCTATACAAAATGATTCTTCAAACTTATAATCCCTATTCAGGATCCACTCTTTAAATTTCTCTCTCTCGTGTTTTTCTCTTTCACCCGATGCCCAACCATAAATAACTGCTAGTATGATAAATAGAACAATAACTCCAATTACATATTCCATTTCTCACTCGTATATTGAATTAACTTTATACAATATATTAGAATTTCATCGACAGAATGTCTATTTGAGTACAACATCAAGTCCGAATTATCGTAGCATACTAGAGAAAGCAGATAAAATCACATTCAATGGCCGAATATCAGAAAAGCCTACTTAAAGCAGATCTAAGAAGTGTAATAGATCTGCGTGAAACATTTAAATATTGGCATGCTGCCAATTTTACACATCAGGGAAAAATTCGTTGTGTTAGTCTTGAAAAGTGAGATAACAATCCCTTAGAGGAATAGGACAAAGTAAATCTAAAAAGTGGTGGATATTGTAGAGCATTTGGTAGCGGGGGGAGGATTTGAACCTCCGACCTTCGGGTTATGAGCCCGACGAGCTGCCAAGCTGCTCCACCCCGCGTCTGATTAGGAAGAGTAAGGGTATGGGATATTCCCCCCACTGTCAAGTTTTCTCCGTAACATACGCCGGATTCTCTCTTTTCATTGACATTTACGCCTAATAAATATAGAGTAAATTATCAGTCGGTATTATTACTCTAGAGGAGAATAAATGATGAAGAATCTAAACGCATTCTTACTTACGGCGGCCCTATTTCTTTCGGTTTCAGTACTCGCCGGGTGCGAGAACGGGGATAAAACTCAGGAAACCACGGAGACCGGCTCCGAGCTTACGCAGACCCAGAAAGAGCTCGAGCAGATAAAGAAGGACAGCACGGAGCTCGATAAATACGTCACCAACCTCAAAGAGGAAATAAACGACCTGAAGATCGAAAACCAGAGACTAATCGCCCAGACGAAGAGACTCGAAGCCGAGATAATCGACCTCAAGCTCGACCTGGGGCAGATACCCGACTCGGATTCAGCCGACATGCCGGACAAGGACTCGGAGCCCGGCGACAGCTCGAAGAATACCGGCACCGAACAGCCGGAATCCCTGCCGGAGACCCCTCCCGACGGGAATAAAGGCGCAGTCGGCGAAGCCGGGACTATCCACAGGGCGATTCAGAAGTAGATCAGTTATTTCAGGAATTTACGGTCTTGAATTCGAGTATCCTGTCAAGCCTGAAGGTACACCTTTCCTTTCTCAAGTGACAGAACGCGTGGATGTAAGTGCTTTCCTTCGTGACGCTTATGTCATAGGGTTCTATGACGCGGGTCGTCGTCTCATCGTTGTAAGCCGATAAGTACTTGATCCGGAGTTTCCCCTTCGCCCGGAGCGCCTGCTCTATCTCCACCGGAAGGACGAGCTCCTTCCTGCTCTCGAGCTCTACGGACTTTCCCTGGAGCTTCATTACGTCCTTAAGCCTTTTGAGCCTTATCCCCCTCCTGCCCAGGTCGGTGAGGAAATACTGGAAGACGTCCCTCGTCGTCATCACGTCGGCGAGCGCCCTGTGTCCGCTCTCGGCGGGAAGCCCGATATACTTGGCGATCTGCCCCAGGCTGTTGCTCGGGAACGTGTAATACCTCCTCGCTATCCCGAGCGTGTCTATCACGTTACTTTCCGGAAGGGCTATTCTCAGGTTCCCCAGTTCCACGTTCAGAAATCCGAGGTCGAACTTCGCGTTATGAGCGACGATGACGGAGTCTTTTATCACGGCCAGCAGGCCCTTCGCTATGTCCCTGAAAAAGGGGGACCTCCTCACCATAATATCCGTTATGCCGTGCACCGACACCGCACTCTGCGGTATGGACCTGCCCGGGTTCACGAGTGTCGCAAACTCGCCCACGACGCTCCCGTTTACAGTCTTCAATACGGCTATCTCGCAGACCCTGTCCCCTTGAGACGGGTCGAGACCTGTTGTTTCTACGTCGAGGAAGGCGAAAGGGACTTCGGAAGGGTTAAGGTAAAGCACAGCGTACTCCTTATGGAATATAGATATTACCACGAAAGCCCGGATTTTAGAAAGGACGGGAAGAAATAGAATAGACTATACCGAGGCGTCCGGAAATTCGCCGTGAGTGCTCAGCGGGCCCCGGTAAGCCTGTCCCCGCCCTTCCCGAGTATAAGCTCGGCCAGGCGGAGACCTATACCCTCGGCGTCTCCGGCCGCTCCGGATGACCGCTCCCTGATGACGGTCTTCCCGTCGGGCGACGCAAGAATGCCCGTGACCCCGATCGAATCCCCGTCCGTCTCCGCGTAGCACCCGGCCGGTA
>MFCJ01000124.1:2489-15983 GCA_001775255.1 Candidatus Dadabacteria bacterium RIFCSPHIGHO2_12_FULL_53_21
CCTCCCTGCACTCGACCGCGATTATCCCCTGCCCCGGGGCAGGCACCATTACGTCGGCCGGAATGATTTCGGACGCCTCCCCGGAGAGTCCCATACGCCAGAGGCCGGCCGCCGCGAGTAAAATCGCATCGTATTCCTCCCCTTCCCTCAGCTTCCTGAGCCTGGTATCCACGTTCCCTCTTATAGGCACTATCCTCAACCCCGGCATACGGTTAAGGAGCTGGGCGCCCCTCCTCAGACTCCCCGTACCCGCCCTGGCCCCCGGGGGCAGGTCTCCGAGCCTCAGATCACCGTTTGAGACGAGCGCGTCCCTCGGGTCGTGCCTGGGCGCGACCGCCCCTATGGCGAGGCCGTCCGGGAGGACCGCCGGGAGGTCTTTCATGCTGTGAACGGCGATATCGATTTCTTCCGACAGGAGGGCTTCTTCTATTTCCTTAACGAATACCCCTTTACCCCCGATCTCGGACAGGGGTGAGTCGAGGTTCCTGTCACCCGTCGTTTTTATTATGCGGATTTCGGGGTGGAGGTCCGGGCGGACTGCCAGGAGGAGGTCTTTGATGAAATTCGCCTGCCAGAGGGCAAGCAGGCTCCCCCTAGTTCCAATCCTGAAGGGTCGCTTCATCTTCCTCTTCTTCGGCAATGAGCATGATCTCGGTTTCGAGCTCGAAGAGCTTCTTTACCGAATCGACGTAGAGGGCCCCGCGCGATGTAGAAGCCTCTTTCTTCAGATTGGTCAGCGGGCCGTGGAGTATCTTGCCTATTATGCGCGACGCCATCAGCATGATGACGTCCTTATCCTTATCGGAATAATTTTCGAGCTTGGCGAGCGCCCTTTCGACCTCGCTC
Source organism: Candidatus Dadabacteria bacterium RIFCSPHIGHO2_12_FULL_53_21 (assembly GCA_001775255.1). Taxonomy (GTDB): domain Bacteria; phylum Desulfobacterota_D; class UBA1144; order Nemesobacterales; family UBA2774; genus 2-12-FULL-53-21. The sequence continues at coordinate 3,336 of MFCJ01000124.1, forward strand.
ATCTTTATCTGCTCGAACCTCTTTTTGAGGTCGATGATGGCAGGGACTACCTTCAGGCCGTTGAGCCAGGCCTGAAACGCCTTTTCCACTTCGATAACTATCTCTTCGGCCTTCTCGGCGTTGTCACGTCTCGACTTGATGTTCTCGTCGAGCACGTTCTTGAGATCGTCTATATCGTAAAGGTAAACGTCCGCAAGCTCGCCTATCCTGGGGTCTATGTCGCGGGGGACGGCTATGTCTATCATGAACATCGGCTCGTTGTTCCTGAGCTTGAGCGCTTCCTTCACGTGGTGGGGTTTGAGTATGAATTCGGTGGAGCCGGTCGCTGTGATAATTATGTCCACGTCCTTCAGGCTGTAAAACACCTCTTCGAACATAATGGGCTTCCCGTTCAGCCTGTCCGCAAGATGAGCGGCGTTCTCATAGTTCCTGCTCGCGATTATCAGCTCGCCTATGCCTGCCTTTATGAGGTTCCTCGCCGCGAGCTCCGCCATTTCGCCAGACCCGATAAGCAGCACCTTCCTCCGCGTGAGCTTGTCGAATATCCTCTTCGCGAGCTCGACGGCCACGTAGCTTACCGACACGGCCCTCGAGCCGATGCCCGTCTCGGTCCTGACCCTCTTGGCGACGAAAAACGCCGAGTGAGAAAGCCTGTTGAGTATCAGCCCGGCAGTGTCTTTTATCACAGCGGTTTTATAAGCCTGCTTGATCTGGCCCAGTATCTGCGGCTCCCCGACGACCATCGAGTCTATACCCGAGGCGACCTTGTAAAAATGCCTTACCGCCATATGGCCTATCGAAACGTATAGATACGGAGAGAATGCGTCCCCGGCTATGGAATGGAACTCGGAGAGGAATTCCTTCACGCTTTCGATGCACGCGTCGGCGTTCTCGGAGACTGCGTAAACCTCCACCCTGTTGCAGGTGGAGACGATCATGCATTCCTCGATATGGTTCTTCGCGGATAGCGTTACGAGCCCGGCTTCGAGCTCTTCCTGGTTGAATGAGAAGCGCTCCCTTATCTCGACAGGGGCGGTCTTATGGCTGAGTCCGACTACGATAATGCGCTGCATCCCGAGTTAGCCCTTTTTTGTTAGTGTCTCAGGCGTTAATTATATACAAGGTATGGATTATTTCTATCCCGGCCGGGATCAGGCGTGTTTGCCTATGAAACTCAGGAATTCGCTCCTCGTCCTCTCGTCCTTCTTGAAGGCCCCGCGCATGGAGCTCGTGAGCATGCTGGCGTCGGCCTTCATTATCCCCCTCATAGCCATGCAGAGGTGCCGGGCCTCGGCCACCACGGCGACCCCGAGCGGGTTCAGGACCTCCATGAGGAAGTCAGCTATCTCCGCGGTCATCCTCTCCTGCACCTGGAGCCTCCTCGAGAACACCTCCACTATCCTCGGGATCTTGCTCAGGCCCACTATCTTCCCGTTGGGTATGTATCCCACGCTGCAGCTGCCGAAGAAGGGCAGCATATGGTGCTCGCAGAGGCTGTAGAACTCTATGTCCTTCACCACCACCATTTCGTCGTATTTGATATTGAAGAGGGCCTCGTTGATAATCGTATAGGGGGACGCTCTATATCCGGCAGTCAGCTCCTTGAACATGTCCGCCATCCTGTCGGGCGTGTCGCGGAGTCCTTCCCTCTCCGGGTCCTCGCCTATTTCTACTAGAATCTCCCTCACGGCCGTTTCAACGCTCATACGGATAACCCTCCTCATCGAAAAATTCGAAATAGCTGCTCGACGTCTCGCTCAGCCTGAGATGGACGAGCCTTTCACTGAGACGGCCCCTGAGCCCCTCCCACAGGTATTCGGCGATATTCTCCCCCGTCGGCTGACGCTCGGTGAAATACGGGACTTCTATGTCGAGCCTCTTGTAGTCGAGCTCCACGAGCGCGTCTCCCACGGTCCGGTCGAGCTCTTCGGGGTTGATAACCATTCCCGTATCGGGGTCTATAGAGCCTGCGACCCTGACCTCGAGATAGTAATCGTGCCCGTGCCCGTTCGGGTTCGAGCACGTATCGAATATCCTCAGATTCTCCTCGTCGGAAAGCCCCTTGACGTAGAGCCTGTGCCCGGCGGAAAACCTGTATCTTTTGGTGACGGAAACTATTTCCTTTATGACCGCTCCCTCCAGTAATCGACGTAGAGATCGGGCGTCTCATAGAGCCTTATCCTGTAGAGAGAGCACCTGTCGTTATCCCTGAGCCTCTCCTCGAAAATGCCCCAGAGCACGCGCGCTATATTCTCCGTGGTCGGTATGAGCTCTTTGAAAAAAGGGTTGTCGTCGTTCAGATGCTTATGGTCGAACCCTGTGAGCACGTCGTTCATCAGGGTCTTAAGGTCGTAGAGGTTTATTATCATCCCCGTCTCGGGATCGACTTCCCCCTCCACGGTCACCTCCAGGCCGTAGTTATGCCCGTGCCCGTAGGGGCCCGCCGACTTCCCGAACACCGCCCGGTTCTTCTCCTCGCTCCACCCCGGATTCCAGTACCGGTGGGAGGCGGAAAATTCCATTTTCTTCGTAAGCAGCTTCTTGTAACCCATCAGAATTCACCATATATACGGCGACCGATTAGGATAGCATAGTAAATTGACGGTACCAACTTCCTTTAGGGGGATGTGTGAGGTAACCTTTTTCATACATGAGGAGAGCCGATTCCAGGGAAAAGCTCGAGAGACTCATAGGCGGTCTCGAGAAAAAGAGGAGGAACTTCCTGCTCTTGAGAGGAGTTGCGCTCACGGCCCTCGTGTTCTTTGCAGCCCTTACAGCCGTATCCCTCCTTTCGCTCCCGTCGGGCGCCCCTCTATACTACGCACTGCTCAAGGCGGCGCTCGTATCGAGCCTCGCTTTCGCCGTATACAGGTTTATTTACCTGCCCCTCATCAAAAACAAGTCGAGCGCGGATACGTTTACAGAGCTCGAGAAAACTCAGGCGGGGCTCGGAGAGGACACGCTCTCTGCGTTTGAGCTGGGCGAAGCGGTCAAAGCCGGGGATAATACGCGCGGCACATCCGAGACCCTGGCCCTCGCACATATCGGCAATGTCGCGGGGAAGCTCGAATCTATCGACCTTAAAATGCTATTCCCGATAGGGAAGCTCAGGAAATACGCGCTCCCGGTTGCGGGCGCGGCGGTCATCACGGCGGCGGCGCTTTTCATAGCCCCCCGTGAATTCCCGGGCTATTTATTCAGCCTCGAATTAACTCCCTCCTCGGGCGGGCCCAACCTCAGGCTCGCGGATATCGAGATAAGCCTCGCCTATCCCGAATATACCAAGATACCGCCCCGGACGCTTAAAAACAGCACAGGCGATATAGAGGCCATCAAGGGGACGAGGGTGAGGCTCACCGCAAAGCCCCTCGGAAGACTCGACGGCGGGAAGCTCTCGACCGAAAACGGGGCCTCTTATCCGCTAAACATGAAGGACGGAAGGATAACCGCCGAGTTCCAGGTCCTCGGCGACGGGAGCTACCGGATAACCGACGAGAGCGGCGGGCTCAAGACGAGGCCGTACAAAATCACGTCGAGCGAGGACAAGAAACCGGAAATCACCATAAGCAGCCCTCAGGGAAGCGAGATAGTAGAGGACTCAGGCGGCAGGATAGAAATCAATTACGACGCGCGGGACGACTACGGGCTCACCGAATTCAGGCTCATATGGGAAGGGGAAGCAGGCAAGTCGGGCAAGCTCATCGGAAAGGCGAAGGAATCCGCGCTCTCTTATAACGGCAAGTACACGCTCGACACGGGTGGACTCGATCTAACGGGCGGCGGCACACTGAAGCTCCGGGTAGAAGCGATCGATAACGATTCGGTTTCGGGGCACAAGGCGGGGGTTTCGAACGCGATCACGGTCAGGCTCAGGGACGCGTCCAAGATGCACAGGGACGTCATGAACTATGCGGAGCGGCTCATGGAAGAGATGCTGGGCGTGCTCGGAGACGAAATAGAGATCTCTGGCGGCGCCGGGACGAGCTCGCCGAGCAGAAAGAATGCGACCGCGCCCGGCACGAACGAAAGCACCGGGACGCCCGGCTCCGTTAATATCGAGGAGATGCTTGAGACGCAGCGGAAGCTCACCGGAGGCATTGAGGGCGCGTCCGTAACGCTCAAGAAAACCCTCGAAAGCATGAAGGAAGACAACCGCTCCGATTACACCTACTTCGCAGGGCTCGCCAACATGGACGTGAGGATAGACGAGCTCCTCGGGGAGCGCCGCGGTATATTCGAAAATTTCGCGAGCATAGACATACCCCGCGCCGGCAGGCTCATGCAAAGGGAGATCGCCGAGTTCGAGGAGGACATACTGTTCCTCGACTCCATGATAAAGGGCGAGAAGCTCAGGGACTCGCTCCTTTCGGCAAAAGAGCTCATGAAGGAGTACTCGGAGCTTTCGGAAATGATGAAGAAACTCGGCGAGACGGGCGACGAGGCCCTCAAGGCCGAGATCGAGAAGAAGCTCGCGGAGTTGAGCAAGCTCATGTCCGAGCTTGCCCGGAAGATGAGCGCCATGAGCGGGGATATACAGGAGGGTTTCCTCAACCGGGACGCGTTTAAGTCGATAGATATGGAGAATAAGCTCGACGAGATATCGAAACTTATGAAGGAAGGGAATATCGAGAAGGCGATGCAGATGCTGGCGGGTCTCGAGCAGAGCCTGGAGAGCATGATGGCCTCGCTCGAGAGCGGCCTGCAGTCTTTCGGCGCGTCGTCCTTTTCACAGGACATGTCGAAGCTGAACGAGATCATAGCCAGGCTGGACGGACTCGAGAGGGAGGAGACAGGGCTCAAGGACAGGACAGAGGGCTTGAAGGATTCCCTCCTCAAAGAGAACGGCTCCGGGGGCGACAACCTCCGCAAATTCATCGACATGGAGAAAAAGAAGGTAGAAGAGATAATAAAGAATCTCTCGCAGGCGAAGTCGAAGGTCACCAGGAATGGAGCGAATGAAAGCTCGCCCGAAGGTACCTATCTCCTCGACACCCTCGCGCAGAAAGCAGAGGAGCTAAAGAACTGGCTCGATTCCATGGAGATGATAGAGGCCCACAAAAACGCCAAGAACGTAGAGGAGACGTCGAAGGGGCTCCTCGACCTGGGCGAAGCGGGCGTCGGCAACCTGAAAGCCGCGAGGGACGAGATCGGGAACTCGGAACGGCTGGCGGGCGAGGTCGCGCGGGACCTCGAGGGGCTCCTCAGCTCCGATAACGATGCGCCCGAGTCCTCCGGAATGGCTAAGAGGCAGGACGAGATCAGGGAGGAGACGGGCGGGCTCGGGGACGAGCTCGAGGACTTGAGGAAAGAGATGCTGCTCAGCCCCGGAATAGGCGAAGACCTCTCCGACGCAGAAAACCACATGGGAAGGGCGTCCGACAACCTGGGCGGGAACGAGCTCTCGAAGGCGATATCGAACCAGGACGAAGCCGTTAAGTCCCTCAAGGAGGCGAGGGAGAAAGCGGAGAGCCTCCTTCAGAAGATGCAGGCCAGCGCGCAGGGCAGCGGCTCCCCGGTGCCGATGGTGCTCGGTCAGCAGCAGATGCGCCAGGGGACGCAGGGAGTGGATACGGAGTATGTAGAGATACCGGAAGCGGCCGAGACCGAGATAGGCAGGGAATTCAAGGAGAAGATACTCAAGGCGATGAAAGGCGGCTCGCCCGAAGGCTACAGCGAGCTCAACAAGAAATACTACGACAGGATAATAAAATGAATTCAACCGGCGTTGCTATCAGGATAATCGTCCCGCTGTTGCTGCTCCTCGCTTCCACTGCGTACGGGGCGCCCGCACCGGAGAAGGACCTCACACGCCTAGTCCAGGAAGGGGAGACCTACATCAGGAAATGGAACATAAGCGGGGCGTCCGGGAAGGCGGATGCTGCCATCGGGCTTGCGGAGACCGGCGAAGAAAGACACGACGCATATTATCTTAAAGCCGTCGCCGAATATTACCGGGGCGACTACGGAGCGGCCCGGGAGTACGCCGAAAAGACACTGAAAGCAGTCCGGTCAGGGGAAAAGGGCGAGGGAGACGGGTTCATGGAATTCATTCAGAACTCGGTCCTTAAGAAGCCGGAGTTTGAAGAAGTGAAGTCGGAGCACTTCACGATCAGGTACGCCAACCCCAAAGACTACATAATAGCCGAGTACGGAAAGGACGTGCTCGAGAAATCCCGTTTCGAGATCGGGCTCGACCTGGAAGAGTATCCCGGGGACCCGGTCATAGTGGAGATATACCCGGACCTCGAGAGCTTTACCGCCGCGTCCACGCTTCCGCCCGAGAACGTAGAGAAGACGGGCGTCGTCGGCATATGCAAATTCAACAGGATAATGATACTGTCCCCGCGGCTCCTGCCCAAAGGCTACTCGTGGTCGGACACGCTCGCCCACGAATACACCCACTACCTCATATTCTTGAAGAGCGAGAACACGGTCCCCGTGTGGCTCCACGAGGGTATAGCCAAGTTCGAGGAATCGAGGTGGAGGGAGGAGAAGCGTAACGTGCTCTCCCCCTTCTACGAAACCATTCTCGCCCAGGCGCTCGAAAAAGACGGACTCGTGCCGATAGAGAAGATGCACCCGTCGCTGGCGCTCCTCGACAGCGCCCGCGAGGCTCAGCTCGCCTTCGCCCAGGCCGGCACCAGCGTCGGCTTCCTCGTCGACAGGTGGGGGAACGAGGGCCTCACAGGGCTCCTCGAAGCGATGAAGGCGAGGGACGACTATAAAGCCGCTCTCGCGGACGTCACCGGCCTCGACTTCGACGCGTTTTACGCCTCGTGGAAAAAATACCTCGCAGGAAAAAACCTGACCGAGAAAATACCGGGCGTTAAGGTGAAAGGTATCAGGATAAGCAACACGGAAGGGGAAAAGGGCGACGGGAGCGAGGACCTCGTCGATATAGACAACGGCAAGGCGCGCGGCCATACGAGGCTCGGCGACCTGCTGAGCACGAGGGGCAGGCTCCGCGGGGCGTCATACGAATACGAAAAGGCCCTCGGCTACGACCCGGGCTCACCGCTCATATCCACCCGCCTCGCATCCGCGCTCCACGGCTCCGGGGACACAGACAGGGCGCTCGGCATACTCGACCCGCTCATGGAGTTTTATCCCGAGAACGTGGACATACACCTCGTTCTCGGAAGAATATACATCGAACGGGGGAACGTGCGGAAGGCCGAGGAATCATACCTTACCGCGGTCTCCATAAACCCCTTCGATCCCGAAGTGCATACCGCGCTCGCCGCAATATACGAAAAAGAGGGAAGGACGGAAGAGGCGCAGTGGGAAAGAAAGGTTCTCGACATACTAACGCAAAAGGACGAAAAACATGAATAACGAACTCGAATCAAGAGAGGACAGGGAGAAGGTGGAAGAGGTCGCCGCCGTAAGGGGAGATATAGTGCGAGAGATCGGAAAGGTCATCGTCGGCCAGGAGCGGGTGATAGACCACCTGCTCATATCCCTCATGTCCTCGGGCCATTCCCTTTTCGTAGGCGTGCCCGGGCTCGCGAAGACGCTGCTCGTGAGCACGCTTTCCCAGGTGCTCAACCTCAAATTCAACCGCGTCCAGTTCACGCCGGACCTCATGCCGTCAGACATCACGGGGTCGGAAGTGCTCGAAAAGGACCCGGCTTCGGATACGAGGTTCTTCAGATTCATACACGGCCCCATTTTCTGCAACATCCTGCTCGCGGACGAGATAAACAGGGCATCGCCCAAGACGCAGGCCGCTCTCCTTCAGGCGATGCAGGAGAAGAAGGTGACCGTCGGCGGAGAGACTTACCCCATCGCGGCCCCGTTCCTCGTATTCGCCACTCAGAACCCCATAGAGCAGGAGGGCACCTACCCTCTCCCCGAGGCCGAGCTCGACAGGTTCATGTTCGAGATAGACGTCTCTTATCCGTCATACGAGGAAGAGGTCGAAATAGTGAAGACGACGACCGGCACGTACAAGCCCGAGCCCCAGAAGATTCTCGACTCGAAGAAGATACTCGAATACCAGGACCTCGTTCACCGGGTCCCGGTCTCGGACCACGTAGCAGGCTACGCCGTGCGTGTGGCGAGGGCGACCAGGCCCGAAGACCCGCACACCCCGGAATCGGTCAGGCAGGGGGTATCGTGGGGCGTGGGCCCGAGGGCGTCACAGTACCTTATTCTGGGGAGCAAGGCGCGCGCAATACTATCGGGAAGGTATACCCCGACTACGGACGACGTGAAGTCGATCGCGCCTGCCGTGCTCAAGCACAGGATCGTCCTCAATTTCAGGGCCGAAGCGGAAGGCGTGAGACCCGACGATATTATTCGGGAGATTCTGGATAAGATCGAGCCTCTCGGGGACGCTCGTCTCCGAGCTTCCTGACGACGGCCGTATTCGGGAACTTATTCTGAAGGAGCGCTTCCACGGAAGGCTCCATCCTGGATAGGAAAGGCTTCGGGAATATCCCCATCACGAACATCATCACCGCGATAGGAAGAAGCACGAGTATCTCTCTCAGGTTTATATCGTGGAGTATCTTGTTTTCCTGTTTATCGAGCGGGCCGAACATAACCTTCTGATACGCCATCAGCATGTATACAGCGCCCAGTATTATGCCCGTTGCGCCTAACGCCGCGTAGACGTAGTTGAACTCGAAAGCGCCTAAGAGTATAAGGAACTCCCCGACGAACCCGTTCAATAATGGGAGTCCGATCGACGAAAGCGTCGCCAGCATGAAGAAAGCCGCGAACACAGGCATCACCTTCGCGACCCCGCCGAACTCCGCTATCTTCTTCGTATGCCTCCTCTCGTATATCATCCCGACGATGAGGAAGAGCGCCCCTGTGGAGAGCCCGTGGTTGATCATCTGGTATATGCCGCCCTCGACGCCCTGTATGTTGAGCACGAAGATCCCGAGCATGACCATACCCAGGTGGCTCACGCTCGAGTATGCGACGAGCTTTTTCAGGTCCTTTTGAGCGAACGCCACGAACGCCCCGTAAATAATGCCTATTATCGCTATAGCGATGAGTATCGGCAGGTACTTCTCCGTCGCCTGCGGGAAAAACGGCAGGAGGAAACGGACAAACCCGTACGTGCCCATCTTCAGCAGCACGCCCGCCAGTATTACGCTTCCCGCAGTGGGGGCTTCGACGTGCGCGTCGGGGAGCCACGTATGGAACGGGAAGAGCGGAATCTTGATCGCGAACGCTAGGAAGAACGCGAGGAACGCGAGTCCCTGGGGGCTCAGGATACCGTAGAACGGGATCGTTAGCTTGTAGAAATCGAGCACGTCCATCGAAGGCGCGCCGAACTGCTTTACGTGCTCGAAGAATAAATAGAGTATGGCAATCAGCATGAGGGCGCTTCCGAACGCCGTGTAGAGGAAGAACTTCACGGCGGCGTATATCCTCCTCTCAGTCCCCCATATTCCGATTATGAAATACATCGGTATGAGCACCGCCTCCCAGAACACGAAAAAGAGGATCATGTCGAGGGCGGCGAACGTCCCGATGAGGGCGGTCTCCAGGAGCAGCATCAGAATGAGGAATTCCCTCATCCCCTTATGGATCGCGTGCCATGAGCTTAGTATCGTTATAGGCATTATGAACGTCGTCAGAAGCACGAGGAACAGGCTTATGCCGTCCAACCCCACGTGGTAGCTCACTCCGAGGTTCGCTATCCACGGTAATTTCGTCTCGAACTGCATTCCGGGAAATCCCCCGGCGAACGATGTGAAGAGCGGTATCGACAGTACGAACTCTATAAGGCTCACCGCGAGGGCGGCTATCTTCATCTCCGCCTCGGAGCCCTTATATATATAGGAGAGGAGCACGATGAGCGGTATCCCCAGGAGAGGGAAAAATATTACGAGAGAAAGATTTCCGCTCAGTAAAGATTCCATTTATGGTTGATTCCTCGGCATGAAGGTGCAGACACCGGTTACAGGGGTTTAAATATACTTGAGGCGGGGGATGTTTCAAGAATTCGGGCCCATTTAATGAAAGGGGGTCTCTGAACGGGCTTTCACAACCGTATATGGTGAGGAAACTGCGTTAGTCAGATCCAGCCATTCCGGAAATTTGCGGAACATGAAGGCGCTCCTGCGGCTGAGAATGTAAGATTTGACTTTCCTCCGCGTTTTCCTTAATAATAACTCCCGTAAGGGCGGCGGTTACCGTGCAGATATTTACCGGGGCGGCCTGTCCGCGTATAAAAATACAGAAACCGCGAGAAGGCGGCACCAGAGCCGGCACATAAACACATGACCACTTCAGCGAAGAAACCCCCGGTCGGCATCATAATGGGCTCCCAGTCCGATTGGGAGACGATGAAGAATGCCGCGGAGACGCTCGACGCCCTCAAGATACCCTACGAAAGCAGAATCGTATCGGCGCACCGCACGCCTGAGCGTTTATATGAATACGCCCGCACCGCGCGCGAGCGCGGGCTGAAAGTCATTATCGCGGGGGCGGGCGGCGCGGCTCACCTGCCCGGCATGACGGCCGGCATGACCTCGCTGCCCGTGTTAGGCGTGCCCGTGGAGACTAAAACGCTCAAGGGCCTCGACAGTCTGTTGTCTATAGCCCAGATGCCCGCCGGTATCCCGGTCGGCACGCTTGCGATTGGTACGGCCGGGGCGAAGAACGCGGCCCTTCTCGCAGCCGCCATACTTTCGTTATCCGATGAAAAAATCATGGCGAGGCTCGAAGCGTTCCGCAAAAAACAGACAGCGGGAGTTGCCGTAAAGCCGAGGCGCTGACAGAACCGGATGAAATTCGAATCGATAACACTCGGCATACTCGGCGGCGGACAGCTCGGACGCATGAGCGTGCTCGCGGCGGCGAGGCTCGGAATAAAGGTCCACATATACACCCCCGACGAAGACAGCCCGGCGGGGCAGGTGGCGGCGAAGACGTTCACCGGAGAGTACGGTGATAAGAAGAAACTGAAAAAATTCGCCGAAAGCGTGGACGTCGTATCGTACGAGTTCGAGAACATCCCTGTCGAAACAGTACGCTACATCCGGAAGCTCCGTCCGGTCTATCCCAATGACAGACTTCTCGAAATCTCCCAGAACCGGATCGCGGAAAAGAATTACCTTAACGACATTGGCATCCCCACGGCGAAGTGGGCGCCCGTCCGGAGCGCGCGCGAAATCGGTCCCGCCGCGAGTAAAATAGGGGGCGGCAAGTTCATACTGAAAACCGCACGGCTCGGATACGACGGCAAGGGACAGCTCGTCCACAGGCTCGGGGACGATCCGGATGCGAGCTGGAGAAAATTAAATTCTGAAGAGCTTATCCTGGAAGAGATGGTCGATTACACCTCCGAGGTGTCCGTAATAATCGCGCGCGATATGCACGGACGGAGCGCCCTCTACGGCCCCGTGCTTAACGAGCATAAAAACCACATCCTTTCCCGGAGCATAGTCCCCGCCCCGATGCATGCACGCACGACCGGGCTCGCGCGTGAGACGGCGCACCTGTTAGCGGACGCCGCGGGACTGGTCGGAGTGCTGGCGCTCGAGATGTTCATCACGAAGGACGGCAGGATACTTGCAAACGAGATCGCGCCCCGCACGCACAACTCCGGGCACTGGACTATCGACGCCTGCGCGTGCTCACAGTTCGAGCAGCACGTGCGCACGGTCTGCGGACTGCCCGTGGGCGAGCCCGCACGGCATTCGGACGCCGAAATGATTAACCTCATAGGCAAAGACGTCACAAAGATAGCGAAGTGGTATAAGACAGAGAACGCGTGCGTACACCTGTACGGCAAGTCGGAGATCAAGGACGGCCGCAAGATGGGTCACGTGACGATTTTGAAGCCGCTGACCGCGCCCCGTAAGAAAAAGCCGTAGTGGAAGCCATGAACTGAACCGACGATGGACGGTCAGAGGGAATATCGCCCGACTGCTAAGCGCCGTAGCCGCCGTCCACGTTCAGCACTTCACCCGTGATGTAAGACGCTCCCGGACTTGCGAGAAAGGCGATCGCGGCCGCGACCTCTTCAGGCCGGCCATATCGGCCGAGGGCCGTTGTCGATTTGAGCGTCGCCGCGAAATCGCCGCCATCCGGGTTCATGTCGGTGTTGATAGCGCCCGGCTGGACGACATTTACCGTGATGTTCCTCTCCGCGAGGTCGCGGGCGGCCCCCTTGGAGTAGCCCACTATAGCCGCTTTGGTCGCGGCGTAATCGGCGAGACCCGGAAACCCGGCGCGCGTGGCGACACCCGAGCCTATGGTGATTATCCTGCCGCCCTCGCCCATGACCTTGATTGCGGCCCTGATCGCCGTCACGACCCCCGTGACATTGACCGCGTGCTGCCTTTCGAACGCTTTGAGGTCGTTGTCCGGGTTGTGTATGTGGCCCGGAATAAAGAGGCCGGCGTTGTTGACGAGTATGTCGAGGCGCCCGAAGCGCTTGACTACATTATGGATCAGCCCTTCGACTTGCGCAGGGTCGCCCTGGTCGGCCTTGAATGCCGCAGCGCGGACTCCCATTTCTTCGAGCTCGCGGACGACGGCCTCGGCCTTGCCCGCGGACGCAGCGTAGCTGACAGCGACGTCGGCGCCATCTTCCGCGAGTGCGCGCGCCGCAGCCGCGCCTATGCCGCGCGACCCGCCCGTAACAAGCGCGACCTTCCCGGCTAATTTCTTCGTATTCGT
>MFCJ01000125.1 GCA_001775255.1 Candidatus Dadabacteria bacterium RIFCSPHIGHO2_12_FULL_53_21
CCCGTTCCCCAAATCCATATATGAAAACGTCGCATACGGGGCCAGGATAGCGGGCGAAAACAGTAAATCCGTTCTGGACGAGATCGTGGAAAAGAGCTTAAAAGGCGCCGCGCTCTGGGATGAAGTTCACGACAGGCTCCAAGATAGCGCGCTCGGCCTATCGGGAGGCCAGATGCAGAGACTCTGCATCGCGAGAGCCATAGCGGTTGAGCCCGAGATTCTCCTGATGGACGAGCCCTGTTCGGCGCTCGACCCGATAGCGACCGGAAAGATAGAAGACCTTATTACGGAGCTGAAAACGAAATACACGATAGTTATTGTGACACATAATATGCAGCAGGCTTCCCGCGTGTCGGACTACACCGCTTTCATGTACCTGGGGGAGCTGATTGAGTACGATACGACGGAAACGATATTCCTCAAACCTAAATATAAGCAGACTGAAGACTACGTCTCAGGAAAATTCGGTTAATATCGGACCTTCATACGACAATTGGTTTCTCTCTCCGGATTTATTCTTTATCGGGAGAAATAAATGCCTGATGAAGGTAAAATAAAAGTGTTATTCGTTTGCACGCATAATTCCGCGCGGTCGCAGATGGCGGAAGGCATATTGAGGAACCTTTACGGCGGCAGGTTCGATGTATACAGCGCGGGCACGGAGCCGTCCCGCGTGAACCCGCATGCCGTCCGGGTAATGGACGAGATCGGCATAGATATATCGCGTTACACGTCTAAAAACCTCGATATGTATGCCGGAATGCATTTCGACTACGTTGTCACGGTATGCGACAGGGCAAACGAGGCGTGTCCCGTTTTCACAGGCGGCGGCAAAAAATTACATAAGGGGTTCCTGGACCCGGCCGGATTCAGCGGCAGGGACGAGGAGATAATGGCCGGATTCAGAACAGTCAGGGACGAGATAAAATGCTGGATAGAGTCTGAGTTCAGCGGGAATCAGCCGCAGTCCTCAAATTATAGCTCTTGAAAGCCTGTCATAACTAAATGATCAGACTAGAAGAAGAAATCAGCAAATTGAAGAAAATGTTGTTCGAGATGGCGACCTCCGTCGAAGAGATGATAGCCAAGAGCATAAAGGCGTTAAAAGACCGTAACATGATCATGGCCGAGGAGGTAATAAAGTCGGACGCCAAGATAAACGAAATGGAGATCGACATAGATAACCAGTGCATCAGGATACTTGCGCTCTACCACCCGGAAGCGGAGGACCTGAGAACAGTCTCCATGATAATGAAGATTAACAACGACCTCGAGAGGATCGGTGACCACGCTGTAAATATCGCGGAAAAAACGATCTACCTCGCCGACAAGCCCCCTGTAAAGCCCCTGATAGACATCCCGAGGATGGCCGACAAGGCCATACAGATGCTGCAGGAAAGCCTCGACGCTTTCGTCAACAAAGACGCCGAGCTCGCAATCGAGGTATGCAAGCGCGACGACGAAGTCGACTCCCTTGAACCGCAGATCGTGAGGGAGCTCGTCACTTACATGATTGGCGACCCGCAAACCATTGACAGGTCACTGAACCTTATCCTTATAGCCAGGGAAATCGAAAGGGTAGCCGACCTCGCAACGAACATCGCCGAGGACACCTACTACATCGTAAGCGGAAAATCGCTGAAACATCACTCCCTTGAAAAGTCGTAACCCGCGGCATATCCGCCTGTAATCCGTATAAAACTCAATAGAACATGAAAGCGCCCGTCCCCGGACGCCCCGGCCTCAAAACTGCCGGAATCGAATTTCGGCAAAGAAGGATTATGTAATCGCGAGTATAGTATAATTTCCTTGAAAAGATGCGTTATACGTATAAACTCTTAGGCTCCTGAAGGTGAATGATTAACGTTATGCACTTAAAAGACCTCTATCAATTGGGAAAGGAGAACATGAGGCGGAGCCTCATAGAGAACCCCGCGCTCGAAACATCCATCCTTCTTTCAAAGACGAGCGCCATAAAGGATATTTCCGAGATCTACGCATATCCCGACAAGGAGCTTGACAACGTCGAGGTAGAGGAATTTTACAGGCTCCTGGAAAGGAGGATCAAGAACGAGCCAATTGCCTATATTACGGGCGAAAAGGAATTTTACTCGAGGACATTCTCCGTAAATAGAGACGTCCTGATACCGAGGCCCGAGACTGAGCTGCTCGTCGGGGAAGCATTGAGGACGGCAGTAAAAATAGGGAACCCGGCGATACTGGATGCGGGAACAGGGAGCGGATGCATAGCGGTATCGCTTGCGTGCGAAAAGCCCGGCTCGAGTGTCGTCGCCTCCGACATCTCACGGGGAGCGCTGGCAACAGCGCGGGCAAACGCAGAGAGACACTCTACCCGGGAAGAGATATGCCTTGTCCAGGGAAGCCTGACCGATCCGTTTAAGGGCGAAACATTCGACGTAGTGGTCTCGAACCCGCCCTACATAGCGGAAGGCGAGTATGCCCTTCTTCCGCCGGACGTGAGGGATTACGAGCCCCGCTCGTCCCTAGTCGGGGGAGAGGACGGCCTCTATTTCATAAGAAAGATAATCTCCGGCGCGGGACGGGTCCTTAAAAACGGCGGGGGGGGCATGCTCGAAATAGGGGCGGGCCAGTCGTCAGATGTAAAGAGGCTTTTTCAAGAAGCGCGCTTTTCGGGAATTTCCTCCATAAGAGACGTCAACGATATAGAGAGGGTTGTGAGGGCTCAATGGAAAAAATAGTAGTCGAGGGCGGAAAGAGGCTCGAAGGCGAAATCGTTGTCAGCGGCGCCAAAAACGCGGTTTTACCGCTCATGGCTGCATGTATTCTGTCGGAAGGAAAGAATATAATCACGAATGTCCCCGACCTCGCCGACGTGAGGACAATGGCGAAGCTGCTCCAGATCCTCGGAGCCGACGTGGGTTACGACAACGGTACGCTCACGATAGACTCTTCGGGCTTAAACAACTGGGAGGCCCCTTATGACCTCGTTAAGACAATGCGGGCATCCGTACTCGTCCTCGGCCCACTCACCGCCAGGTTCGGGAAAGCCCGTGTTTCGCTTCCAGGCGGCTGCGCCATAGGGGAGCGGCCGATAGACCAGCATCTGAAGGGTCTCTCCATCCTGGGCTCGAAAATCCAGATCGAGGAAGGTTATGTCGAAACTATTGCGCCGAAACTCACGGGGGGGATAATACCGTTTGACGTTTCGACGGTAACCGGGACCGAGAACCTGATTCTATCCTCAGTGCTTGCCGAGGGGGAAACGATACTGCTTAACGCCGCATGCGAGCCTGAGGTAACCGACCTCGTGACCGCGCTCAACAAAATGGGCGCTGATATCACCGGCATAGGGACAGACATAATAACGGTAAGAGGGGTAAAGAAGCTCTCGCCTCTCACTGAATACGAGGTGATGCCCGACAGGATAGAAGCGGGGACCTATATGATAGCCTCCGTGCTCACAAAAGGGGACCTCCTGATCAGGAACTGCCGCTTCGAGAACATGGGCGCCCTCATAGGAAAGCTCATCGAGATCGGGGCGCAAATAACCCGCGAGAACGGCGGGATCAGGGTGAAGTCGAACGGGGAAATAAAAAGCACGGACATCACTACCCTCCCCTACCCCGGTTTCCCGACCGACATGCAGGCGCAAATGATGACTCTCATGAGCACGTCAGACGGGCTCAGCGTGCTTACTGAAACGATTTTCCCTCAGCGGTTCCTCCACGCCGGAGAGCTGAGAAGGATGGGCGCCGATATCAAGCTCGTCGGAAACAGCGCGGTCGTAAGGGGAGTGAAACACCTGAGCGGCGCGCCGACTATGGCGAGCGATCTCAGGGCGAGCGCCTCCCTGGTCCTGGCGGGACTCGCCGCGGTCGGAAGAACAGAGATATCGAGGGTCTACCACCTTGACAGGGGCTACGACAAACTCGACAGCAAACTCGAAACTTTAGGAGCCAGTATCTGGAGGGAGAAAGAATGATAACGCTTGCAATCGCAAGGGGAAGGCTGCTCGGCGAGGAAGTGAATATACTGAAAAAAGCGGGCTATCCCGTCGACAATATATTGAAAGATTCAAGGAAGCTTATTTTCGAATACCCGTCCCTTAAACTAAAAATACTGATAATACGCCCGACCGATATACCACCCTACGTCGAATACGGCGCAGCCGATTGCGGTATAGTCGGCATGGATACGCTCATGGAAGAAAAACACTACCTGTATGAGCCGCTGGACCTGGCAATTGGAAAATGTAAATTGGTTGTGGCGGCACCCAAGGGCTTCGAGTATTCATCGGCCGGGTCACTCAGAATAGCGACCAAGTATCCGAGGATCGCCCATGAGCACTTCTCTGCAAAAGGCGTAGGGGCCGAGATCGTGAAGCTCTACGGCTCTGTCGAGCTCGCCCCCATAGTCGGGCTCTCGGACGTCATAGTGGACCTCACGGCAACAGGGGAAACGCTCAAGAAAAATAATCTTATCGAGTTCGAGACTATAGCGGTAATCTCCGCCAGGCTCGTTGTAAACAGGGTGAGCATGAAGGTCAAATCCGAGGAAATAAAAGAGCTGATCAGGAAATTGAAGGAAGTGAGGGGGAGCTGATTTCGTCTTTCGATCAAGGGGGGTCATGCTTTAAAAAACCGTATAGTATCCTAACAACTTTTTAGCCCTATATATTCCTGGGCGCCCTTAACGCACCCTTAATAATTTCAAACTTTGATTAAACACAAGATTCGGTAAACTAAATATTTGTATATACTGACGTTGCGCCTTAAACTTAGTAAATCCCCCCTTTCAGTAATGATCCGAAAGGGCGGAATTCCGGGGGATAAAATGGAAGCAAAGACTAAATCCCGAGATAACAATCACCTGAAAGCCAAAGGTTATCATGCGGGTCCCGGCGAGCTCTCGAGGGAATTTTTAAGTCGAAGCTTTAAAGCGGTGAGGGATTTCTCACACACGCTTGCCGAACCCCTCGAAATAGAAGACTACGTCATACAGTCCATGCCGGACGTCAGCCCCACCAAGTGGCACCTCGCACATACGAGCTGGTTCTTCGAAACGTTCGTTCTCTCCAAAGCCGTTAAGGGATATAAGTCCCTGAGCCCGCAATACGCATACCTCTTTAATTCTTACTACATTCAGGCGGGAGAAAGACACCTGAGACCCAAAAGGGGCCTTATCTCGAGGCCGACGGTCGAAGAGACATATAATTACAGGAACTACGTCGATGAGCACATGATCAGGTTCATGGACGACGCGGACGAAAGTGAGTGGAAAGAATTCTCCCCGGTAATCGAGATCGGAATACACCACGAGCAGCAGCATCAGGAATTGATAGTCACGGATATAAAACACGTATTTTCGGAGAATCCGCTCCGTCCCGTTTATATGACCAATAGCGATAAAAACGGGAAGCCAGCGAAAGGAGCTCCTCCCGTGAAATGGATCGATTTCGAAGGCGGCGTACATCTCATAGGGCACGAGGGGAAAGGGTTCGGCTACGACAACGAATACCCCCGGCACAAGGTTTACCTTGAGCCGTTCCGCCTTCAGTCGCGCCTTGTCACGAACGGCGAATACCTCGGGTTTATCGAAGACGGCGGTTATGAGACTCCCGAGCTCTGGCTCTCGGAAGGCTGGGCAGCGGTCGAATCGAGGAACTGGAAAGCGCCCTTATACTGGGAGCGGAAGAACGGCAAATGGGCCTGTTTCACCCTGTCCGGCATGAGGAGCGTAAATACCGAAGAGCCCGTATGTCACGTGTCCTATTTCGAGGCCGACGCCTACGCGCGCTGGGCAGGCGCCAGGCTTCCGACCGAATCCGAGTGGGAGGCCGCAGCATCGGGGCAGCCCGTCGAAGGGAATTTCGCCGAGAAACTGTCCTTCCACCCCGGGGCGCATGCGTCTGTTAAAGATAAACACCCGCTTCATCAAATCTACGGTGACGTCTGGGAGTGGACCCAGAGCCCCTACACTTCATACCCGGGATTCAAGACGCTCCCCGGGGCGCTCGGAGAATACAACGGGAAGTTCATGTGCAACCAGTTCGTGCTGAGAGGGGGCTCGTGCGCCACATCGAAGTCGCACATCAGAAAAACATACAGGAATTTTTTTCCCCCTGACGCGAGGTGGCAGTTCATGGGCATAAGGCTCGCAAAAGATCGCACATAGATCCTAACCGAGTAAATCCATATAGCCCGCCAAGACGTATAACACATTGTCCTATGAAAAAGAACACCCTGCAATTAGACAAATACGATTCCGAGAGGGAAAGCCTCATAAACGAGGTCATCACGGGATTCGAGAAACCGCAAAAGCGTCTCCCCTGCAAGCTATTTTACGACAAAAGGGGTTCCGCGCTGTTCGACGAGATATGCGGGCTCGATGAATATTATCCGACACGCACCGAAGTCGGAA
>MFCJ01000126.1:0-1870 GCA_001775255.1 Candidatus Dadabacteria bacterium RIFCSPHIGHO2_12_FULL_53_21
CGATGCCTCCAGGAAATCTATCCTTTTAAGGAGGTCGTATCCGAATTCCGCGTGCTTCCTCATATGCTCCCATTCTTCTTCCGTGAGCTTATCGGGCTTGAGGAGAATATGATCGGGCACGCCGATCTTTCCTATATCGTGGAGGAGTGCCCCTTTCGCTATTACCGAGAGCTCCTGGTCGCTCAGATTCATATGCTTTCCGAGATTGACCGCGTACTCGGTAACCCTGTAGGAGTGATAACCCGTTTCATGCTCCCTCAAATCGAGCGCCAGGATCATCGCTTCGAGAGTGCCTGAATA
The DNA here is from genome assembly GCA_001775255.1 of Candidatus Dadabacteria bacterium RIFCSPHIGHO2_12_FULL_53_21. Classification (GTDB taxonomy): domain Bacteria; phylum Desulfobacterota_D; class UBA1144; order Nemesobacterales; family UBA2774; genus 2-12-FULL-53-21. The sequence continues at coordinate 301 of MFCJ01000126.1, forward strand.
CGCCCTCACCAGCTCTTCCGTCTGCTCAATGACCTTCTTTTCGAGATTTTTCTGGTAATCCTTATTCGCCTTTATGAGATTCGATCGCTCGATCGCCCGCCTTATCACCACATCCACGTCCGTCACGTGGAAAGGCTTGAAGACGTAATCATAGGCCCCCTCCTTGAGAGCGGCCCTTACGTTTTCTATATCGCGTGACGCGGAAACCATGATTATCGAGAGGTCGGGCGAGTACGTTTTTAGCTTTTTAAGCGTCTCTATGCCGTTTAACTTCGGCATCTGTATATCGAGGAGGACGACATCAAAGTCCTTGACCCTGTAGAACTTTTCGAGAGCCTCGAGACCGTTCCCGGCGACATCGCACCTGTAGCCGAGCTCTTCGAGAGCCTCGACGAAGAGGCTCCTTATCGCATCCTCATCGTCTACAATAAGGATTCTTTCCCCGGTTTTTCTCACAGTGTCATGTGAGATTTTCTTAGCCATTTCCATAATATCTATTATCCATGAAGCTGCTATCCCTTCCAAGCAGAGTTTTTGCCGAATCTCATACGTTCGGCTTATTCAGATTAAACGGGAGGGCACCAACTACCCATCACCCCGATGAGTACCGAATATACCCCCCTGTATGTATAAATATACTGTAAAAAGTTTGACACCGGCATTTTTAGTATGTATTTTCCAACCGAATTCATGAAAAAAGCGACTCTGGTAATCGAAGACGGCACTGTTTTCGAGGGTTTAAGCTTCGGCTCAGAGGGTGAAGCTTACGGGGAGGTGGTATTCAACACCTCAATAACCGGATACCAGGAAATACTCACCGACCCCTCCTACAACGGTCAGATCGTGGCCATGACCTATCCCGAAATAGGTAATTACGGGGTCAACCCCGAGGACGTCGAATCGAGAAAGCCTTTCTTAAGGGGCTTCGTCGTTAAAGAATATTGGAAAGAGCCCTCGAACTGGCGCTCCCGCGGCAGCCTTGGGAAGTACCTCTCGGATAACGGGGTCGTGGGTATAGAAGGGGTCGACACGAGGTCCCTGACCAGGCTCATACGCTCGAAGGGGGCCCAGAAGGCCGTAATATCGACGACGGAGTCCGACCCCGAAAAGCTTCTCAAGAAGGTGCGCGCTTCACAGGGGATAGTGGGCATAGACCTCGTAACCGAAGTGAGCTGCGATAACCCCTATAAATGGAGTGAAGGGACCGGGGCCTGGAGACCGGCCACCGAGAAATCGACCGGAGAGAAAAAACGCTTCAGGGTTATCGCTTACGACTACGGCCTTAAACAAAACATACTCCGAAAGCTCGTCGACCACGGCTGCGAGGTATCGATAGCCCCTTCGAGAACCCCGCCTCACGAAATACTCTCGATGAAGCCCGACGGAATTTTCCTCTCGAACGGCCCCGGCGACCCGGCGGCTGTAGCTTACGCGGTCGAGAGCGTGAGGACGCTCATAGGGAAGAAACCGATATTCGGCATCTGCCTGGGACACCAGATTCTGGGTCTTGCCCTCGGGGGGTCGACATACAAGCTTAAGTTCGGACACCGCGGGGCGAACCAGCCGGTCA
>MFCJ01000126.1:1909-1991 GCA_001775255.1 Candidatus Dadabacteria bacterium RIFCSPHIGHO2_12_FULL_53_21
ACCACGGCTTCGCGGTGGACGCCGATAGTCTCGGCGGAGACGTGGAGATAACGCACATAAATTTGAACGACAATACGGTGGA
>MFCJ01000126.1:2057-20308 GCA_001775255.1 Candidatus Dadabacteria bacterium RIFCSPHIGHO2_12_FULL_53_21
CTGTTCAGGGAATTTATCGACCTTATGGAAGAGTGCGGTTAAGGGAACATCCGCTCAGTCGGTCTCCGGTTATTATCTCATCCCCCGCTTGTGAATTGAGTCTCATTGCTTCATGATGACCGTAAAGACAAAGAAAAAGCATATATTCTTTCTTTTTTGGTTTAATTCCCTCCTTTGGAAAAGGAGGGTCAGGGAGGATTTTTCTTTTCTGATTTTAAATCCCCCTTCATCCCCCTTTTTCTAAGGGGGAAAATAAATAACAAGCTCAGGATGAACGGGTTAAAAGATGAGACCCTGAAACAAGTTCAGGGTGACGGATTAATTTTTAAGGTGACAAATCCACCCTAGCCTATTTGGACTTCAACAGCATTTAGCCGGAAGATAAATTACTTCGTTGCCTTTGTTGTAATGGCGTCCAAATGCTCACACGCTCGCATTCGTTCTTTTCCTAAGGAAGGATTTAAAGAAAAAACAAAAGATGAGATCCTGAATATTTTGGTTTGATAAACTAATAAGCGGAGAATAGTTACATCAGTGGATTCAGCCAATGGCGTCCGTTTCTTGCGCGCGCTCAGAATCGTAGTTCAGGATGACAATTTAAAAGACGGGATTCCCGATCAGGTCGGGAATGACAAGAAGATTAAGGTGCCCCCTCACCCTTGCCCTAATTTGGTTTAGACGACATTGAGCCTGAAGTTGATTGACTACATCAGTTTCATTGTAGCTCCGACCGGTTCTTGCTATTTTGGCTTCTGTTGCAATGGAACGTAGAGATAATAAGATCTGTGCACTCAACCATTAGAGACCATTTCTTCGCTTACTCAGAAATGTTACTCAGAACCGTTCCACGCTGGGGAGAGGGAATAAAAACTGCGCCCTTTATTCAGGCCGCCCTCTGCTCGAGTATCTCCCGGGCCATCTTCTCCGCCTTGTCTATTCCGTCCACGGTCTCCCCGGATATCAGCTTAAGGGCTTCCTCCCCGATCTCGAGCGTTATATCGTAGTTCTTCCTCTTACTTTTCTCGAACTCGGCGAGCGGAAATATTACGTTGTCGATAAACCTCGCGAACGCGTTCATCGTCCTCCTTCTGACCTTGCCGTAGCCCTTGACCATGGAGGCACTCTTCGCTACGAGACATCCGACCCTGTAATCGAGGGACACATAGTATTTCACGGATTCCTTGTACTTCTTTATTAATGCATGCTCTTTTCTGTACCGGAACGAGTGCCGCCTCATGAATTTCATCCTGGTAAGGAGCCAGAACATCGTGTATCCCGAGAACGACGTCGTAGTGGGGGTCTGACCGAACGTGAGCGGTTTTTTCCTGGGCCATATTTTTTTGAATAAACCCGTTTCAGTGAATCGCACCATCGGGGCGACAAGGAAATAGGGCAGGAGTCCGTATAACTCTTCGGCGTCGGGCTTAAGGTAATCGATGACCTTGAAGACCTGGTCGTCCCTTAATCTCATCTCTTCCTTAATCCTCTTGAACCTGTCCGATTTTATCTTGAGCTCGGCCACGCGTATACCGTCTTCATAGCTCATCAGGAGAGCCAGGTTCTTCGCGTAGTGTTCCGTAAGCCTGGACCCTCCGCTTTTCGACCTCTCGTCTATTTCATAGACGGCCCTGACCTCTTCCATGTATTCGTCCGCGTATCCGGTGTCCTGGTACTCGAGCAGCCTGAATACCGACTCCGCCAGTATCTCTCTCAGATTCGAGGGGAACTCGGCCTCGATCCTCGAGACCCTTCCGAGGTATTCCTCCCTGGCGTAATCCTCGAGCTTGTCGGCCCTCTCCCGAATGAAGCTGTCCCAAACTAAGGCAGATTTCTTCTGATCCGGGCTTTTCCGGGAGGACACATGCTCGTAACCGACTTCGAACGCCCTTATACTCGCCTTTACCGAAACCCCCACCTTCTCGACAGATTCAACGAACGATTCCCTCCTGAGCGGCAGCACGCCTGAGGCGGAAACCGCGCCCAGGAGGATCGCGTTCACCGCGAGCTCATCCATGCCGTTCTCCCTGGATAGTTTGAGGGCGTCGATCTCTATGAACCTCGATGAAAACGAGGAGGCTATCTTCCTCAGGTTTTCGTCCGCATATATACCGCTTCCGACGGGCATTTTCTCGAGAGTCGAGAATACCCTGTGCGTGCTCGTAACTATGGTCGTTTTATCCGACCCGTAGCCCAATTGAAGCGCCCTCCCCAGCTCGAGGAATTCCTGCGAGATAATAACGTCCACCTCGCCGGGGACCGGGAATTGCGCGAAGATAATCTGCCTGTTCCCGGAGGCCGACTTGGGGTGCGCCTCCAGGTAGTAAACCGTAGACCCTCCCCTCTGCGAGAGGCCGGGGAGGCTTATACCCTGCACGTCATACTCCTCGAGAAAGAATGCCTGAACCAGCCATTCCGTGAGCACCCCGCCGCCCTGTCCGCCGACTGCAGGGATGAATATTTTTATTAAATCGCTCTTATTCTGCATCATAAATCGGTTAAATCCGTTTTCGAGACATACTACAACAATTTTTATAGCTTCTACAATTTATATAGCATTTACAATAAATTCCATACATTAAAAGAGAGAGCGGAGAAATTTAAGAATAAACACGATGAGAGAAGCGAAGGGGTAAATGTCATGATCAGCCTCCCTTTAAAGGCGGATTTGATGATAAGAAGCCGGGACGATTAATAACTCGACTAACCGGACCAGCCGTTCCGTGAAACCATGTGAAGCAGCGAGCGGTTTATTTTAGCCCCGATCCGGTCGAAGAGCGACGGGTTGTCTATTATCTCCACTCTGTAGAAGGAGGGGCAGAGAACGGCCGCGTGCGCTATCTCTCCGCAGAGTCCGCAGCCTACGCACGAGTGCTCTATATGCGCTACCGGGTCGTCCCGCAGTATCGTAGGACTATCCTTGAGCGTGAGCGAAGGGCATCCGTTGAACCTCATGCACGAGTGGTCGCCGGTGCAGACGTCGGGGTCGACGCCTAATTTCTTCTGCACAATGCGCCTGCCGTCTTTTATATTCTTTTTCAGAACTATCTTTTCTCTCCTGGTCTTCTCCAGCTGGCACTCGCCCCTGGAGATAATAACCCTGAGTCCCTCGTCCTCTTCATACGCTTCACCCAGCACTTCCATGGATTCCCTGAGGTCGTAAGGATCGACCGTTTTAATCCACCTGACTCCTGCTCCCCTCAACGCTTTCTCTATATCCATACCGACCCCTTCCTGCCTCATGTTCTTGCCGGAGGCGGGGTTCTCGTGGTGCCCGGTCATGGACGTCCAGAAATTCTCGAGAATAATCAAAATGGCGTTCTGGTTGTTGTACACGGCGTTCGCGACGCTCGACGTGAGGCCGCTGTGCCAGAAAGTACCGTCTCCCATGAACGATATGACCCTCTTATTCGCCATTCTCGACAGCGCGCCCGCGGACGCGAGACCTATGCCCATGCCGGTAATCGAGTTGCTCAGATCGAAAGGCGGGAGGCCGCTCATCGAATAACACCCTATGTCGGACGCGTAATATGATCTCCCGTAGTCCTCTTCGAGTATTTTGATCGCCGTGAAAATCGGCCTTTCCGGACACCCCGTACAGAAAACAGGGTTCCTTTTCGTAACCGGCTGCTTTAAAAAGTTTGCAGCCCTCTCTTTGTGTTTTTCCGTGAATTCGCTTCTCTCTTTTATTCTCTCTTTCTCATAATCGGACAGGGTATTCTTGAGCAGGAATTGTCCGACACCCTTTGCGATATGGTCGGGCGTATATTCACCGGCCTGCGGAAGAATATCCTTCCCGAATATATCGAGGCCGAGCTTCGCCCTCTGTGCGATAGCCCTTATCTGTTCTTCCATGAGATTGGGCATGCCTTCTTCGACGATGAGCACGGCTTTCTTGTCCCGGAGGAAGAGTATTATTTCCTCGGGCACGAGCGGGTTAGTGACGTTCAGGTTGAGTATCGGTACCCTGCACTCGCCGTAAAGGCTCGCTTCCCCGAGGTTGTATAAACACCTCATCAGTGAGTTGTATATCATTCCGTGAGTGATAATCCCCATACTGCTTTCGGCGCCTTCGAAGAACTCGTTCAGCTTCCTCTCGAGTATGAACCTTTTCGCGGCCGGTATCCTCTCATGGTATTTCTTCTTTTCATGGTCGAAAGTGAAAGGAGGGAGGGGGATTTTTTCGAGATCGGTTATGAGGTCGTCCAGCCGGTTGATCATGCTGATCTTGGGCTCCTTGTTGTCCCGGCAGGTCATCTTGTTCATTATGTGGGCTACCCTGGTAGACAGCAGATACATGACCGGCATGTTCGAGTATTCCGAAAGCTCGAAACCGGCCTCGACCATCTTGGCCACGTGCTCGAGGTCTCCCCTCGGATCGATCACTGCCATCGTTGACTTAAGCGCGAACGGCAGCGCCCTTTCGGCCACGCACGTGCTGTCGCAGCCGTAATCTTCCCCGACTATTATCAGCGCCCCGCCCGTAACGCCCGAGGACGATATGTGTGAAAGGGCATCCGAGGCGACGTTCGTGCCCACTATTTTCCAGTTCACGCAGCCTCGCATCGGATAGCTGATCGACGCTGACAACAGCGCCGCGGCAGACGCCTCATTGCCGGAGCAGTCGAAGTATATTCCCTTTTTTTTGAGTACCGGTTCGTATGCGTCGGAGATGACATCGATGAGCCCGGCCGTCGGAGAGCCCGGATAACCCCCGAGGTAGCTCACCCCCGACTGGAGGAAAGCCTTCAGTATCGCAAGCGGCGTATCCCCGTAAAGAGTCTCCCCTTCGCCGTAATTCAACTGTTCGAGCAGTTCTTTCGAGTAACCCATGACAACCCCCGCTCCGAAGCCATTTCAGAACCCCGGCGCTTATAATCTACCAGATAAGAAGCCGATATACCAGAAAATCCACCCCCGGCGGCAACGCTTATCTCCTTAACCCGGGAATCTCCAAACTGTCCCTTATCATGAAGAAATAATCCCTTAGTGCCTCCTCCTGCTCCCAGGTGACTACATGAAAGGGCCTTTTCATCTTTACGACGTCGAGGGCCGTACCGGGGTCGATCCTCATATGATGCATAAGAAAGCATGCGAGCATTAAATTAGTCCTTCCCATCCCGGCATAGCAATGAACGGCAATACGCCTGCTTTCGGCGAGCCGGCCATTGACGAAATCCACGAATTCTCCGAAATCCTCAAGCCCGGGGGCCTTGAAGTCATTGACAGGTATGTGCTTCACTATAAAGCCTTCATATTCCCTGGCATACTTTTTTTCTTCGAGGTTCACTATCGCGCTGATGCCCTCCCCTCTCAGGAATTCGAGGTCATCCTCAAAGCTGCTGAAGAGCCCCGGCCTTTCCATACCCGCAATCACACCCTCGACTACCCATGAGAACCTTTCAGGCACGGTCATACACTCCTTTTTTGAGCTCGGCGACATAAATATCTGCGCGCCTGGTCGGTTCGGGTATCCTGTACCCCCTCGCGCACACAAGGGCAATCTCCCTCGCCGACTCCGTGTCGATCTTATGGCCCGGAGACACGAAGACGGGCTTCGTATTATCCCTCGTCCTCAGGACCGAGCCTATAACATCACCCTCCTTCGACAGCAAAGGGCTCCAGGAACCCCTTTTCTCCCCCGGCTCGGCGTATTTACCGTAAAGCCTCTTTTTTGCGATCCCCATGGCCGGAATATCCAGTAATACGCCGACGTGGCATGCGATGCCGAAGCCCCTGGGGTGAGCTATCCCCTGGCCGTCTATGATCAGGAGGTCAGGCCTCTGTCCCAGCTTTTTGAACGTCTCAATAATTGCGGGCCCTTCTCTGAAAGCGAGCAAGCCCGGTATGTAGGGGAATTTCTCATCGCTAACGGTATAAACCCGCTCGATTTCCGTGAGGTCGGGATATGAAAACAATACTATCCCGCAAATGAGCTTTTTCTCGTTCTTTAGGATTGACAGGTCTGCCCCGGCAACCGTTCTCAGCTCTTTCAGTTCTTTCTTTATTATGACTTTTTTACTTAATTCCCTCTGGAATTCGAGCGCGCGGGCGACTGAGGACGGGCCCCCCCGGTAGAGGTCTTCGAGCAGGTCGGTATCAATGATACCCATAGATATCCCCTATCACCCTCTTGAATCTGGGGGCGTAAATAAGCTCGAAGGCGAGTTCTTTCCCCGGAAAGAGCCTGAGCGCAAAACTCCTGACTTTTTCAAAATGCTCGAGCGCCTCCTCCCTCGTCAGATTTGTCTGATACATGAGGGATATAGTCAAATCGACCATAAGGCGGAGGAGTCTGAGCTTCCTGTTTTCTTCGGCTATTTCTTCAGGTGTTGGAATTTGCTTTTCCGTTTTATCCACCGCCTGGGGACGTTTAAGCTGCTAATATATACCCTCAAAGTATACATGAAGCGCCGTCAGGGACTATATATATTTGGGTCTGCGGCCTCGTGTGTATTTGTCCGCAACCATAAAATTCGGTAGAATCAAACGGCATCATCTAAAACCTTAAGGATATATGGAATGAAGCTCAGAATGGCTTTCGTCATGGACCCGGTGGGGACCATAAACACGGAGAAGGATACGACCTTTGTCCTGATGCTCGAAGCCCAGGCGAGGGGGCACGAGGTCTTTTACCTGGAGCTCAAAGACCTCTTCGTAAAAAATGCGAAGGCCTTCGGCAGCGCCGCCCTGATAACCCTTAAAAGGGGCGCTGACTACTATGAGCTCGGCGGGAGCGAAACGGTCGAGATGGAGACATTCGATGCGGTATGGATGCGGAAAGACCCCCCGTTCAACCAGGACTATATATACGCGACTTACATATTGAGCCTCATAGACCAGAACAAAACGAAGGTGATAAACGACCCGCGGGGCATAAGGGAGTCGAACGAGAAGCTTTACACACTCTACTTCCCCGAATGGATACCGAGCTCGGTCGTAACGAAGGATATAGAGCAGCTCAACAAGTTCCTGACCGAGGCGGGTGGGGAGATAGTCGTGAAGCCCCTCGACGGCCACGGGGGGGAGGGGGTTTTCTATGTCCGTGAGGGAGACAGGAACTCGAACGTGATACTCGAGACCGTAACCAACTTCGGAAAACAGTACGTGCTCGCGCAGAAGTTCATCAAGGAAGTGAGCGAGGGGGACAAGAGGATTATACTCCTTAACGGAGAGCCCCTCGGAGCGGTATTGAGGGTGCCGAAGCCGGGCGGAGAATTCAGGTGCAACTTCCATTCGGGAGGGAGCCCGGCCAAGTCGGAGCTCACCGATAGGGATTTGAAGATTTGCGAAGCCCTCGGTCCCAGACTCAGGAATGACGGCCTCTACTTCGTCGGCTTAGACGTCATCGGGGGGTATATTACCGAGATAAATACGACGAGCCCCACGGGTGTACAGGAGATAAACAGGCTTGACGGAGTAAAGCTCGAAGCGGACGTAATCGATTTCGCAGAGGAGCTCTGCTCGCATTGAGGCATGATTGTTCCTCGCATATTCCTGGAGGAACACGGCAGTCGGGAGAATCGAATGAAAATCACGAGAGACGACGTCATTAAGGTCGCGGAGCTTGCAAGGCTCGAATTCAAAGAGGAAGAGCTCGGCAAATTCACCGAGCAGCTCGGAAATATTCTTACATACATAGGAAAGCTGAACGAGCTCGACACGAAGGACGTCGCGCCCACATCCCACGTGCTCGACCTCGCAACCCCTCTCAGGGAAGACGCTGTAGAGGAGTGGCTCACCGCCGGAGAAGCCCTCGAGAACGCCCCGCAGGAGGAAGACGGTTTTTTTGTCGTCCCCCAGGTAATTGAAGACTAAGGAGAGGTTTTAATGGAACTCCCGTTTTTATCGATAGGGGAAGCATCCAGGCTTATAAAGAAAAAGGAGATTTCCCCGAAGGAGCTTACCGAATCGGTCCTAGATAGAATCTCGAAGCTCGACGGGAAGCTCAATTCCTATATCACGGTGATGGCGGAAAAGGCGTGTGACGCGGCGAAGAGAGCGGAAGAGGAAATTTCATCGGGCGCATACCGCGGCCCTCTTCACGGCATACCCCTCGGATTGAAAGACATATTCGTCATGAAGGGCGTCCCCGCGACATGCGGCTCGAAGATGCTTGAGAACTTCTTCCCCCCATACGACGCGACCGTCACGAAAAAGATTCTCGACGCGGGCGCGGTAATAATCGGCAAGAATAACATGGACGAGTTTGCAATGGGCTCATCGACCGAAACCTCCTATTTCGGCCCGACGAAGAACCCGTGGGACATCGAGAGGGTCCCCGGCGGCTCGAGCGGCGGGTCAGCGGCGGCTACGGCCGCTTCACTATGCCTGGGGTCCGTAGGCACCGACACGGGCGGCTCCATAAGACAGCCGGCCTCCTTCTGCGGCGTCGTTGGAATGAAGCCTACCTACGGGCGCGTGAGCAGGTTCGGCATGATAGCGTTCGCGTCGTCGCTCGACCAGGCGGGCCCCATAACGAAGACAGTCGAGGATACGGCCCTGATCCTGAACGCGATATCGGGGCACGACCCGAGGGACTCGACGTGCGTTAATACCCCCGCGCCCGATTATACGCTGAGCCTTAAAGACAGCATAAAGGGCGTGAAGGTGGGGGTGCCCGGGGAGTATTTCATTCCCGGTATGGACAGAGAGGTGGAAGAGGCAGCGAAAAAGGCGATCGCTCTCGTAGAGGACCTCGGCGGGGAGATAATCGACATATCCCTGCCGCATACTGAATACGCAGTCCTGACTTACTACATAATCGCCCCCTCCGAGGCGAGCTCGAACCTCGCACGATACGACGGCGTGAAATACGGCTTCCGGGCGGAGGGCGCCGGAACACTAAGGGACATGTACTTCAGGACGAGGGCGGAGGGGTTCGGGAACGAGGTCAAAAGAAGGATAATGCTCGGGACCTATGCCCTGTCCGCAGGCTACTACGACGCCTATTACCTGAAGGCCCAGAGGGTGAGGACCCTCATTAAAAGGGACTTCGACGAGGCTTTCAATAAGGTCGATGTAATCATGGCCCCCACAGCGCCCGAAGTGGCATTCAGGTTCGGAGAAAAAACCGGCGACCCGATAAAGATGTATCTATCGGACGTCCTGACCATACCGTGCAACATCGCGGGGCTCCCGGGGATATCTATCCCCTGCGGATTTTCCACGGACGGGCTCCCGATCGGGATTCAGGTGCTGGGTAAACCTTTCGATGAAGGCTCGGTTATCCATGTCGCGCACGCATACGAGCAGCACGCCGGATGGAAAGAAAGAAGGCCGGATATTTAGGACTGATTCGCGGGGAATGAAAATTTTTTTCATCTCCGGCTAACAGTATTCGGTAAAATTATACAAGGGAGCGATCATAATGACCGAGAAGAAGGAAAAGAAGAAGGTGTGCATGATTTGCGGAAAGCCGTCAGAATCCTCTATCTGCGATGAGTGCAAGGCAAAGATTCAAGGTGAGGCGGCGGGGGAGAAACAGAAAATCGAGAAGCAGGTAAGGGTCGGTTCTGAAGTGGAGAAGGACAGGCTCGTGAAAAAGCACTTAGATAAGAAAGAGAAGTGAAGCTCATCTGAAAAGATAATTTATCCTTATTCCCGCCCCCATATCTGGAGCGCCCTCTTATAAGTCTTACTCTTCGAATACCCGGATTCCCCGGACACCATTTTGACGGCATCCTTAAGACTCGATCCGATTTTTTTGTGCTGAACCAGCATCCTGTCGATAGTCTCCGGATCGGTTTCCCCGATTTCACTTGAAGCCCCCTCAACCACTATCGTCACCTCGCCCTTAATCTCGTTTCGTTTCACGAGCGCTTCGAGCACATCCGAGACCTTGCCCCTCAATGTCTCCTCATATAGCTTCGTCATCTCGCGGCTGAGAGATATATTGCGGTCTCCGAATACTTCCGATATCGCGCGGAGCGTCTTCGTGACCCTGTTGGGGGATTCGTAAAACACGAGGGTTTCCGGATAATTCTTTATACGCGAGAGATAGTCGGTTAAATGCTTCTTCGTCCTCGGCAGGAAACCGAAGAAAGCGAAGCTTGAAGTGGGCAGCCCCGAGACGCTCAATGCCGATACGGAGGCAGAAGGCCCCGGTATCGACAGCACCTCGATACCGTGCTCCGACGCGAGCTTGACGATCCTGTATCCGGGGTCCGAAATGCACGGGGTCCCGGCGTCCGATACGAGCGCTATGCTCCTTCCTTCCCGGAGTATCGAGAGGAGTTCTTTCGCCTTTTCGATCTCGTTGTGCTCGTGGTAGCTGACGAGGGGTGTTTCGACCGCATACCGTGTAAGGAGCTTTCTCGTGGTCCTTGTATCCTCGCAGGCGATGACGTCCGCTTCCTTCAATACCTTAAGCGCCCGGAGTGTTATGTCTTCGAGGTTTCCTATGGGGGTTGAAACGATATAAAGCCTTCCGCTCATCTTATCCGAGAACAAGCCGTTAACGGGAAATCAATATTTTCAATTACGCTATATAGCGCGTCAACCCTTTATACGCGCCGGGGAATATATCCGGTTGATTACGGCAACGTTAATCCACATTACATCTCTGATGGGACTCGTAGTTAATACATTTATCCTGATCTTTCCCGCCGTCAATGCCGTCGGTGCCCATTCCTCCGTCGAGGAAGTCTTCCCCGTCGTTCCCTTCGAGGTAATCATCTCCGTCGCCGCCGTATGCCACGTCGTTGCCCTTTCCGCCTCTGAGGTTGTCGTTCCCGGCGTCTCCATAAAGTATATCCTCTCCCCCACCGCCGGTGACCGTGTCGGCGCCGTCGCCTCCGCAAACTACGTCGTCCCCGTCGAGCCCCTTTATCTGGTCGTCCCCCCCGAGCCCGACTATTACGTCTGGTCCGAGCGACCCGTTCAGGGTATCGTTCCCGTTCGTTCCCACGATAGTCGGCGTTTTACCCTGGCAGGTGGGCGGCTGGGGCGCAGGGCTTGGCGCGGCGTATGAATTCAAAGCAAGGAGCGCAACAAACAATAAAGCGGCAATACTCACCTTTATCCTTTTCATATCATCCCTCCCTAACTCTTTGATATAATTTCAATTAAACTACCTGAGACGAGAAAAGTCAAGCTATAACATACGGTTATGCCTAAGATTAAAAATACATAGGTTGCCCAGCCGGACAGGCGGCTCTCTATGGCGGAGGGCGAGGGATTCGAACACCCAAGTCCTTGCGGACGCCGGTTTTCAAGACCTATTTAGGGGGTATTCATAAATTTCCGGGACGTTGAAATATCTCTAAGTCACCTTTCATAAACGATTTCCATCTGTTCCATAGAGTCTATTGATTCTGTATGGTGGCAAGAATTACGGATGGTTCTTAGAAAATGCTTAGAAAGGAGGGAGCTTACTATTATCTCACTAAGGCAGTCCATGAACTTATATGCCACAGCGGTACTGCTTGATGGAATTTTGTATTTAATAAAAGCAGTCGGATCATTTTTTACTTATTTAACAAGAGGCATAAGTTTTAATTAAACATGATTCATCCCTTTATAAGGACTTTATGATAAACTAGTTTTGTATGATGATCAGAAAGTGATGTTACCGAAATAAAGTAAATATTTTGGGGCAATTAACATAAATGAGCAGGGACGAAAGCAGGCAGGATGGATGATAAAGAATGTGATACGTATACATCATATATCGCAAGTTATGATTAATACATCTCTTTATTTACTTAAACTCGAGTTCACCCGTGACTAAGATAGTTTCAAAATAGAAAGAGCGCTACTATGAACCCCAAGGACAAAAACAGCGAAAAAACTAGAGGCAGGTTCTTTGTAAGTAACATTATTGGAACAAGTCCGAGAATACAAGAGGTAATAAGACTAATAGAAAAGGTTTCCGACAGCCTTCTAAATGTTCTTATTACCGGGGAAAGCGGTACGGGGAAGGAGCTTGTGGCACGTACAATCCACTACAACAGCCCCCGTTTTGGAAAACCCTTCATAGATATCAATTGTGCGGCACTGCCAGAAAACCTGCTTGAGAGTGAGCTATTTGGGATAGAGAAGGGAGTTGCCACAGGAGTAGAAAGGAGAGTAGGAAAGATAGAGATGGCAAGTGGCGGGACTCTGTTTCTGGATGAAATCGGAGATATGAGTCTTCCTGCACAGACAAAGCTCCTTCGTGTGCTTCAGGAGAGAAAACTCGAGAGGGTTGGAGGACGAAGTACGATTAATGTAGATGTAAGGGTTGTTGCGGCTACAAACAAAGACTTAAAAAATGAGATAAAGAAGGGAACCTTCCGTGAAGACCTGTATTACCGATTAAATGTTATCCATATTCATATGCCTCCACTCCGTGAAATGAAGGAGGATATTCCTCTTCTTGCACAGTATTTCTTAAGTAGCTTTGCAAGTGAACTGAGAAGGGGCCCTATGCATTTTTCTTCTGAGGTAATGGAATGCCTTGTAAACTACAGTTGGCCAGGAAATGTTAGAGAACTGGGGAATGAGGTAATGCGTGCAGCAACTTTAGCCGATAGTGATGTTATTGATGTAAGCAACCTTTCAGAAAACGTCGTAAGTGTGGTGCAAAATCTAGATAAGGTTCGACAAGTTCACTCCATATTTTCAGAGCCCTCTCATACTCTTAAAAAAGCGGTAGAAGAAGCAGTAGAGGAAATTGAGATTCGTATAATAAAAGAGGCACTAGAAAAAAGCGGAGGAAATAAACAAAAGACTGCCAAGATTCTGGGACTTACAAGACAGGGACTGATAAAGAAGATAAAAAAACTCGAAAATCTGTCACAGACCAAGCTTTATGGTGAGAGCGACACACCAATCACAAACCAAACACCAACTGCCAAGACCATCGAGATTGATAGAAAGCAGGACGAGCAAGAGGACAAAAGCGCGCAGGTTGGACCTATTGAGATTGAAAGTAAAGTGCCAGAAGCAGTTCGACTGGACTCACTACAGGCTGAGCGCCGCCATCTAACCGTGATGTTTTGTGATTTAGTAGGTTTTGCGGCTATCTCGGAACAAATTGATGCTGAAGACCTGCGCGAGATTATACGCACTTATCTGGATGTTTGTTCAAAGGTGATCAGCCGTTTTGAAGGACGTATAGCAAAATACTTTGGAGATGGGATATTAGTTTACTTTGGCTTTCCACTTGCTCATGAGGATGACGCAAGAAGGGCAGTGTTCGCAGGATTGGAAATTGTAGGGGCCATTCATGAATTGCCCCTACAAAACACACAATTACAAATACCTCTACAGGTGCGCGTAGGAATACATACAGGACTTGTTGTTATAGGAGGGATGGGAGTAGAAAACGTACCCGAATCCATAGCTATAGTGGGCGAGACACCAAACGTTGCCACTCAACTACTGAGTATAGCGGAGCCCAATACAGTGGTGATCAGTTCTGCCACCCATAGGCTTGTTGAGGGATTATTTGATTACCATTTCCTTGGTATGCATACGTTAAAGGGAGTTTCGACTCCGTTAGAAGTATATCGTGTGCTCCATGAGGGTGATGTCCGGAGCCGGTTCGAGGTAGCTGTCACGAAAGGGCTGACCCCACTTGTAGGAAGAGAGCAGGAAGTAGGACTCTTACTTGAGCGTTGGGAGCGGGTCATGGAAGGAGAGGGACAGGTGGTGTTACTTTGTGGAGAACCGGGGATAGGCAAATCGCGCCTTGTACAGGTATTGGAAGAACGATTGGCAGGAGAGGCACACGTTAGGATAGAGAGTCGCTGTTCACCCTATTACCAGAATAGCGCCTTATATCCCGTGGTTAATCATTTACAGCGGTTGGTATTTAAGAGAGAGGATTCTCCCGAAGAGAAGCTGGAAAAGCTTGAGAGGGTTCTTGAACAGTATGGCTTTTCCCTTCAGGAGATGGTGCCACTTTTTGCCTCATTACTTTCTCTCCCGACTCTTGATCGCTATCCACCTCTTAATCTTACTCCACAGAGGCAGAAGCAGAAGACCATGGAAGCCTTGCTGGTTTGGCTGCTTAAGGAGGCTGAGAAACATCCGGTGTTATTTATAATTGAAGACCTGCATTGGGGGGATCCCTCAACTCTCGAGTATCTGAGTTTACTTATGGACCAGGCAGCTTCTGCCCGCATCCTCGTCCTGCTTACATTTCGCCCGGAATATAGCCTGCCGTGGACTAGCCGTGCAAACCTGACGCAGATTACGTTAAGCCGCTTAACACGTAAACAGGTAGAGGTAATGGTTGAGAAAGTGGCTGGAGATAAGGCTCTTCCTGCCGAGGTGACTCATCAGATAGTGACTAAGACCGATGGAGTGCCTCTATTTGTTGAAGAGTTGACAAAGATGGTGCTTGAGTCGGGGTTGCTAAGGGAACGAGAGGGCCACTATGAACTTATGGTTCAACTGCTTTCGCTTGCTATCCCTGCCACGTTGCACGACTCGCTTATGGCTAGACTTGATCGCCTGCCTAGAGTCAAAGAGGTTGCGCAAATGGGAGCAACTATTGGACGCGAATTTACTTATGAGTTACTTAAGGCAATCTCCTCTCTGGACGAAGAGACTTTACAGAGCCACCTAACTAAGTTAGTGGGAGCTGAACTTCTCTACCAGAGGGGACTTCCGCCTCAGGCTAGGTACTTCTTCAAACATGCATTGATTCAGGATGCAGCCTATCAATCGTTGCTAAAGAGCAAAAGGCAACAGTGCCATCAGAAAATTGCACAGGTCCTGGAGGAGCGATTTCCAGAGACCGCTGAGACCCAGCCAGAACTTCTGGCTCATCACTACACGGAGGCGGGTCTTAGGGAACAGGCTATTGTCTATTGGCAGAGGGCAGGGCAAAGAGCAGTTGAACGCTCGGCCAATGTGGAAGCTATTGGTCACTTCACCAAAGTGCTGGAGTTGCTTAAGGCCCTACCGCATACCCCAGAACGCATCCAGCAAGAACTAACACTGCAGATCAGCCTAGGCGTGCCGATGACAGCCACTAAGGGCTATGCAGCCCCGGAAGTTGAGCAAACCTATGCCCGGGCTCGGGAGCTGTGCCAGCAGTTAGGAGAGACTCCACTGCTCTTCCCGGTACTCCGGGGACTGGCACAGTTTTACAGAGTGCGGGCGGAGTTACAGACAGCACGCGAGCTGGGAGAGCAGCTTCTCAGCTTAGCCCAGAGCGTACAAAATCTTTACCCTGATTTCCTTGTGGACGCCCACCTGGCGTTGGGGGAGACCTTGTTCTGGCTTGGAGAGCTCATCCCATCACGAGAGCACGTGGAGCAGGGGGGTGCTCTTTACCACCCGCAGCAACACCGCTCCCATGCCTTCCTATATGTACAGGATCCTGGAATGGCCTGCCGGGGCTATGCGTCGTGGGCCCTTTGGCATCTTGGCTATCCGGACCAGGCCCTTAACAGGTGCCACGAGGCTCTCACCTTGGCCCGAGAGCTGTCACATCCTTACAGCTTAGCTATTGCTCTGGTCTTTGCTGCCCGCCTCAATCAGCTCAGGCGGGAGGGACGAGCTGTCCAAGAGCAGGCAGAGGGGTTGATTGCGCTCTCTATAGAGCAGGGGTTTCCGCACTGGCAGGCGTGGGGAACTATCATGCGGGGCTGGGCGCTGGCCGAACATGGACAGGAAGAAGAGGGTATTACACAGATGGGTAGTGGCCTGACCGTCCGGCAAGCCCAGGGGTCAGAGGTGGCACGATCGTATTTTCTTGCCCTGATGGCCGAGGCGTATGGGAAAGGAGGACAGGCCGAAGAGGGGCTAACTGTGCTAGCCGAGGCGCTGGACACAGTGCAGAAAAATGGAGAGCGTTTCTATGAGGCAGAGCTATATAGGCTCAAGGGGGAGCTACTGCTAGCCCTTTCTCCTGAGAATCAAGCAGTTCGACAAAGCTCACTACAAGCCGAGGGTGAAGCCTGTTTTCGTCAGGCTATTGATATTGCACGCCAACAGTGTGCAAAATCTTTAGAGTTGCGGGCGGTGATGAGTATGAGTCGTCTTTTGCAGAAACAAGACAAGAAAGAAGAAGCCCGTAAGATGCTGGTCGATATCTACGGCTGGTTCACGGAGGGGTTTGAAACCGCAGACCTAATGGAGGCAAAGGCACTACTTGAAGAAGTGTCGTGAACTTAAAAGAACGCTCGGAGGAAAATATTTAATACTGGGGAATTGGATATTCTTCTACTCCACTACAGTAAAAAGATAAGGCAATGAAATATCTAAATAAGGTCAGTGAAAGCTCCTACAAATAATGAAAGCAGAGATGTTTATATGAGCTATGAGAAAATAGAAAACAAAGTAGTACTCATCACCGGCGGATCAGAAGGCATTGGATTTGGGATTGCAAAAGTTTTTACTGAGGCGGGCGCCAAAGTAGTAATCACAGGACTAGAGAATAATGAACTTCAGACGGCTAATGAAAAGCTCGGAGGTGAAATTAAAACGATAAAAGCCGACATCACTCAAGTAGAGCTGTGTAAGGCTACTCTCGATACAGTTCTCGGTGAGTATGGGAAATTGGATATTCTTGTAAACAATGCAGGAACTAGTATCTACAAATCAATATCCCAAACATCAATTCAAGAATTCGACATCATTTTTAACACCAATGTTAGAGGACTTTTTGCCCTAACCCAGGCTGCCATTCCAGAGCTTAAGAAGACCCATGGGAATATAATCAACATCGGCTCAGTCTTTGGTTTTAGAGGGATGCCTATCTATAGCGTTTATTCCGCTTCCAAAGCCGCAGTGATTATGCTAACTCAATTATGGGCTAAAGAACTCGCCCCTGATGTGAGAGTGAATACAATAAGTCCCGGTGGAATAGACACTGCAATCTTTAAAAAGATGTATGGTGAAGAAAAACTTCAACAGGTACTCGAATTCGTGAGTGGTCGTCATCTTATGAAAAGAATGGGACAACCTGAAGAAATTGCTCGGATGGCACTTTACCTCGCCACTGAAAACTGGGTAACCGGAAGTAATTTAGTTATTGATGGCGGCCTATCCCACTTAATCTGAATCTCAATCCCCTCTCAACTATAATGTATTTACTATTTTGATCTTGAGTTGGAATCTTATGGAGTGCGGTTGTAATCACTTTTTGAAGAGTTTAAATGGATCAAGACTGTCTCCCCGAAAGAATCTGGAGAAATATATAAAGAGAGTCTTCTTTCTTCTTCTGAATTAGATCGCATTATATCTGTAAACCTTTGTTTACGTTGGCGTCAACAATGGTTTACGTTTTTGTCAAAGTCTTTACGCTCTCAGATTCATTTATACAAATCAAAAAGCTTAAAAAAACCTTTTCTGACAAGGGCTTTAGCGACATTTGCCTGACCTACTGTAATAGGTGGCACACTTGTTGCACTTTAGTATATTCAAAATCACAAAATAGGAGGTTTAAATTATGTCACACAAAGGAAAAATTCAGCTCACCATCATCTTCACGGCCCCCCCGGACACGGTGGAGGAAGGCGACCGTATCTGGGGTAGCCACGCGGCGTGGATGGAGAAATCGCACTACCGAGATGGGGATAAGGCCCTACTGATATACAACCTCTCGAGGGGACCGGAGTTGTCAAACCCGGTAGACCCATCGTCTAAACCAACAGGTAACATGAATTATGTTCTGACTGAAGTGTACGAGACTCAGGCTGGTGTGGCGGACCATTGGAAGCAGGGCTCTGAGAATTGGCAGGACTTCTCCGCCCTTGTGAAGTGGGCCGGCAAGTGCAAGATCTCGGCGTTGCCCGCTGGTGGTCCGGTGGTCTATTCACTCTGGTAGACCGTACGTCGGCAAACTCTGTCTGGGTCTACATATTTCGGGCTGACCGTTATTTGCGTGTTTTTATAATCAACCTAAGTTTTAGGCAAAATGAGGAGATATGCCATGAAAAAATTCAATGCTTCAGTTGGTATTGTTATTGGTGTCGTTCTTTTAGCCTTCGCTGTAAGCCAAGATGTAGAAGCGGCAGGAAAATGCGCCGGGCTTCCTACCAGTTCAGAGTTGAAGACTCTTTTACAAACGGCATCTGGTAACACAGGAATTAGTGAAGATCTTGGCGGGTCCGAGTGCACTCAAGGTGCTGTTACTACTACCGGTTGTGTAGGTGGACTTTTCGGAGGAGCGCGCATGTGGGGGGCAATCGTCAACGAGGACGGAGAAATCTGTGGGTTTGTCACGTCATCTGATGATCCGAGGGAGACATTGCCGGTCAGCCAGGCGATCGCGAAAGCCAAAGCCTATACCGCCAATAGCGTAAGCACTATCC
>MFCJ01000126.1:20315-28543 GCA_001775255.1 Candidatus Dadabacteria bacterium RIFCSPHIGHO2_12_FULL_53_21
ACTTTCGACCGCCCGCCTCTACACACTCTCCCAACCCGGTCATTCACTCTTTGGTCTAAACGACTCAAACCCTTTTAATCCCAAATTTCTTGCACCAACGAGTGGCTCAGGTGGCGGGATCGGGCAGATTGCTGGTGGTATCATCACGTTCGGAGGGGGAGTACCACTATACAACTCTGACGGCGAGATTATCGGTGCGCTTGGGGTGAGTGGTGATACGTCCTGTGCCGACCATGAAATAGCTAAGAGGGTCCGTGATCTGGCAGAACTAAATCCACCGAGCGGAGCATTGGCAGACGATATCATTTATATAGGTATTGATCCCCCAAGTGACCTTGCACATCCAGTTTGTGATAACACCGTGCGGAACGGTGAATTTATCGGTAACGAAGCACCTTAAGGTCACAGTAATTTTCCCTTTTATGACTACGGGGGTTTATACCTCAAAAAGAAGTTCGAACTTAGAGATAAAAGATAAAATAAATCAAGTGGAGGTAATTAAAAATGAAAGCAGCAGTAAACCATGGGTTAATGGATGTAAGGGTAGATAATGTTCCCGATCCGAGGATCGAGAAACCTACCGATGCAATTTGCAGGGTTACCAAGTGTTCAATTTGTGGTACAGATTTACATATATATCATGGGCGGTTTCCACTCAAAGAGGGTGATTGTGTGGGACATGAGTTCATAGGTTATGTTGAAGAAGTAGGTAGTGAAGTTAAATCCTTCAAAAAAGGCGATAAGGTACTGAGTCCTTTTTGGATAAGCTGTGGTCAATGCTATTTTTGTAAAAAGGGTCTTACTACATCCTGTCTCTATGGGGGATGTTTTGGATTTGGTGACATTCTTGGCGGCAATCCTGGATGTCAGGCGGAATATGTTAGGGTTCCATTAGCGGATGGCACATTGGTAAAGGTCCCTGAGAGCCTTGCTGATGACAGCAACGATGAAAGAGTCCTTTTCATTGGAGACAACATTGCAACTGGTTACCACGGTGCGGTTAAGGGAGAGATTCGACCAGGGGATGTTGTAGCTGTTCTCGGTGATGGGGCTGTCGGTCTTTTCGCCACATATTGCGCAACGCTTTTCAATCCTTCTAAGGTCTTCACAATAGGACATCATGATGACAGGCTTAAGATCGCTAAAAAGTACGGTGCCGATATAACTATAAATTCCTTAAAAGAAGATCCAAGCGAAAAAATCAAAGCGGAAACCGATGGTAGAGGGGCAGACGTTATAATAGAGGGCGTGGGTACTACTGATTCACTTCAGTCGTCTATACAACTTGTAAGGGCTGGGGGAACGGTTTCTTTTATCGGACTTTTCTACGAACCTTTTCCGATGAACATGACTGACTTTTTCCTGCGGAATCTGAATTTGCGGGGTGGTGTCGCCCCATCAAGAGGTTACGCCTCGAAGCTTTTATCTATTGTTGAGGCTAAGAAATTAGATCCAACACATATAGTATATAGTCTACCTTTGGATCAGGCTGCTGAAGGGTATAAGCTTATGGATCAAAGAAAGGAGGGGGCTATTAAAGTAGTTCTTAGTCCATAAGATTAAGATAGGCCTAGGCCCTACATTTAGTCTCGGGTATAAAGTGTGTATGGGAACATAAATATGTAAAACTTAATAGTCTATTGATTCTGTATGGTGTCAAGAATTATGGATGGTTCTTAGAAAATGCTTAGAAAGGAAAGAGGGACTGATTTATAACAATAACAACACCAACATATTCATAAAGACAAAATAGAACACGGTTTATCAAATTCGGATTCTTGACTTCTAATAATTTCTCTAGCTCCATCAGGATTTATGGGCTTATGGGCACGGAGTTGCTCTTGATTTCTCAAAACTCGGCAAGTCAACAGACTGCTACTGCTTGGTGCTGCTTGCGGGTAAGTTTGTTGTTTTCCGATAGTTTCTTATTTTGTCTTTGATTCATCTTTACATACCTCTATTAGCTCTATAAATATTTGTAATGTATAAGGTCTTGACTGATTCCATGTTGAATCCGGACTGAAAACTATACGAGCGGAGGTAAGGAGCCAGCTATTATTCTCGAATAACGAAAATGGAACGAAATAAGTTCCGTGTTTACCGATCTCTTAACTCATGATATTATCACAAACTCACTATTCATAGATGAAATACCGGTCCGTGATTGATACACCGCAATATAGTCTTATGATGCCATGCGAAGCCAAAATCCCATTTTCTCGATAATCATTCCTACTTACGGGCGGCCGAAACAGCTGGACTCATGTCTCAGTTCGATAGCAAAGCTGAGCTATAACCTGAATGATATTGAAGTTATAGTGGTCGATGACGGAAGCAACAATCCTACCGATGAGATTGTCCAAAATTTTAAAGAAATTATGGTCGTGAGGCCTATTTACCAGGATCATGCAGGACCCGCAACGGCAAGAAACAGCGGGGCTCTTGAGGCAAGAGGCATATATCTCGCCTTTACCGATGATGACTGCAGGCCCTCGCCGGACTGGCTCCGGAAGCTGGAGGAAAGAATCCGTCAAAATGCAGATTCCGTAATCGCCGGACGGACTGTGAATGACCTGTCCGACAATCTATATTCTACGGCAACACAGCTCATCTCCGATTTTCTGTTCTCCTACTACAACAGGGAGAGCGCGCGATTTCTGACTTCAAACAACTTAGCTCTCTCAAAGGAGCTTTACTGGGGAATTGGGGGATTCGACGTCACTTTTCCGCTCGCAGCTGCGGAGGACAGGGAATTCTGCGACCGCTGTATCCACAAGGGTTATAAAACCCTTTACGCCCCCGAGGTAGTGGTACATCACGCTCACGCGCTAAGCTTTCGGAAATTCGTCAAACAGCATTTTAATTACGGCAGAGGGGCGCATCGCTTTCATAGCATTCGCGCTGTTCGCAATCAGGAAGCCATGAGAATCGAGCCTCTTGCGTTTTACCGCAATTTAATTCTCTATCCCTGGGAAAATTCCAGAAGGAATAAATTATTTCTCACTTATTTGATAATAGTATCGCAGTTGGCAAATGCCGCCGGTTATTTTTGGCAGAAATCAATTCACCTCGTCAAGAGAAAGTAGAAAAGCATCACAGATTGAAAAAGATTACATGAATGCACTAAGACATTTCGTTATCCAAGATTGTTGAAAATGAGGCATGCTCTTCCGATCAGCGAGTAAAACGCCTTTGTTCGCCATAAGATATAAATGCGGAAATGACCAGCAACGAAAGTCCCGCTAAGGAAATTATGACACCCGGAATCAAGCCATAGGGAATGTAGCTGAGTTCTAACTGCCCGGATCCGGGACCTACATGAATGCCCATAAGAACTCGGTCCGCGACTTCCGGTGTAAACCATCCACCAGGGCCGTGCCCAAGTCTTGCTCTCCAACCTCTGTCCCAAGTCTCCGCAACGACCAATGTCTTTTCCACAGGAGAATCCCACGAAATAAGCCAGTAGCCTGGCAGCCGCTCGTCAACTCTGAGCCCAATCTCCAGGTCTTCATCTGTATCGCCGGTCCCAAGCCATCGTACAACCGGCAGTCCATCATCTAACCGGTATATAGAGGCATCCTCTCCATCATATAGCTTTTTCAATCCTTCTACGGGAGCCCCATACCCAGGAGGAGTCAATATCCACTTTACACCTAGTTTTCGAATCATCGGAGAATTCCAATCGGCTATCGGAAGAAAATAAACCGGGTCATATCGGGTTGAAAAAGTCGAATAAACTCTTTCGTATCGTTCCAGCTTTATTACATTATCTCCTCGTATATCATAAAGTCCGTATACCATAGCCGCGTTAGGATGGAGCGACCCCCCTACCCCGGCAACGCGGCCGGGCTTATCATTCAGGAACTCAATCGCTGGGGTGACGGGATAGAGCTTCCTGAGGGACAATCCCGGATTGATATTGCCATGAGCAGCCAGGAGATCTATAACCAGAATCACCGGTATGGCGGGCCATATGTACTTTCTATAATCAGGTTTGAGGAAAAGTGAAAATGAAAAAATTATTGCAGATCCCAAGACCCATATTGTCCAATAGAGCTGAGTGCCTACAGATCCCCTTTCCTCCCACAATTCTATAAAACCAAACCATGCAACACCCAGCAATAACGCCACCATAGATGTCCCGATTAATAGGGTTTTGCCAGAACCTTCAATCCAGCGGTTAAATCCGAATCCCGCAAGCAGAGCAAGCGAAAGTCCAATGGCAAACCTGAGCCGGTGATGAAGCAATTTACCGAAAACGGGTATTTGTTTGATAAGATCATATTCCAGCGGCAGTATGTATACAGCAAGAAAAGAAAAAATGAGAATCGCCAATATCGCAAGCCACCGTCTGTCTTTCCAAAAATCACTCAACCCTGCAGAAGCCAGCAAAATCGTTAATGTACCTGCATATACTGTAGTCCCTATGTAGTTAAAAGGTCCCCACCAGGTACCCGAAGCCGGGTTCCCAGTCATCTCCGGGAGGACAATCCTTAAGGGCTGAACCAATATTGCAATCCAGTTAATTTCGGCACCCCCGCCGCTACCCTCATACAGCCATTTACTGCTTTCGAATAAAGTAAATAAAAAAGGAAGAGTCACAACGGCCGAGAGCGCCGCAGCCACAATCCAGCCGAAGGCAAAACCGGCCCACGACCGCAACAAATCTTGAGAACCCCTGACAAGCAAGTATAGAGTAGATATCATCGCCGTATGAATCACTGTCTCGGGATGTCCGGCTAATAGCTCGAGCCCTGCGGTCACACTCAACAACCGCCAGCCGCCTTTTCCGTTTGCAATCCGCTCTACAGACCAGAGAACCCAGGGAACAAGCGCAAAGGCGTTTGACATGGGAACCAAAAGCCATGCGACGGGTAAACCCGAGAGCGGGTATATGAGACAGGCTATCAGCGAACCGCGTGACCCCAATCCCAGCTCTCTTGCAAGATACCAGACGCCCAGTCCCCCAATAACGAACCTGAGCCATGGCAGCATGACAAACGACAATTGAAGGGGTAATACCACAAACAACAGATGCAATGGGAATAAAGGAGCACTTGAGCCGTTGCTCCAATAAGGAGCTCCCGAGAATTGATGAGGATCCCAGAACGGAAGCCTCCCCTGCCTCATCTCGTGACGGAGAAATAAAAGCCACGGCTGAACCTGATATGTTACGTCCCGCAGGTGGGGGTTACCCTTCTCGGCATCCGCAACATCCTCCCAGGGTGCGAATCGCGCCATTGTCGCAGCGGGGCTCGGAATTCCATCGGGGATAGAGAGTGCAGGCATCAATAGCGCTGTTCCCGAGATTCCCAAAGCAAAAAATGCGATCCCAAAGCCCCTTCTTTTATATATCAATCCGATACAGCTGAGAGCAAGGAGAAGCGGTAAGATTGGGTTAATGTTCAACTCGACATGACCGTGAGAGCCGACATTCCATACGATCGATACACGCCGGATCTCACATGTTGATAATTGGAATAATTTCTAATTTACACCATCAATCTGGAAAAAACCAGCCTGCCCGCTTTACTGTTATCGAGAAGCTTGTAAAGTTATACATTACACATGAAAAATGAGCTGGTTAGACTCCAGGAAACGCTTTATAACTCCAGGACCCCCACAAGACGCTGGCTTCACCGAACACGCAAGGACTGGATAGTTCAAAAACTCAGACGATTTGCCGGTGAGCAGGGAAAAGTAAGGGTCCTCGAAGTCGGAATCGGCTCCGGTATTTACCTCCCGGTACTTTCCGGGTTATTCGATAAGGTAGTGGCGATCGACATAGAGGATTCCTATATCGATAACGCAATAACCATGACAAAGGATTTCACCAACGTATCCATAATCAAGGACGATATTACCGAAACCGGACTAGAGGAGAAGAGCTTCGATCTTGTCCTGTGCTCGGAAGTAATCGAGCATATATATGATTCGAACAAAGCGTTTGCGGGGATGAACAGGCTCCTCAAAAACGGGTGCCCGCTGATATTGTCGACCCCGCAGCCGTGGAGTCCGCTGGAGCTTCTTTCCAGAATCGCATTCCTGCCGGGTGTTATAGATATTGTGAGATATATATACCAAGAGCCTATTCTGAAAACGGGGCATATCAATCTGATGACGGAAAAAGAGCTTACAAGGCAGCTCGTAGAAAACCGTTTTCGTATACGGGAACGTCATAAATCAGGCTTATATCTCCCGTTAATAGCCGAGTTTGCCGGGGAAACGGGCCTGAGACTCGAGAAATGGGTAGAATCCCGTATCTGCAAACAACCCCTGGATTGGGCCCTATGGACGCAATACTACGTCGCCGAGCCTGAATCCTGAGATTTGTACCGGTTTCTAAAATTTAGGTGACGGAGAACCGCGGACGTACTTCATGGACCTCATCCTGCTTCTTATCTCCGCTAAATCGGCGAGAGCCTTCACCGTCCCCTTTATAACACTCACATTACTCTGTGGGTAATGCTTCCAGGTAATAGGCACCTCTTTCACCTCATATCCCAACTCTCTTGCAATCACCAGGAGCTCCACATCAAAAATCCAGCCCGGGATCGTTTGCAGGGGAAAAACGTTATCGGTTGAAGACCCTGTAAATATTTTGAAGCCCGCCTGAGTATCCTTAAATGGAAGGCCGGTAAACAGCTTAACAAAGTATATAAACACCTTCCCCATGCTCTCCCTGATCCACGGCTGGCGAGAGGTTATATTGGCCCCCTTTACGCCCCTCGAACCGATAACTATGTCATAACTCTGGTCGAAATAAGGCATCATATGACGCATCTCTTCTATCGAGGTGGAATTGTCCGCGTCCATAAATAGCCGGTAGATCCCTCGCGCCTTGAGCATCCCTTCCTTCACTGCCATCCCCTTACCCCTGTTCTCAGGCAAGTTAATCAGCACGAGATCCGGCATCGCGTCCGTCAAGGACGAGACGGCCTCGGCGGTTTTATCCATAGACCCGTCGTTAACGACTATAACTTCATACTTGAAATTCATTTCCGCAAAAAAATGATGAACGGAAAGCAGGGTCGATTCGATGATACTCTCTTCGTTATAAGCAGGGATGATCACCGAAAGGATTATTTCATCGTCTATGGATCGATCCCTCACATGGCCGGGAATTAGCATTACTGTTATCCGCCTAAACCTGGATTCACAGGTTTCATTCTGATTTTCCTGCTGCTCCGATAAGCCGCGCTCCCGTCCGACATGAGAATAAATATACAGTATTCTCTCACCCTCCTAAAGTAGTTTACAGGACTCGTCTGAGTCTATATTTATCAGATTTATAATTACAATTCCGGCTCTTGTAAACTTTTATCAGCTCTTTCGAAACTTCGGTAATAAGATATAATGAAACTACAAAAACAGAACTTTTACTAAATATCTGGGAAGGAAATTGAAAGGAATAATCCTCGCCGGGGGATCCGGCAAAAGACTCTTTCCCTTGACCCGTGCCGTAAGTAAGCAACTGCTGCCGGTATTCGACAAGCCGATGATTTATTATCCGCTCTCGCTTCTGATGCTCGCAGGGATAAGGGAAGTCCTGATAAGTTCGAGCCCTCACGATCTCCCGAGATTCAGGGAGCTCCTGGGGGACGGCTCCCGTATAGGGATGTCGTTCTCCTACGCCTTCCAGCCGGAGCCTCGGGGTCTTGCCGAAGCTTTTCTAATAGGCAGGGAGTTCGTGGGAGACGAGGCCGTATGTCTCGTTCTGGGGGATAATTTGTTTTACGGCCATGGGCTGAGGGAGCTGCTCAAAAAGAGCGCGGGTCTGAGCCAGGGCGGGATCGTTTTCGGTTATCCCGTCAGAGACCCCGGCCGATATGGCGTTCTGGAGTTCGACGGGATCGGCAGCGTTATCGGGATTGAGGAAAAGCCAACGAAACCCAAGTCAAGGTATGCGGTCACGGGAATCTATTTTTATGATAATAATGTTTTGGAAATAGCGTCCGGGCTCTCCCCTTCTCACCGCGGAGAGCTTGAAATAACGGACATCAACCGGGAATATTTAAAGGACGGGAAACTGACCGTAGAGCTTTTGGGGAGGGGGTTTTCGTGGCTCGATATGGGTACATACGAGTCCCTGCAGCAGGCTTCACATTACGTTCAGACCATCCAGGAGCGTCAGGGGCTCAAGGTAGCGTGTATAGAAGAGATAGCCTACCGGGAAGGATTCATAGACGGGGCGCGCCTGCGGGAACTGGCCCTCGAAATGTCCGGGA
>MFCJ01000127.1:0-16366 GCA_001775255.1 Candidatus Dadabacteria bacterium RIFCSPHIGHO2_12_FULL_53_21
GCTTATCGATGTAGGGAAGGTAGCCGTCATAGTATATCTCTTTCTTTTCAAGCCACCCGTGAGGGTCGAGATGACGCTTCGATTCGTCTCTCGATTCGGCCCTGGCCAGCGCAACATCCACGGGCGTATCCACGAAAATCCCTAAATCAACAAGCCCGTCGAGCTCATCGTCCAGGGAAAAGAGCCCCTCAAGTATGAAATACCTGTAACTTTCCGGGGTGATCGCAATCCGGCCACAGATGTTTCCGGTTTCGACATCGTAAAGACCCGAGACATCGAAGGCTTTATTAGACCTTATGGAACTGAGCGTTTCTTTGACCTTGCCTATATCGTACCAGTCGCGGAGGCGTATGTTTCCCTCTTCTATTTTGCTGTCCCATTCCGATCTGGGGACACAAACGAATAAATCCATCGTAATGAGGAGCGCGTCGGGGGAAAGGGCTTCCTTCAATACCCCGCCCAGGTAGCTCTTGCCGCTCCCAATAGTCCCGTCGATTGCAATTATATAGGGGAAGGTTTTCGCGCGCGCGCGAACCTCACGGGCGATCTCTCCGAAATCCATAAACCAAACTATATATCTTTAGATAATACCGAGCAACTTTAACGCTATGATAAAGATCGCGAGGACCATGATATAACGGATAACCCTCTCCCCGCCCTTGATAGAGAAGCGCACCGCCCACCAGCCCCCGAGCGCGTTCCCGGCCGCGAGACTCAGCCCGAGGAGCCAGTCCACGTTCCCCGACCAGATAAAGATTAGCAGCGTGGGAACGGTGTATATCATCGTTATGAAAACCTTGTGCATATTCACACGAATGAGATCGATCCTCAACAAATGATAGAGGGCCGCCATGATCAGAAACCCGACCCCGACCTGTATGAATCCGCCGTAGAAGCCTATGGCGAACATGACCGGGTATATGAGCCATGATTTCCGTTCTCCGCCGGTCGAGATTTGCAGTTTGGACTGGGGAATCAGCATGGATACGATAATCCCGATCATGACGATACCCAGTATCCTGTCGAACCATTCGTTGCTTATCTTGAGGGCCAGGATCGCCCCGAGCACGGCTCCCGGAAGCGTGAGCAGCGAGAGCTTGATGCTCTTTTCGATTTCGGAAACCTTTTCCTTCCGGTAAGAGAGGGTGGAGGATATGCCCTGGAGCAATATCCCGATACGGTTAGTCCCGTTTGCGGCGGCGCTGTCGAGCCCCATAAAAATAAGGGCGGGAAGGGTAAGGCTCGAGCCGCCCCCGGCCATCACATTGATTACGCCCGCCAGCAGCCCCACAAAGAAGAGAATCAGAATTTCAAGGTATTCAGGCATGATATCCGCGCTGCCGAGCCTTATGGGGCGAGTAGAATATTGACCTATCCACCGGGATTAATTGTAATCCCTTCCCCCGCCATCCATGATTGACATAATACTCGTCATCGTGTGATAATGACAACTGGAATTTTCATTGCCCATGCCCGTCCGCATGCTTGAAAGATTATTCGATCTGAAAGAGCAGGATACTAACCCCGGCCGCGAAACGGTCGCGGGTAT
This sequence comes from Candidatus Dadabacteria bacterium RIFCSPHIGHO2_12_FULL_53_21, assembly GCA_001775255.1. Lineage (GTDB taxonomy): Bacteria > Desulfobacterota_D > UBA1144 > Nemesobacterales > UBA2774 > 2-12-FULL-53-21. The sequence continues at coordinate 1,550 of MFCJ01000127.1, forward strand.
AACGACATTCATGACGATGTCGTACATCATCTTCGTCCAGCCCGCCGTCATGGGCGCCGCGGGGATGGACCCGGGCGCGGTAATGGTCGCGACGTGCATCGCAAGCGCGCTCGGCACCGTGCTCATGGCACTCCTGGCAAACTACCCTATAGCCATCGCTCCCGCTATGGGGCACAACTTTTATTTCACGTATATAGTCGTGCTCACGCTCGGCTACTCCTGGCAGAACGCGCTCGGGGCGGTATTCGTCGCCGGGCTCGTTTTTATCCTGCTCTCTACGGTGGGTCTCAGGGAGACGCTCATGAACGTGCTCCCGGGATGCCTCAAGAGCGGCATACCCGTAGGCATCGGTCTCCTAATCGCCCTCGTGGGCCTCGAATGGTCGGGAATCGTGGCCCCGCACCCCGTAACGTACGTCACGCTCGGGGACCTTACGTCCACGCCTACACTAGTCGCAATACTCGGTCTGGTTACAATGGCCGTGCTTTTGGCCCTTAAGGTCAGGGGGGCAATACTGATAGGCATACTCGCTGCGACTGGGGCGGGGCTCATCACGGGCATCGTGGAATTCAAGGGCGTCATATCGGCGCCCCCGTCTATAGCCCCTACCCTCCTCAAGCTCAGTATCCCGAATATTTTCGAGGACCCGCATCTTATTACAGTTATATTCGTTTTCCTCTTCCTGGGCCTTTTCGACACGGTGGGGACGCTCACGGGAGTGAGCCAGCAGGGCGGGCTCATGAGGGACGGGAAGCTGCCCAGGGCGAGGCAGGCGCTGCTGTCGGACGCCATAGCCATATGCGGCGGGGCTGTGCTCGGCACGTCCACCGTTACGAGCTACATAGAGAGCGCGTCCGGCATCTCGGCGGGAGGAAGGACCGGCCTCACCGGTATAGTAGTGGCGATACTATTCCTGCTTTCGATATTCTTCAGCCCCCTTGTACACATGATCGGGGCGGGGTATCAGACGGGCGGAAACGTGACGCTCTATCCCGTCATCGCCCCCGCGCTGATTATAGTCGGGAGCATGATGTTTAAAAATATCACTCACATAGAGTGGGAGGATTACACGGAATCGATACCGGCTTTTCTCACGCTCGTGATGATGCCGCTCGCATTCAGCATTACGGAAGGAATATCGTTCGGAGTCATCTCGTACGTGCTCCTGAAAGTCGTAAGCGGCCGGGGCAAGAGGGTACACTGGCTCCTTTATTTGTTCGCCGTGCTCTTCGTCGCCCGTTATATATGGCTTAAATGAGATTTCTTCCGAATTATTAATACCGTATGAAGCCGGTTTTTATTTCCGATATTCAGAGTAAACTGTAATGTAATTTTCATGAAAAACGTTACGATAGCCCTAATACAAAGCAAGGTCGAGGGAGACGTCCGGTCGAACGTCGCAAGGACGATCGAGAGGATAGGACAGGCGGCCGGGAAAGGGGCCGGGATCATTGCCCTTCAGGAGCTCTTTCAGACGCCTTATTTCCCCCAGTGGGAAAAGAAGAAAAAAGACGATTACGCGGAAAGCGTTACGGGCTATACCGTGAGCGAGATGAGGAAAGCGGCCAAGAGATTCGGCGTGACGCTCGTGGTGCCGTTCTACGAGAAAAAGGGCGGGAAATATTTCAATACGGCCGTCGTGATAGGGAAAGACGGTAAGCTCCTCGGCCGATATAACAAAATCCACATCCCACAGGACCCCGGATTTTACGAAAAGGAGTATTTCGAAGAGGGCCGCTCGGGGTACACGGTATTCAAGTCAGGTGACGTAAAATTCGCCGTCCTCATATGCTACGACCAGTGGTTCCCGGAGGCCGCCCGCATGGCGCGCCTGAAGGGGGCCGAGATAATCTTTTATCCGACCGCCATAGGCGACATCACCGGTTACGACGCTGAAGGGGATTGGCACGACGCCTGGGAGACGGTGCAGCGGGGGCACGCGATCTCGAACAGCCTCTACGTGGCGGCCGTGAACCGTGTCGGCCGCGAAGGCAGGATGGCGTTCTGGGGGCAGTCCTTCATCTGCGATCCCTTCGGAAAGGTGCTTAAACGCGCTTCCGCTACCAAGGAAGAAGCCATAATATTGACACTCGACCTCGAACGAAACGAATTTTATTCGGAAGGATGGGGGTTCCTCCGCAACCGGAGGCCTGATACCTACAAAAAGCTTGTTTCCGGCAAGCTGGTCAAGAAATCCAAAAAATTAAAAGACGTAGAGCATTATAAAGCTATGAAGAAAGCGCTCCGTCAGAAATAGTCCGCAGTTTATGAAAAGCGAAATCAAGCAGTCATACAGGATGCCCGCCGAATGGGAGCCGCACTCGGCCATATGGCTCGCATGGCCGTACGACGAGATCACCTTTCCCGGCAGGGTGGAAAAAGCGGAAGCCGCGTTCGTAAAGATTCTGGGCGCCATACACGTGAGCGAGCGGGCAGAGCTCCTCGTGCTGGACGAGGATATGAAGGAAAGGGCATACGGGATGCTCGCCGCGGCGGGCTTAGATATGCGGAGGATTCATTTCCACGTCACGGATTACGCCGATGTGTGGCTGAGGGACACGGGGCCGATATTCGTCAAAGACGGCTCGGGAAAGACGGTGATCACGAAATGGCTCTTCAACGCATGGGGCAACAAGTTTCCTGAATTACTGAAGGATTCCGCTATCCCGGAAAAGATAGGCAAGTGGAAGAAATTTCCCGTCGAAAAGCCCGGGATTATTATCGAAGGGGGCGCAATCGACGTAAACGGCGGGGGAATGTGTCTCACGACCGAGCAGTGCCTCCTGAACGGGAACCGGAACCCGGGGAAGACTAAAGCGGACATAGAAAAGTATCTCGAAGAATATCTCGGTATAAGAAAAACAGTCTGGCTCAAGGAAGGCCTCGTGAACGACCACACGGACGGGCACATCGACGAGCTCGCCCGTTTCGTCGCCCCCGGTAAGATCGTCTGCGCCTATGAAGACGACCCCGACGATGAGAATTACCGGATACTCCAGGCCAATTATAAAACCTTAACCGAAGCGGCGGATACCGACGGCAGACCGTTTGAGGTCGTCAAGCTGCCCATGCCCCACGTGCGTTACGAGGACGGGAGCAAGGCCCCTGTTTCCTATACCAACTTCTACATCGGCAACACGGTCGTCCTTGCGGCTACTTTCAACGACGAGAACGACGGAGAGGCCCTCGAAATCCTGAGAAACTGTTTCCCGGGACGCGAGGTCGCGGGTATCGACTGCAGCGATATAATTTACGGGGGCGGCGCTCTGCACTGCATGACGAAGCAGCAGCCGGAATGAGCTTTGATTCTGTATGAATTTTGACAAGGATATACGGGGCTATAAAATATTCACGGGTCATCAGAATTGGAACGATAAAATTTATTAGCGCAGAAAAAATATATTTTCCATCCCGAGCTGCTTGATAATCCCTTATAGATGAATAAATAGAGGGATATCCATCTCGATGCGGGACGGTAGAGGAGAAATCGTAAATGGCCAAGACAAAAACTACAAAGAAAGAGCTGCTCAAAGAATCGATCAAGCACATAGATATCAAGAAGATCGACGGCAAGCAGATCATAGACGCCTACCGCGGCATGTCCTTCTCTTCGAGAGACACGGCGAGGGCGGCCGACATATTCAACATGAACCTCGCAGACAAGAACGCATCCCTGTGGCTCACTCTTGCGGGCTCAACTTCGGCCGGGGGCTGCATGCAGGTATACGTGGACATGGTGAAGCACAACATGGTGGACGTCATCGTGGCCACAGGGGCTTCCATCGTGGACATGGACTTTTTCGAGGCCCTCGGATACAAGCACTACGCGGGGACCCCTCACATCGACGACGGCATGCTCAGGTCCCTGTACATCGACCGCATTTACGATACGTTCATCGACGAAGAAGACCTCCAGGCCTGCGACAGAACAGTAGCCAAAATAGCGGACACGCTCGAGCGGAGGCCCTATTCGTCCCGGGAATTCATATGGGAGATGGGGAAATGGCTGACGAAGCACGCGAAGAAGAAAGATTCCCTCGTACAGGCGGCCTATGAGCGGAACGTGCCTATATTCTGCCCGGCGTTTACGGACTCATCGGCCGGGTTCGGCATGGTCTTCCATCAATGGAACAACCCCGACTCGCACGTGTCGATAGACAGCGCCAAGGATTTCCTCGAGCTCACGAAGATAAAGATCTCGTCCAAGGAGAGCGGCCTGTTCATGATCGGCGGAGGCGTGCCCAAGAACTTTGCCCAGGACACCGTAGTCGCGGCGGAGGTGCTCGGCTTCGACGTGCCGGTGCATAAATACGCCGTACAGATCACGGTCGCAGACGTGAGGGACGGCGCGTGCAGCTCTTCCACGCTCAAGGAAGCCTCATCGTGGGGCAAGGTCAGCACGGTATACGAGCAGATGGTCTACGCGGAGGCTACGACGGTAGTTCCGTTAATAGTAGCCAACGCCTACCAGACCGGGAAATGGAAGCAGAGGAAACCCAGAAGCTTCGCAAAGATGTTCTGATATCGGGACGCGCTTGTCGGGAACAGTCCGCGCCCGTGTCCTAAAGCCAGGGAGCGGCGGCCTTATCTACATACCATTCGAGGACGCCGTCCGTGGGGTGGACCATAGAGGCGGGATATGACAGCGGCTGCGACCCCTTATTCAAGATCTCCTTCAAAACGTGCGCTTTCTCGTCGCCTGCGACGAGAAATGAAACCCTGTCCGCATTATCGATGATGGGGAAAGTGATGCTCACCCTTTTCTGCCCCGTCTGGGGATGAGTGGCGACGACGCAAATCTTCTCCTTCTCTCTCAATGTCGGGGCTCCCGGGAATAAGGAAGCCGTGTGCCCGTCCTCACCCATTCCGAGGAGAATCCAGTCAAAACGCGGGAAGCCGTTCCCGCCGGGCGGGACATGGTCTCTTATCTCCTTCGCGTATCGTACCGCCTCTTCATCGGGAGGGCTCTCGCCCAATACACGGCGTATATTTGCCTCGGGAATTTTTATATGGGACAGGAGCGAGAGGTCCGTCATCTTAAAATTGCTCTCGTCGTTATCAGGCGGGACGCAGCGCTCGTCGCCCCAGAAAAAAACGACCTTGTCCCAGGGCAGACTGTCGCGGTAGGGGGGCGATGCTAGCACCTCGAAAAACGCCTTCGGCGTATGTCCGCCCGAGAGCGCGACCGTGAGGGACTTGCCGCTTGAAGCCTTCCCCACGAGGGCTTTCCTGAAATCCCCGGCGAGGCGATTTGCCAGCCCCGTGATATCGTCGAAGAGATAAATTTCCTTTTTCATTTTATCTCCTGCGTCTCGTAACCCGAAAAATTCGATGACCCATTATTTAAGCTCATAAAAGTCCCCGTCCGTCGTCAGATGATCGCTCGGATACCTCCAGTCCTCCTCAGGGGAATCGAAGATGTGCCTCGCTTCGGGGGGTCCCCATGTGCCTGCGGGATAACCGTAGAGCTTGATCTCGGGGTCGTCCTCCCACGCCTTGAGTATCGGGTCGACGAACTTCCAGCAGGCCTCCACGGCGTCGGCGCGGGCGTAGTGAGTGGCGTCGCCCATGATGCAGTCGAGTATGAGGCGCTCGTACGCTTCCGGGATGTATGTATCCGCGAGCTCGGAATAATGGAAGTCCATGCCGACCTCCTCGATATCGAACCCGGCCCCCGGCTTCTTCATTCCGAACCTGAGAAGTATCCCCTCGTCGGGCTGTATGCGTATGATGAGCTGGTTAGGCTTTGCGGAGCATAATTCCTCCTGGGTGAAGAGGTGATGCGGGGTCTTCTTGAATTCGATGACGACCTCGCTCACGCGGGCCGGGAGGCATTTTCCGGTGCGGAGGTAAAAGGGCACGCCGCCCCACCTCCAATTGTCTATGTATAGCTTAAGCGCGACGAAGGTCTCGGTCATCGAATCGTGGGCGACGTCCTTCTCCTGCCTGTATCCGAGTACCTTTTTGCCGTTTATTACGGACTCCGTGTACTGACCCCTTACGGCGTGCTTGTCCACGTCGCCGGGCTTTATGGGTCTCAGCGACTGGAATATTTTGATGGATTCATTGCGGACGTCCGTCGCGTCGAAGAAAGACGGAGGCTCTATGGTAACCGTGCCAAGGACTTGCAGGAGATGGTTCTGAATCATGTCCCTGAGCGCTCCGTAGTGGTCGTAATACCCGCCCCGCTCCTCGACCCCGATCGTTTCGGCGGCCGTAATCTCGACGCGGCTTACATAGTTCCTGTTCCAGAGGGGCTCGAAGATACCGTTCGAGAACCTGAGCGCGAAGATGTCCTGCACCGTCTCCTTGCCGAGATAATGGTCTATCCTGTAAATCTGGTCTTCTTTAAAAATCCTCTGGAGGTCGCGGTTTAATTCCTGAGCGGATCCGAGGTCTCTGCCGAACGGCTTCTCTATGATGATGCGCCGCCAGGAGGAATCCTTGCCCTCTTTCTGTAGCCCTTTCTTCCCGAGATTCTTTCCGATAGCGGTGTATAAGCTCGGCGAAGTGGACAGGTAGAAGATATAATTGCCGCCTGTTCTTTCCGCACTGTCGATCTTGGAAAGTTTATCCCTCAGGTCGTCGTAGTGGCTTACGTCCGTCGCATCCATGGCGAGGTAATAAACGTGCTTCGAGAACGGCTCCAGCTGTTTCTGTTCGGATTTTTTGATACCCGCATACGTGACTACGTCTTCTATAATCTTTTTCCTGTACGCGTCGTCCGTGAACGGGGACCTGCTCGTACCCAGTATTGCGAAATTTTTGGGAAGGAGCCCCTGCCGGAATAACGCATAGAGCGCGGGCATGAGCTTCCGTTTGGTCAAATCCCCGGAGGCCCCGAAAATCGCGATTATACAACTGTTGTCCTGTGCCATCTTATTTACCCCTCGATCTTATTTGTATTTGTCGTTCGTTATATCAATTCCAACGCCCAAATCGTAACACCGGCGGGTCTCACTGTACACTGTCGAGAAGGGCTCTTATGTTATCCCGGACTCGGGCTCTATTGTTATAAACGCTCGAGCCGGCTACGAGCACAGTCGCCCCCGCCCGAACCACTTCCGGCGCTGTTTCGGTGTCTATACCGCCGTCGAGCCCTATCGGGACGTCGAGCCCTTTACGGTCGAGCATCTCTTTTATTGCGCGTATCTTATCGAGCTGACTCCATATGAATTTCTGTCCCCCGAAGCCGGGATTCACGCCCATTACCTGGACGAAGTCTGCAAGCTCCAGCACCTCTCCGATCGCGGAAGGAGGGGTTCCGGGATTGAGGGTCACACCCGACTGTATGCCAAGCTCCCTGATAGATTCGAGCACGCGGTGGAGGTGGTAACAAACCTCCTGATGGACGATGATGCGGTCAGCCCCCGATTCGGCGAATAACTTTATATATTTCTCGGGCTCGACGATCATGAGGTGGACGTCGAGCTTCAATTTCACGAGCGGCCTGATTGCCGCCACGACCCCCGGACCGAAGTTGATGTTGGGGACGAAGCGTCCGTCCATCACGTCTATCTGTATCCAGGTCACGCCCGCTCCCTCTGCCTCTCTCACGGCGTCGCCGAGTTTCGTAAAGTCGGCGGATAATATTGAAGGTTCGATTATCACCATGATATTCGTGTATGTCGGTACCGACCGATCGTTATGAGTCCTTACGCTTCTGGTAGCGTATGCCGTGCGAAGTCGCGACTATAATCTCGCTTGCCGTGCCTATGAAAAGGCCGTATCCCGCTATCCCCGCCTTCTGCCCTAACTTTACAGCCAAATCCTCGAGGTCGGGGATGGGACCGAACCCGCAGTCAATTATATAGTTATTCTGGTCAGTGGCGTACGGGGCTCCGTCCTCATTCATACGCAAAACGGGCTCGGCCCCGAGGGACCGGAGATAATTCGCAACCGGTTTCCACGCGAAAGGTATTACTTCGACCGGCACCGGGCAGTGAGTGCCGAGCATCGGCGAGAGCTTGCTTTCGTCGACGATCATGACATTCCGCCTGCTCGACTGGGCGAGGACCTTCTCTCTCAAGAGCGCTCCCCCGCCGCCCTTTATGAGGTTGAGGGCGGGATCGACCTCGTCGGCGCCGTCTATGGTCAGGTCAATTTCCTGTTTGTCGTCGAACGTGATCACGGGTATGCCGAGCTCGCGCGCGGTTCTTTCCGTCTCGAGCGAGCTCGGTATGCCCGCGATGTCGCTGAGCCTCCCGTCCTTCAGTCTCCGGGCTATCTCTTCGAGCGCGTATTTGGCCGTGCTCCCCGTGCCGAGACCGAGCACCATCCCCGGACGCACCAGGTCGACAGCGCTTATTCCGGCTTCTTTTTTCAGCCTGTCCTGAAGCTTCTTCTGATCCGGGGACGGTGAGCCGCTCAACCTGTTTTCTCCTTTTCGGAATTAAGCTCGTTTATAAAACCCTTCGCGGTCTCAAGAAGCGCGGGAGGGGTATCGACCACGCGAAGGTTTCCATCGGGAGGGATTTTATGAACACCCTCCCTCGTAAAATCCGTCGTCACCGCGATACAGTTCATACTCGCGGCGAGAGCGGCCTCGACGCCCGACGCGGAATCCTCGACGACGAGGCAATCGGCTTGCGGCACCTTAAGCTCGTCCGCCAGAAGGTTATAGATCTCGGGATCGGGCTTTCCGTGCTCGACGTCCTGAATCGTCGCTATGAAATCGAACTCGGACCTGATCCCAAGCACGTCCAGGACGCGGAACGCCTCCTTTCGGTGGGACATAGTCCCGAGACCCGTCGGATAGCCTTCACCGCGCGCCCATTTGAGGAGTCCCAGATTATACGGACACAGGTGCGACTTGAGTATTTCGGGGTCGGATATCATCTTAAAATACGTGTCGAGCCTGATATCCACATAGGCCTGCCAGGGGGTGTGAACGTGGAATTCCTTCATCCTCGCCCGTGCCGCGTTTTCGAGATTAAACCTCTTGAGCAGCCCTTCCGCGACCTCTTTACGTGACAGCCCTACATAGTCCTTGAAAGTGTCTATGACCTCGTCTTCGGTCAGCGAATTATCGAGCTCGACCGCGGCCCTGGCGTAAGACTCCGCCTTGAGTACCTCGGTCTGCACGAGTGTGCCGTCGAGATCGAATATAAGCGCTTTAATCACTTTCCCTTCCGTCAAAGTAGTTTCGCCAGCCTGTTAATGCCGCTTACAACGTTTTCACCGAGATGGAACGTAATGACCTTGCGCTTCCCGTCGAGAAGCGCCTGGCGGTCGCCGAGCGCCTCGGCGTTTTTAAACACGCCGAAACTTATGGACGAGGCCTTCTTGCCCGGCTCATCGGGGATCGGGATATCGACGGGCATATCGGACGTGAACTGAATGAAGAGACCGTGCCCTGCGTCTCCCTTATGGAGCTGCCCAGTTGAATGGAGGAACCTCGGCCCGAACCCTACGGTCGTGGCCAGACGGTACTGCCTCTCCACCTTGGTCCGGAGCTTCTGGAGAGCGCTGTATGTCTCGTCCGAGGGCTTGACATAGGCCTGGAACGCGACGTAGCTCCTTCCCTTCGATTCGTCCCTGCCGGGTTTGGCGAAGGAGAGGAACTTCGTAAGCGCCTGCTCGAGGGTCGAGGCTTTAAAGTCGGAATACACTGTTATTCCCGACTCATTGAGGGTCGGCTTTACGACCGGCAGCTTACCTTTTTTCTGGTATTCGGCGATCATCTTGCGCGCGAGCACCTTAGCGGCCTCCACGTTCGGCTGGTTGAAGGGATGTATACCTATGATCATACCGGCGACGGCAATAGCCATCTCCCATCTGAAGAACTCACCCCCCAGGTCGTAGATATCCTTGAGATTGATACGCACCACCGGATAGTCCGCCTTCTCGAGGGCACCCACCTGCCTGTCGTACGTATCGTCATTCGCGAGGCGGAGGTAAACGAAGAGCCTGTCGTTCGCGTAGAATTCCGGCTGTGCCAGAGGCTCCCTGTCGACGGGGAGGATACCCTTCCCGTCCTTACCCGTGCTCTCGGCTATCAGCTGCTCGACCCAGGAGCCGAAGCCCGCTATCGGCGGGGAAGCGACGAGCGTGACTTTATCGCGCCCGGCCTTGGCAAGCTCCCCGAGTATCGCGCCCAGCCAGGCGCCCGAATTGTCCCCGTCTACCGCGCAGTTGCAGCTTTCGCAGTTGTGGAGCATCGTGACGGCGCGGGCGAGCAGCGTGTCGAGGTCCACTCCCTGGAAAGCGGCGGGGGGTACCCCGACGAACGAGAGGGCGGAGTATCGTCCGCCTATATTGGGGTCGTTTAAGAATGTCTTTCTGAATTTAAGCCCCGCTGCGATCTTCTGGAGACCGCTCCCGGGGTCCGTAATGGCTATGAAGTGCCGTCCCGCGTCCTTCTTGCCAACTTCCTTCAAAACCTCGTTGTAGAAGTATTTCATGAACGACATGGTCTCCGCCGTGCCCCCCGATTTGGTGGAGACGATAAAGAGCGTCTTCGACATATCGAGGCGGTCCCTCTGTTCGAGTACGGCCCCGGGGTCCGTGCTGTCGAGCACTGCCACGTCGAGATAGCCTTTTTTGACACCGAAGGTTTCGCGTATAACCATAGGGGCGAGACTCGAACCGCCCATTCCCATGAGAAGCACGTTCTTATAGCCGTCGGCCTTTACCTCGGCGACCACTCTTCTTATCCCCGGAAGGGCGTCCACCATGACTTCGGGTATGTGGAGCCACCCGAGACGGTTGCTTATCTCGGTCGGGTCGTCTTCCCAGACCATGTAATCGAAATTCCAGATCTTCTGTATGATATTGTTGTCCCGCATGCTCTCAAGCGCCTTGTCGACTGCGGACTGATACTTGCCGAGAGAGGCGGAATAGGGCTTTTTCTTGGACTGTATCTGCTCCTTTTTTTGCTCTATGCTCGCCATGAGCGTCTTGAAGGAATCGGCGAACTGGTCGACACCGTCCCTGAGCAGCTTATTCGTCACCGACTTTAAATTTATTCCGAGCTTCCCCAGCTTCTCTACGTCCTGTCTCGCCTGATTCACGCCCCTCGTGATTGTGAGAGCGACCTTCCCGTGATCCCTGAAGTTCTTGTATGTGGCCGGCGGTACCGTATTTACGGTATCCGGCCCTATGAGCTCGTCGACGTAGAGCGTATCGGAATAAGCCGGGTTTTTCGTGCTGGTGCTCGCCCAGAGGCATCTCTGCACCCTCGCCCCCGCGTCGGCGAGCTTCTTCCAGCGCTTGCCTTTGAATATCCTCCTGAATTCGTCGTACGCGAGCTTAGCATTCGCTACCGCGATCTTCCCCAGAAGCGCGCTGTTCCCGATCTTCTCAAGCTCGGGGTCGATGGCGGTATCCACCCGGCTTACGAAAAATGAGGCTACGGAGGCCACCCTGTCCACCCGGTGTCCCTTGAATACGGAGGGGCCTTCGGCCGCAAGTTTCTCGAGACCTTTTATATATGCTTCGGCGACGGCCTTATACTGATCGAGGCTGAACATCAAGGTTACGTTAACATTGATACCGGCGCCTATGAGCTCCGTGATGGCAGGGATGCCGGCTTTGGTCGCGGGGACCTTGATCATGACGTTCGGGCGCCCGAGCGTGACGAAATACCTCCTGGCTTCCCTGATAGTGCCATTCGTATCGTTAGCCAGCGTCGGGCTAACCTCGAGACTTATGAACCCGTCGCCGCCGTTCGTCTTATCGTATAGCGGCCTGAACAGGTCGGCGGCAATCGCGATGTCCTTCAAGGCGAGCGCCTCGTATATCTCGTTTACGGATTTGTTCTGCTCCACCAGGGCTCTGAGCTCTCCGTCGTAATCGGAGCTTCCGGCTATGGCTTTTTCGAGTATCGAGGGGTTCGAGGTTTCGCCCCTCAGGCCTTCCTCTATCAAGGCCTTGAGCTCCCCCGAGGTCAAGAAAGATCTCCTTATATAGTCATACCATATCGACTGGCCGAGCTTGGATAAATCCATTATTCTGGACATCGTCTATCTCCCGTTCGTCAATTTATTTATTCCAATTATTTATTCCATAAAAACGGAGCGTGACAGCGAACCTTTAATCTACATCAAATCTACATCATTTTTTTGACGGCTTTTTAACTTTTTTGTCATTCAGTTTAAGGACATCATTGGCCTTGGCGACGACGTGATCGACGGTGAACCCGAACTCGGGAAGGAGATCGCCTATAGGGGCGGACTCGCCGAAAGTGCTGATGCCTATCATACCGCTCCGGTCGCCTGACCCGGCATACCTGCACCAGCCGAACGTGGAGCCCATCTCCACCGATACCCTGGCCTTTACGGACGACGGCAGGACCTCCTCCTTGTAATCGGGCGTCTGCATTTCGTAGAGAGACCATGAGGGCATGCTGACGACGCGCGCCTTAATCCCCTGCTTTTTTAGTATCTCGTAGGCGTCCAGGCAAAGCTGGACTTCCGAGCCCGTACCGATCAATATGACTTCGGGCCCGGGCTTGCTGTCAGCGAGAATGTAGGCGCCTCGCAGAGCGCCTTCGGCAGGGGCGTATACGCTCCTGTCGAACGTCGGCACATCCTGTCTCGTCAGGATAAGGGCAACAGGATGGTCCTTCAAATTCATAATATGTTTCCAGAGGACGCTCAATTCATTGGCGTCCGCCGGCCTGATAACATCGAGATTGGGAATGGCCCTGAGCGATGCAAGGTGCTCGACAGGCTGGTGTGTGGGCCCGTCTTCCCCGAGACCTATGCTGTCGTGAGTAAAAATAAATATTACGGGAATCTGCATAAGGCATGCGAGCCTGAGGGGGGCCCTCATATAATCCGAAAACACGAAATAAGTGGCCGTGTAAGGCCTCAGCTTGCTAAGCGCCATGCCGTTTGCGGCGGCGGCCATCGCGTTCTCCCTTATCCCGAAGTGGAAGTTCCTGCCGTCGTATATTCCCTTCTCGAAGCTGTTTGCGCCGTCGATGTATGTTTTCGTAGAAGAGCCCACATCGGCGGCCCCGCCCAGGAGGAACGGGTACACGTGGACTATGGAATTCAGTATCTTGCTGTTGGCGGAGCGTGTCGCCGGGCCCTTCGGGTTCGCGGGGAATACCGGAAGGGATTTCTCCCACCCCTCCGGCATTTCCCCCTGCTGCAGCTGCCGGAACTGTTTGGCGAGGTCGGGGTATACGCGCTCGTAAGCGCTGAATTTTTTATTCCATTCGTCTTCGGAAACGGCGCCCTTCCTGATAACGGTCTCCCTGTACCCCTTCACCTCGTCGGGGACGTAGAATTTCTTGTCGGGGTCCCAGCCGTAATTGATCTTGGTCTTGCGTATCTCCTCGTCGCCGAGGGGCTCTCCGTGAGCCGCGGACGTATCCTGTTTATTCGGGCTCCCGTACCCGATGTGGCTGTCGACGATTATCAAAGACGGCTGCTCGTTCTCCTTGAACGCCCTCTCTATCGCCTCCTCAAGCATCTCGAGGTCGTTCGCGTCCCCCACCCGCTGCACGTGCCAGTTATATCCCATAAACCTGGCCGCTACGTCTTCACTGAAAGCGAGCGCGGTGTGCCCTTCTATGGTTATGTGGTTGTTGTCGTAGAACCAGATGAGGTTATTCAGGCCCAGGTGCCCCGCGAGGGAAGCCGCCTCGCCCGATAGACCCTCCATCATGCAGCCGTCGCCGTCGATCGCGTAGATATTGTAATTGATAACCTCATGACCGGGCCTGTTGAAATATGAAGCGAGCCATTTTTCGGCGATCGCCATGCCCACCGATGTAGCGACGCCCTGACCGAGCGGGCCCGTCGTAGTCTCGACCCCCGGGGTGAGACCGTATTCCGGGTGGCCCGCGCACTTGCTGTGGAGCTGCCTGAAGGTCTTAATGTCGTTCAAAGACAAATCGTAACCGGTAAGGTGGAGGAGGCTGTAGAGGAGCATCGACGCGTGGCCGTTTGACAGAACGAACCTGTCGCGGTTGGGCCAGTCGGGGTTCCCCGGATTGAATTTCATGAACTTGTCCCAGATGGTGAACGCCACGGGGGCGAGCGCCATCGGCGTGCCCGGATGACCGGAGTTCGCCTTTTGCACCGCGTCCATGGACAGGGTCCTAATCGTGTTTATTATCAGCTGCTCCAGTTTGTCTCTGCTCATCTTGGGTTTCGACTCCATAAAGATTCTCCTCACTTATTATTTTGAGAACTATTGTGAATACTGTATTAAGACGGATAAAAAGGAAACAGATAACGCGATTTGCGAAGATATCGGATCATCGGGAATTACACCGGCTCCCGGTCCGGACAATGCGCCGGCTCCGCCGGCGCGGGGGAAGTGTTTTATACGAGGGACATCCTGAGAAATCCCTCTTATCAAGTGCCTGCGAGCTCCACTGTGAAACAAATTGCGACCTCAGAAATGCGGAGTCATGATTTTAGGAAACAAAGATTTCGACATCCGCCATTATCACACATCGAACCCGAGAAAGCAAGAAAAGCCTTGATTTTAAAGCTCAGTGGCGAGCGCGGCCCCGACGATACCGGCGTCGTTCAGCATCTTCGCCGGCACGATCGCGGCTCTGATTTTTATATACGGGAAAAACTTGCCCGACTTTTTGCTTATTCCGCCCCCGATAATAATAAGGTCCGGGGAAAGTAGTCTTTCGATGTGCAGTAAATACTTATTCACCCTCTTCCCCCACTTCTTCCAGCTGAGGCCCTCGATCTCCCTGTGAATCTCTGCTGTCCGTTTTTCAGCGTCTTCGCCGTCTATCTCTATGTGCCCCAATTCGGTGTTCCTGACCAGGTGCCCGTCGACGAAGAGCGCCGTACCGACGCCCGTACCGAGCGTGACCATGAGAACGACCCCGCCGCCGTG
>MFCJ01000127.1:16411-38874 GCA_001775255.1 Candidatus Dadabacteria bacterium RIFCSPHIGHO2_12_FULL_53_21
GAGGCCCTTTCCAGTTCCAGTGCTCGATGATTCCCCCTATAGCGGCTAGCATACTCTTGGGGGTAGAAGGGTGCGGCGTATCGACGCGGTATCTTTCCCCCACGAGAACTCCTTTCTCAATATCGACCGGGGCGGACTTGATACCCGTCCCTCCTATATCTATTCCAAGTACGTGGGTTTCCGAATTAACCGGTTTTTTCGCCATGTATCCGCCTTTGCCAGGATTAATGAAATTCATTTAATTCTACACCAATTCGGCGGGAGATATGAAACATAGTATGATAATTTCAGACAGAACTGAAGTCGTTCCCGCACTCCGGGCGGACGGTGGGATCGAAGACAGCATCACGGACCGGAACCTCTTCGAACCGCGGGATCAGGCGGCTTAGCCGCTAGCGCCCGGTGTGCTATACTGTCCGTGTTTAAAATAAGGGCTTAGACAAGCTCGGGACATAAACGATAATGAAAAAAGCGGCTTTTATAACTGGCGGGGGAGAGAGACTGGGCAAAGCCATGGCGCTCGCCCTTGCCGGCATGGGTTACGACATCGCCCTACACTATAACAGCTCGGAGAAGCCTGCTAAGAAGACCGCGGAAGAGATAAAAGCCACAGGAAGAAAGTGTGAAATATTCAAAGCCGACCTCTCTATCACAAGGGGAATTAAACCCTTGACGGCGCGGGTATTCCGCGCATTTCCTTACTGCTCGCTTCTCATCAATAACGCGTCTATATTTGAAGACACGGACTTTATGAAAGTTACCGAGGAATCGTTCGACAGGGAATTCACACTCAATTTCAAGGCGCCATTCTTCCTGTCCCAGGAATTCAGCAGGCGGAAGTCAGCGGAAATAATAATCAACATGCTCGATGCGAGGGTTTCTACAATCGAACCCGGCCATTTCGTCTACAACCTGAGCAAGAAAGCGCTCCGCGACTTCACACTCATGGCGGCCCGCGCCCTCGGACCCAAAATACGCGTAAACGGGATATGTCCGGGACCAATGCTCCCGCCTCCTGGCAAGGACTCGAAATACCTGAAACGCATATCGGGGCATATACCGCTCGGAAAGCCGGGGCATCCCGACTACGTGATAACGGCATTGAAATATATACTCGAAAACAGTTATGTGACCGGAGAGTGCCTGTTCGTCGACGGGGGACAGCACTTGGGCTAAAGGGAGAATAAGGTGATAATAAAGATAGAGAACCTGAGACTGAGGACCGTTGTCGGCATCTTCGAGTGGGAGAAGAAGGTAAAGCAGGATATCGTCATAAACATCGAGATCGAATTCGACGGCAGGGAGGCCGTGGAAAAGGACGATATTGCGTTTACCGTCGATTATAAGTCCATAACGAAAAGAATCATTTCCGAAGTCGAGGGCAGAGAATTCAACCTCATAGAAAGGATCGCCGGCGACGTAGTGAGTATAATCCTCGAGGACGGGAGGGTGAGTAAAGCGACCGCCAAGGTCGACAAGCCCGGGGCGCTCCGCTTCGCCGATACCGTTTCCGTCATACACTCGGAATCGAAATGAGACTCCGGTACTTCAAAGATGAACGTTAACAGGGCAGTAATAGGACTCGGCTCCAATATCAATGCCGAAGAGAACATACGCAGGGCCAAAGAAGCGATCGCGGGGGAATTCATGCTGATAAAGTCCTCCTCGTTCGTCGAGACGGAGCCCGTCGGGTTTAAGGAGCAGGATAGATTCATAAACGGGGCTCTCCTGATCGAGACGGAACTCAACGCCGCCCGTTTAGAATCGCGGTTAAAAGTGCTGGAAACGGAGCTCGGGAGGGTGAAAACAGACAACAAGTACGGTCCCAGGTCAATCGACCTCGACATCCTCGTCTGGAACGGAGAGGTCGTCGATGAGGAAGTCTATGAGAGAGAGTTCCTGAGAACGTCGATCAATGAATTAATGCCCGATCTCGATCTGTTGTAATTTTATCTGCTCATCAATTGATTGGACGGCAGACCGGGGTCGAGAACCTTACGCGCCGTTTCCACCCCCGCTACCGGCAGATTATCCGGATTTAATACCCCTATTTGAACGAGTACCGAGGCCTGGTCCCAATAAATATGCTCGCTCGATATCTTCCCGTCCTTAAACTGGACTATGACGACGAGCGGAAGCTCGACCTTTTTTCCAGTCGGGCGTATGCCGGGCAGTATCCAGGGCATATCTATGTTATGAGTAAATTTAAAAATCAGCTCATCTACAACTGTATCGCTCCCGACGGTGCGGGATACGAGGGCGAGCTCGACGTCTTCAGGCTGGTACGGAATAAAGTGTTTCGAATAGAAATCGCGGACATTATCCCGGCCGGAGCCCCCGGTCATTACGGGGACATGATTAACGTGAGGCTCGTCAGTCATTGTGCGCATGGTTTCATCCGTATCCTTGGACTCGAATTCGCACTTCGTGTGCTTATCCCAGATTTCCACCATTCTTTGCTGCTCAGCCGTCAGTTCTTTGCTCATAACATATCTCCTCACCTCTGTATTTGATTCCGATTATCCGATCCGTCAATCGAATTAGCGGACGGATTTTGAACTATAAATTAATCGAGGTTCCCGGCTTAGGAAGTTTATTTATCGATCCTCTCCAGTATTTATTAATACGTTCAGCGTCTCCTTCATGCGGTCATAATGAGACCCTTTCCAGTAGACCTTGCCGCAGTCCGTGCAAATATAGAATTCGTCGTAATAAAGTTTGGTCTTAGGCTCGAGCCTGTCGAGGATCGCCTCTTTTTCCACCGGTACGATAACGCCGTTGCATTCGAGGCATCTATTGAAGGGTTTGACAAGCGGGTAGTAACCGAACCTCCCGAGCACCTCCTTCACCTGTATTCGGGGGTCGTCCGACCTGAGCCAGTAGCCGTGCGTTATTATCCTGAATCTGAGGAGCCTTCTGTCGCGGGTGAGGACGATGCGTTTCTCGCTCCCGGCAAGCCCCGCCATTTCATGGTCTGTGTAGTCATTCCTGTATGCCGCATCGAACCCGAGCATCCTGAGACGCCTCGCAAGCTTCCCGAGATTGACGTCCACGACAAACAATGGACGCGGCTCTTCCCTGAGCGCTACTTTTTCGGGAATCTCCAGGTTGTATGATGCCGGATAAACGGATACAGCGTCCCCGTCCTTCAAATGGCAGCCGAAGCCGACCGAGGTCCCGTTTACGATAATCGAATCAACCTCAGTATGAGGGACGCCCATAGCCTCGATCGCGTCTTTTACGGAAGGCCTTCCGTCGAAATGGTATCGAATAGGGAATACCGTACCGGGATCGGGAAAGAAATCACGAAGCTCGTGATAGAAATGAAAAAGCGCCCTGTTTTCAGGCATCGGCTGAACCCGGTCTAATATTCCCGATATTTATATCAGAGAGTATAGCTAACGCTCACAGGAATATTATCGGGAGGTATTCGAGTAAGTCGCTCAGGCTCGCGGGCTGGTTCCTGAACCCTATGTAGCCGTCGGGGCGTATGAGATACAGGCTCGATTTCGCGGCTCCGAAATCGCGGTGCATCAGCAGATCCTCATCCCTCCATACGGAACTCATCTTTATGAAATCGGGCGGGAGCGCGTTTGTGCCCGCGATTAAATGAACGTCGATCATGTCTTCGTATTCCGTTTCTATGGAGCGGCGTATTTTTCTCAATTCATCGAATTCCATATCCTCGGGCAGGGCGCCTGTGAAGAGCAGCAGCTTGTGCCTTGTATCTTTAAAGAGACCGTAGAGCTGCGTGCTGTATTTTCCGTCGAGACTCAAGAGGGTATAATCCTTTACACGCTCTCCCGCTTGAAGGTCGTGCCTGTAATTGTGGTATCCCTCGACCGCATCGGGCTGATACCACCTTTCTACGACAATCGGACTCTCCCTGTAGTTTATCTCTATCTGGGATAACGTCGTGAGAAGCTTTTCCTGAACCGCATCGATCTTCGACAACCTGCCAATGAGATTATTCCGTATTGCGCTCAGCACCGGGTTGTGTATGCCGACCATACGCGCGGCTTTGTCCGTCAAATTGACCACACCCTCCCCGATGCGGTGCCTTTCCTCATTGTAGCTCCCGAGTATGCTTTCGGGTGATTTACCCTTAAGCACAAGCGCGAGCTTCCACGCGAGGTTGTACGAATCCTGTATACCCGTATTCATGCCCTGACCGCCCATAGGGCTGTGAATGTGGGCCGCGTCTCCGGAGAGAAACACCCTGCCGTCGCCGTATTTATCGACCATACGGTGATGGAGCTTGAAATAGGCGAGCCAGTTGGGATTGCCGACGCTCCTGTAATCGATTTCCCTCTCCCCCATGAGCCTCCTCACATCTTCGATTGTCGGATCCGGCATCTCTTCGTCAACCGGAGCGTCCGGGAGCTCGAACATCAATCTCCCCCTGTCGCTGTAAAGAGGGAAATAGGCGGTCACACCCCGGGGGTGAATAAAGACCGAGAGATGGTGGAGCGGGTATTTCCAGTCGAGGTCGCAGTCGGCAAGAAGCCAGTAGTTGGGGTAAGGAGCGCCCTTGAATTCGAGGTCGAGGAGATGACGCGATGTGCTGTGGGCACCGTCGCATCCGGCTATATAAGAACAATCGATGAATTCTTCGGAGCCGTCCTTCAATCCGATCCGGGCTCGAAGGGAGTCTTGCTTGTGCTCGATGCCGACGAGCTCCTTCTCACGCTCGACCCTGATGCCGTACGATTCCAGATGAGCGTTAAGTATCTTCTCCGTGTCGCTCTGGGCGATGATCAGGAAGAATGGATATTTGGATTGAAGGCTGTCGAAAACTACGCTCGCCAGGGGCTTTCCGTGATTGTACATATCGAACCCGTTACAGATATTGCCCTGCCCGAGCACGGTATCCGCAATGCCCATGCCCTCGAAGAGCTCGAGTGTCCGCGCATGGATTCCGAAGGCCTTCGACTTGTCGGAAGGGGCCGGAGACTTGTCGATTATTCTGGGCGTGATACCGTGTCTCGCTAGCTCGCACGCCATTGTGAGCCCCGTAGGACCGGCACCTACCACCAATACATCCGCTCGTGAATTATCGGAAGCAGTCATGACAAACTCCAACTGTACGCATGATTTTATCGATATTGAAACTATGACCCGTCATAATTGTAATGCAAAATCGACCGATGCCTATCGCGGGAATATAATTTGAGCATTTTAAATGACCGGTTCAGGCCTCGGAAACATTCATATATTCAGGAGAATAGATGTTACACCGAATGCTATGATTTTCACAAAATCACCGTTTTTCCGTTTACTTGAGAAACTGCTTCAGGGGGCCGCCGGGGTTTATAACCCCTTTGAGCCCGGCATAACCGACAGTAACGAAATAGGACCCTTCGACGTAGGGCCCGACAGCATAAGGGGCAAATGCGAACGTTATGCCCCTCGGCGATATCACGAACGCGCTCAGGTCATCGGCTTTGAGCTCCTTCAGCTCTCCGTTCAATACCCAGCCAGCCTGCTGTTTTCTAAGGTCTCTGATGCAATAATCGGACAGGACTTTAACATAGTTCGACTTGGGGGTAAACAGATCGGACAAGCTCAGAAGCAACGCCTTTCCGTCTTTGATCCAGTAATTGGAGGACATGTAGAACGTATTACCGTGGGCCCCGCCCGTATATGAGAAGACCTCTCCCGAAAGACTGATCAATTCGGGTGAATAGTATTCAATGGAATAACTGAAGTTTTCCTGCCATTCCCCCGCCGATTCCTGAGAACCGAAATACTCCTCTGCCTCGCCGGCGAATTTTTTCTTCTCGGACACGGCTTCTTTTTCGAGCCTCTCCGTTATTTCCCGGTTAGCTTTGGTATCCGTAATAAATGAAGGGTACATATATGATGCCTCATATTTAGACTTTGCATTTACATTTGTCGAGACGAAGTCGGCGACCTTCGTGAGCTTAAACGGCAGAGTGGAGAGCCCGTTTGCCTTCGACCATTCGCCTTCTATGTACATTCCGAAGCTCTTGCCCTCGCTTCGGACGGTTCCTTTAAATGTCCCCGTTTTCTGCCCCTTCTCATCCTGCTCCACCATATTCAGAGCAGAAGATTTGAGATCGAATTCACCGGTAAGGGGGATCGGTATGCCGACTTTGTCATACATATACGAACCTGAGACATCCCCGGAATCGATTACCAGCTCCATCTGGACCGGAAAATTATCCCCAATGGTGCCGACATAATAGTATCGGGATTCGTTGCCGGCATTATCCTGAGCATGTGCGGATATACAGACAGGAACATTACAAAATACTGTAATTAAGAAGAGGTAAGCGGCATTTCTGAGACTAAATTCGACCATTTATCGCTCCCGATATTAACCAACAATAATTATTGCAATAGTATAATAATCTTAAAACAAAAGTATTCTATCTATTTGCCGCAGCGTTGCCTTCATTTGTCACCCCATTATCGAAATCCGTCACAAGAGCTTATGACAAGTTTTGTCAAAAAGGTGCAAAACATTTGCCCTGTTTGTAGCTCAAACACACTGCCGCACGATAGCAGAATGAATATTATATAATCTTATGAGGATGTTGCGCAATTTTGGGACATTTGGCACACCTGTTGCATAACAAACTCAATAAGCATACATGAAATTAAGGGTCATTGAATGGGAGCAGCTTCGGTACGAGTTGAAATGTAGTAAATGACTTTTAAGAAACATAAGTAGATTTACCTGAAGACGGCCATAACATATTCCCCATCCTCTAAAGGGTGAATCTTTGAAGAAATTCATGGGTTCACCCTTATTTTTTGCCAGGCAGATATCGATTATTCGGAATGAACTCTCTATTTTGATCGGTTCATTGAGAGGACATCGATCATTTCCGAGTGGATGCCGTTATTGGAGGCCAGTATCTCCTTGACGTAGATACTGTATTCGTCCCCGGTGAAGTTCGTTACCCTGCCCCCCGCCTCTTCGACGATCAATGCACCCGCCGCCGTATCCCAGGGGTTCAGGCCCAGCTCCCAGAACCCGTCGAACCGGCCGCACGCTACATAACACAGGTCGAGCGCTGCCGAACCGTCCCTCCTTACCGCCCTGGCCCTCCAGATAAAATCGCTGAAGTGCCTGAGATTCTCCTCGACCATTCGGGCGTCATCGTGAACAAAGCCCGTGACGAGGTGACTCTCGTCGAGCCGGGCCGAACCGGACACGCCTATAGCTTCTCCGTTCATAAATGCCCCTTTCCCCAATTCCGCCGAGAACATCTCGTCCTTTACAGGGTCATAAACGAGACCCGCTTTCACTGTGCCGTCAACCTCGAGAGCTATGGAAATAGAAAAGAAGGGATAACCGTGTGCGTAATTCGTCGTGCCGTCGAGCGGGTCTATTATCCAGACGTATTCCGAGCTCGTCGAACGCCTGCCCGACTCTTCGGCGAATACGTCATGTGACGGGAAGCTCCTCTTTATAGAGTCGATGATGATATCCTCGGACAGCTTGTCGACTTCGGTCACGAGGCTGTTCTTACCCTTGAATGTAATCTCTTTAACCTTCCCCAGATTCGCCCTCAATACCTCTCCCGCCTCTCTCGCGGCCTTTTCAGCGACATTTATATATATCAACACAAACTCCTGACGACGGACGTCCGGTAAGAACCGTACCCGGAAACCGGCATGTAGTCATACGTTCCCCACTCCGGCATAGAAATTGTTGAAGTATGAATGACAAGCCCGACAGTGAGATTATTCAGCCGGGGCTTCGGGGATTATTACCCAGCCCAGTATATAAACGAGCGCGGCGGTGCCGACCGTAAAAAGCGCCACGAGCGCGAATACGAGCCTGACAAGTGTGGGATCGATAGAAAACATTTCGCCCAGCCCACCGCAGATACCGGCTATCATCCTGTCCGTCCTCGACCTGTGTAATTTTTTTACATCTTCAGCCATGCTTCACCCCCAGTTTCAATTATATAGCAGTATACCTAATTTAACTCCTTGATTATCGATTTGACTCAAGCTTGGCAATGTCAGTAAATTGTTCGGATCCAATCCTGTTATTTATGAATCGCATGCTAATCCATGAACAAACCCATATTCCAATTTTGGACTAATTGTTTCTCATAGCATCTGAGCTATAATAAAAAAACCGGGCTGAGGCTTCGAAGGATCGGGTTTCAAAATATTAGCCCGGAATAATCTTGAGAAATCGACAGGAGACTTTTTAAATGAGCGATTCGTTAAAGCCCGGCATGAAATTCGAGTTTGATTTCAAGATACCGGAGTCGAAAACCGTCCCCTACATATATCCCGAGTCAGAAGAATTTCAGCTGATGCCCAAGGTCTTCTCCACCGGTTTCATGATAGGCTTGATCGAATGGGCGTGCGTGAGGTTCGTGAACGGCCATATCGACTGGCCCAGGGAGCAGTCGGTCGGCATAGACGTAAGGCTCAACCACACAGCCGCGACCCCGCCCGGTCTCACGGTGAACGTGAAGGGGGAGCTTACAGAAGTCGAAGGCCGGAAGCTCACGTTTTCCATTGTCGCCCACGACGGCATCGACCTGATCTCGGAAGGGACCCACCAGAGGTTCATAGTGGATGCCGAAAGGTTTATAGCCAGAGTCGAAAAAAAGGCAAGCCCCGCATAAGCCACATATGAATAAAGCCGGCAAAACAAGTCCCGTCCGGGACATATCAGCGGTCAGGGCGCTAACATTCGATGTCTTCGGCACGGTCGTCGACTGGAGGTCCTCGATCATCCGGGAATGCAGCGTGCTCGGGAAATCGAAGGGCGTCGAAGCCGACTGGGAGAAGTTCGCCGACTCGTGGCGCGGAGGATACGCCCCGGCTATGAACATGGTGCGCACCGGGGAGCTTCCCTGGATGAGCATAGATTCCCTTCACAGGACGGTGCTCGAAAGGCTGCTCGACGAATACGGCATCGAAGGGCTCTCGGAGAGCGAGAAAGACTACCTCAACAGGGCATGGCACAGGCTCAAGCCCTGGCCCGATTCGGTGGAGGGTATCGAACGAATCCGGAAACGGTTCATTGCGGCCACGCTTTCAAACGGCAATATCTCGCTCTTGGTCGATATGGCGAAGCATTCGGGAATAACATGGGACTGCGTTCTCTCCTCGGAGCTGTCGGGGCATTACAAGCCCGACAGGGAGGTCTATCTGACTGCCGCGGGGCTGCTCGGACTAGAGCCGGGGAGCGTCATGATGGTAGCGGCGCACACGGACGATCTCCTGGCTGCGCAGGCTCTCGGCTTCAAGACGGCCTTCGTATCAAGACCGCTCGAATTCGGCCCTTCGGGCAGGGCGGAAGAACCGGAAGGAATGCCGTTTGACATTACCGCACGTGACTTCCTCGACCTCGCGGACAAGCTCGGCGCCTGAGAGCGGATTTATCTACTCGAAGGTCTGAATTTTATATAGGCCCGCGTATATCCCGTTTTTAGATATCAGCTCGCTATGGCTTCCGTACTCGACGAGCCTCCCGTTATCGAACACGGCGATGGAGTCGAAACCGCTTATCGACGGCACCCTGCTCGATATGGCGAGCAGCGTCCTTCCCTTCATCTCTTTCCTCAGATTCTTGAGCACCATGCTCTCGGTCTTGAGGTCGAGCGACGAGAATACGTCGTCCAGTATCAGGACGCGCGGCTTAAGCAGTACCGCCCTCGCGAGCGCGATCCTCTGCCTCTGTCCTCCCGAAAGACTGAGGCCCCTCTCGCCGACACGCGCGTCGAACCCCCCGGGGAAGTCCATTATCTCATCGTATAATTCCGCGACCCTGGCCGCGTTCTCTATATCCGATTCGGTCAAATCGGGATTCATGAACGAGATGTTGTCTCTCACGGTGCCGCTGAAAACTGTCGTCTCCTGGGGGACGTAGACTATGCCCTCCCTGAGGGAGTCCCTTTTTATCTTTCTGACATCGATGCCGTCGACGAACATGGTATTCTCGGGCGGCTCTTCCACCCTTGTGAGGAGCTGGAAGACCGTGCTTTTACCGGAGCCCGTGGCGCCCGTGAACCCGACGGCCCTGCCAGCCGGTATTTTAAGCGATACGTTGTTGAGCGCCCTCTTGCCGTTATAAGAAAAGCTCAGGTCTTTCAACTCGATCGTGCCCTCGATATTCAGGTCGACCGCGCCCGGCTCGACCGGGGATTGCGGCCTGACGAGCAGTATGTCGTTGATCCTGTTGAGGGAAGCGTTCCCCCTCTTGATAATATCGACGGCCCATCCCATGGCCATCATGGGCCATGTGAGCATCGTCAGGTAGAGCAGCACAGCGGCGAAATCCCCGAGGGTGATATTCAGTGTAATGGTGTATATGCCCCCGAGCCATAAAAAAATCACGGTCGCGAGTGCGGCGAGGTAGGTAATTACCGGCTGATACACGCCCCAGATCTTTATCAGGCGGAGGTTCTTATCCAGATAAGCCGCGCTCGAAGACTCGAAGTCTTTTGCCTCCTCGCCCTCCCTCACGTAAGCCTTCACGACCTTTATCCCGGATATCGAGGCCCTTGCGCTCTCCGTAAGCCCGGAGAAGGAGTCCTGCACCTTCTGGAACCTCTGCTCTATCATCCTGCCGAACCTTAGAATCAGAAAGCCCAGTATGGGGAAAGGAATAAACGCATACAGGGTGAGCTGAGGGGATATGTACAGCATCGCGCCGAAGATAAAAACGAGGAGAAAGATTCCGTCGTAAGCTATGAGAACCCCGAGCCCGCAGGCGAACTTCAGCGTCTCGATGTCGTTTACCGTATGCGCCATCAGGTCCCCCACCTTCCTCTGCGAGAAGAAATCGAAGTGCAGGCTCTGGAGGTGTGAGAAGAACTCGTTCCTGAGCGACTGCTCTATCCTGCGCGCTGCGCCCATTATGAAATATCTCCAGAAGAACCTGAAAACGGACATGGCGACGGCTATGAAGAGCAAGATCAGGCCGTATTTCGATATATCGCCCATTCCCGCGCCTTCGACGGTCAGGGCATCGACAACTTTTTCGATGATCAAGGGTATGGAAAGCTGGCATAGGTCCACGAGGGACAGCGCCAGGAGGCCCGCGAGAAAGGAATATTTATATTTCCGGAGCAGAGAAAAAAGGGTCTTCTTTTTCATTCATCGAGATCATGCACGGAACACGGAATATAGTTAAATGCAAGCCCCCTGAAGAACTTAGTATACCTGACGGGGAACACCGGACTCTCAAGAGATTCCAGAGAAGGTCCGCCGCCCAGTGTGCGGTCGAAATCGTCTGTTTCCGAACGACCACGCCACGCGTCTAATGGAACGCAGAGGCCAGACCTTCACATAAGCGCAGTCGCCCGCGCGCATGGATAGACGTTGCAGAATTCCGCTGATTCAGGAAAGCCGGCGTGTTACTGCGCCGACTTGATACCCGGCCCCGACTGACCCGTCTTTAAAGTCTTTCCGTCCGGAGAATACTGGGCCCAGAACCAGTTTATATCCTTCGGATCGTTCCCGCCCAGGTTTATCATCGCGGATATCGATTGAAGCTGGTCCTGGTCGTCATATTTTTCTTTCACAATAATCGAGCCCGGAGGAAGGGACTTGGATTTTTTCTCAATTGTCTCGTAGGCGAGACCGTTTGCATAAGTTTTCATATACATCTTCTTTTTATCGGCATCCTTGTTAAAAGTGCCGGGACCTGGCATCTCTTTCCACTGTTGATATTGTTCGGTCTGAATCAGGTTCCATAGCTCGGTCGCTATCTCGGCCGGGGCCTTCTTGTTAAGCTCCTCGACCTGAGACGAATGTAATTCCTCGCTCTTTTCGACCACACCTTCTACGGCCTCCCCGGCCTTCTCCCCCGTACTCTCCGCCTGCTCAGTTGTCGCAGTTTCGTTTCCGGTATCGGATTTATCTTCGGATTTTTCGCACCCGGCATAGATTAAACCAAAAGCGAAAAGCAGTACTAAAAGCAAATTCGAAACCCTCATGAAATCCTCCGTTCTTTTTTGAGTGATAATTCTATCACTATGAGTTTGAAAAATCCAAAATTAATCCTCCGGCAGGGGGGGAGGGAATAAACCCCGATCCCCCGGACCGGGATTAGCCGGACGGGGCCGGAATGAGCCCGAAAACGCACCGGAAGTACACCGGATTTGCCGTTTTGCTGCCGGTAAACCGATACCGGAAACCCCCGAAAAAAAACCACTTGACAAAAATTTTGAGATATACTAATATCTCATGACTGACTAGTCAGTTCAGCATCGGGTGACGGGTTAAACATGGCTAAGACACGTAAATCGATCAAAGAGCAGGCTCACGCGCACAGGGGCCAGATCCCGAAAGGCGCCCGCAAGGAAGAAATCATAAGAGCCGCCGCCAAACTCTTTTCACAGAAGAGCTATCATGACGTAACGATGGACGATATCGCCGAGAAAGTGGGCGTCGCGAAGGGAACGATATACCTCTATTTCGACTCCAAGGAAAACCTATATCTCGAAATAATGGAAGAGACTTACGAAGAAATCGAATCGATACTGGAGAGGGAAACGGCCAAGAGCGACCCGGCTCCGCTGAAGCTCAAGAAGGTACTCGGACTCATCTTTAAATTCTACCTTCAGAACCTGGACGTACTCCGTATCCTGAGCAGGGACGAGACTCACCTCATCAGAGAGCACTACGAGTTTACCGAGCACTGGCGGCTCAGAAGGATCAAGCTCTATGAGAAGATACTCGAGAAGGGAATCAACGAAGGGTCTTTCAGGCCCTCCAATACCGAGCTTACAGCCCTCATTATCTTCGGGCTTGTCAGGTCGGTAATGTTTTTTTACAAAAGCGAAAAAAGCGCGGAGAGTATCGCGGAAGACGTATTTTCTATGATTTCCGAGGGAATCCTGGCCCCCGGTTACGAAAAGGCCGAAGCCGCGAGGATGTAGAAGTAAGCATTCACAAATCATTCATCAACAAGGAGGTATTACAAATGGCAGTCTCATATCCGTTCAGCTCTAAGATCAGCCATTTCGTTCCACCGAAGCAATGGGCCAGCATGAGGGTCGCCCGGGAGCTGGAGAAAACGACCGGGCAGAAGATAATCCATTTTGAGAAAGGGGACTATCAGGGTCCGGATTTCGATACCCCCGAACACATACTCGAAGCCACGCAGCGGGCGCTCAGGGAAGGTTATGTCAGGTATGATCCGGGTCCCGGACTCCCGGAGCTCAGGGAAGCCATAGCGGCCGAGACGACGAGGGAGGGGAGAAAGACAAAACCGGAAGAAGTGATTGTAACCGCCGGAGCCAAGCACGCCCTCACCATGTCTCTGCTCACGTTCCTCGAAGAGGGGGACGAAGTGATTTTCCCGAACCCCGGTTATCCGCCGGACGAAGTGTGGGCTAAATACGTAAGAGCGAAAATCAATCATACGCCGCTTACCAAACCGGACTGGCAGTTCGACATGGAAAAGCTCGGAAGCATGATCACTCCGAAAACAAAGCTCCTAATCATAAACACTCCGCAGAGACCGAACGGACACCTTGTAGAAAATCCCGAAGAGATCGCCGAGCTTTGCTTCAAATTCCCGAATTTGATGGTCATATCGGACGAGATCTTT
Organism: Candidatus Dadabacteria bacterium RIFCSPHIGHO2_12_FULL_53_21; assembly: GCA_001775255.1. GTDB lineage: Bacteria > Desulfobacterota_D > UBA1144 > Nemesobacterales > UBA2774 > 2-12-FULL-53-21. The sequence continues at coordinate 29,973 of MFCJ01000127.1, forward strand.
TCACACATGACATACGACAAACCGCACAAGACGATATCCGCCGTGCCCGGAATGGCGGAACGGACGATCGTTATCGACACGTTCTCAAAAACATACGCCATGACCGGCTGGAGGATAGGCTGGGCGGTGGCACCGGTGCCGGTGATCGACAAGCTCTCGATATTCCTCCAGGACTCGATCACGAATGTCGCTGCATTCATACAGAAAGCCGCATATGCCGCAATGACGGGCCCCCAGGACTGGACGATAGAGAAGACCAAGCTGCTCAAGAAGAAGAGGGACAGGATGGTCGCCGGACTGAACTCCATACCCGGAATCCAGTGCGACACCCCCGACGGGGCGTTCTACGCATTTCCCGATATAACGGGAACGGGATTGACCTCGCAGGAATTCACCGACAGGCTCGTTGAGACGGCCGGCGTGGCAGTAGTCGCGGGGACCGCGTTCGGGAGCCAGGGTGAAGGTTATGTGAGGGTCACCTACGCATGCGCGGACGAGGATATAGACGAAGGCATAAGAAGGATAAAGAAAGCGGACCTGAAAAAAACCGCTTAACTCGGAATCGAAGGAGACGGGCTTTAATCTCCCGCTATGTCGAGGCGCCTGCGGGCGCGGGGGATAAAAGCTTGTCTCCTTCTTTATTTTAATTCACCGCAACCACAAATTATTATTGCAAATCGTCATTAAATTGATAAAACTACATTAATATGAAATCGACTCTCGGAAAAGCTGCGAGGAATCGGTTAGTTAAATCCTTTTTAATCCTATTCGTATTGATCATATCCGGCGCAGTCGCGGTTGCGTGTTATAAGGCGCCCGTCACGGGAAGGTCCCAATTCATAATCCTCTCACAGTCGGAAGAAAACCAGATGGGGGTCGCGGCATTTCAGGAGGTCCTAAAGACAGAGCAGGTTTCGGGTAACGCTCAATACAACGAGGCCGTAACGAGGGTAGGCACGCGGATCGTGGGGGTAGCCGACACCCCGCAATACAACTGGGACTTTAAGGTGCTTAAGGACGACGAGCAGATAAACGCATTCGCGCTTCCGGGCGGGAAGGTCGGGGTATATACCGGCATACTGCCTGTCGCTGTAAACGATGCGGGTCTCGCGACGGTAATGGCGCACGAAGTAGCGCACGTCGCCGCGCGCCACGGTGGGGAGCGTGTATCCACGGACGTGCTCGCCCAGATAGGCGCAGTGGGCGTGAGCGCGGCGCTCGGGGGGAGCGACCCCTGGGTGTCGGAGGCGATAATGCAGGCGTACGGCATAGGGGTAACCGTCGGGGGGATACTGCCCTTCAGCAGGACGCAGGAAGCCGAAGCCGACCACATCGGGCTCATATACATGGCCAAGGCCGGGTATGACCCGAGGGAGGCGATAGCGTTCTGGGAGAGGATGGACGACGCCGTGAAGGGGAAACCCCAGCCCCCGGAGTTCCTCTCGACGCACCCGGGCTACGGGACCAGGATAAACAACCTCAAAAAGTGGCTGCCTCAGGCGCTGCCTTATTACGAGCAATCCCGGAAAGCCCCCAACAACGCCATAACCAAGTAGTCTCCCGCAGGATATGCCCGGTGTATATTATTAGACTGCGGCATATCATGATCCCGATAAAACAATGACGAATAGCGAGCGGATAAGAAAGTTTTACCAAGAGCTGCATAAAAAATTCGGCCCCCAGGGCTGGTGGCCCGCTGAGACGGCGTTCGAATGCATATTGGGAGCCGTACTGACGCAGAGCACGTCGTGGAAGAACGTGGAAAAGGCAATCGACAACCTGAGAAGGGGAAACCTCATTTCGGTCGAGGGCATAAACTCGATAACCGCAGACGAACTCGCCCTGCTCATACGCCCCTCCGGTTACTACAACCAGAAGGCGATCAAAATAAAGAACTTTATATCCTTCCTCGTGAATGAATTCTCGGGCAGCCTCGACAGTATGTTCGCGACAGAAAAGTCACACCTTAGAAAGAAGCTCCTCTCCATAAAGGGCATAGGTCCCGAGACAGCCGACAGCATCATGCTCTACGCGGGAGGAATACCTGTTTTCGTAGTGGACACATACACGTGGAGGGTGCTCTTGAGACACGGACTCGTGCCCGAGGTGACTTCATACGATGAAATTCAGGAGATTTTTACCGATTCACTTCAAGAAGACGCGGGAATGTTCAACGAATACCATGCTCTTTTAGTGAGGCTGGCGAAGGATCACTGCAGGAAAAATAACCCGGTATGCGCCGGTTGCCCGCTCGAATACGACCCGCATACGGTGTGAAAGTCGGTTGTAAATAGGGTCATTCCAGTAAATAAGTATCATCCAGAGCAGAAATTTCTTTCGAATTTATCGAATCACCTCAGACTTTCTTTATATACATCCCAGAACTCTCTTGGAGACATTATTTGAATTCCTTTATAGGAGGGAGAGGGAAAGTGGCGGGTATTGCCCGTCACAACATAATTCACTTTTCCGGCAACAGCACATGCAAGAAATTTGTCATCACCGGGATCGTTGAGATGAAACCCTAAATGTTTTGGTTTTACAACTTTGCTTTTTGTTTTGAGTAATCGCGTAAACCGTCTTACGAGCTTCGCTGAAAAATCAAATTTGGGGCGTGAAAGAACCCCTTCGTATTCCTGAAGTATTTCTTCAGATAGAAAGAGGGTAACCTCTTGCTGCATCGCTAGATCTAAAAGAATGGCAGGGATGCCCTCCGAGGTAAGAAGAGCCGAGACAATGACATTAGTGTCGTATACTGCTTTAATCACGGATGTGGGGGGATTAGGCCTTTGACTTCCTATGTGTTTTTATTTCCCGCTCGATCTCTTTCGTTCCTATTTTATCCAGCCCTTTCTCTTTTGCTTCGAGCTGGATTTCAGCAACGACGCTTGCCCGCTCTTTTTTGAGTACGTTTTTGAGAAAGTCGTCAATGCCAATTACCACGGCCTGCGGCTTGCCGCGCTCGCTGACTAGGAATCGCGTGTTTGCTTCCTTTGCTTTTTTGACTATGCGGGAAAGCTCTTTACGCGCCTGATCGAGTCCCACCATAGTTAATGTCATAGGCTTCTGCTTCTCTCTCGGCAACGGACAGCTCCTTTAGAAATATCGAGTTAATAGTAATGTTAACCTTAATCTAAATATATAGGTATATAAGGTGCTTGTCAATAACGCTATGGTTGCCCGCTCGAATTCGACCCGCATACGGTGTGAAAGAAGGGAGTGGAATCGGCAAGCCGGATTAGAGTGCTGAGGGAATGCCTGAGTCTGAAAGGTCCCGGCAGGGGGGATACTGCGAGTCACTTTCGCATGTCTATGAGGCCGTCAGGAGCCTCTTATATTAATGTCAGGAATTGTGTCACCCCCATCCTCACCTTGTTATGATTTAGGCATTATCGAGCCTGCAGTCGATGTGCCCTGAGCCGCTGTTCCAGTGCGACCGATTGCGCGCTCGCTTGCAATCGTCCCTCAAGGGGGAAGGAAGTAAAATCAAGGCAAAAGATAGATTCTCCCTTCGGTCGAAATGACAAAGGCGAGATTCCGGGTCAAGCCTGGAATGACAAATATTCCCCCTCACCCTTACCCTCTCCCACGCTGGGGAGAGGGAATAAAAGACAAAGATGAGATTGCCGCGCTTCGTTTCCTAATTTGTTTTTTGTGACTTAGGTGCGATGACGAAGGTACTTATTTGCAATCGGCCAAAAGCGACCGATTCCTCGCATGCTCGAAATCGTTGCTCGCAAAGACAGAAAAAAATGAGTCCTTTCCGGCTTCGCTATGCTGCGCCGTGACGAGCGACGGGTTCAGGGTGATTGGAGTCGTGACTATGCAAACCAAACAAAAAAGGGAGCCGAAGCTCCCTTTAAGTATGTAAATTGTAATATCCTTAGATTTTAAGCAGCTACTTTCCTTCTGCGTATAACAATAAATCCAACTATTCCCATTAATCCTGCCATAGCTATTAAGCCCCATTCGGAAAGTGTTGGGATGGCCCTCTCCCCTCTCCCTGTATAGACAATGCGCTCATAGGAATCATCAAAAATGTTTTGTGTCGCTCCGCATCGATATCCATTATCACCATTCAAGTGCCAGCACAACCTTTCATCGTTTGCGTCAACGTTAGCGACATCGCAGTTGTTTTTATTTATGCTATCCCCTTCTCTGATAAATCCCCATGATTGTCCGAACTTACCATCGCCAGTGTTGTTAAAATACCAGCCAACACCGTTGGCGTCGTGTACAAGGTTACTATTAACACCCGTATCAAAAGTAACATCGCTTCGCAGGCCCTGGGCAAGCAGCGTCAGTGTATCACTTCCTGTTGGTCTACAGGACAGCATCAATAGCTCACCAGGACAGCTCGATAGCACTGTGTTGGCATCCATTGCTATATTATAGGTATCACGGTAACACTCGGTCCATCCGCCCCCGGTTACTGCGTCTACGGGTACATTTGTTTGCGGACCGACAGGCAGGTAGGTTTGAGCGTTCGCTTCAAGGTGCCGGAAAGCAAGTGTCACCAATAGAAAAATCATTAATGGTAAATATTTTGTTACACTATTCATCCTTTTTTCCTCCTTTAATTAAAGCAGTGGTTTGAAGATTATATTGAATAATGGGTACTTGTGTCAATGTGACGTAGAGGTTTAATACATATTTAGACAGAAGGGAGGATTGCCCCGCTCGAATTCGACCCGCATACGGTGTGAATGCGGGCCATGTCATTTTGCTCTTTTATAGTGAGATGGTGCGGTAAGAAAAATTCCCCGGTTAATTCAGCCCGGTTTTTGCGGCGTCGACTACGGCCTTGAAACTCTCGGGCTCCCTTATCGCCATTTCGGAAAGGGTTTTTCTGTCGAGCTCAATACCCGCCTTCTTGAGCGAACCCATGAACGCGCTGTAGGAAAGCCCGTACGGCCTGACAGCGGCGTTTATCCTCACGATCCAGAGCTTTCTGAAGTCCCTCTTCTTAAGCCGCCTGTGCCTGAACGCATAGGCCATGCCGCGAAGAACGGTCTCTTTGGCCCTTCTTATATTGTTCTTCCGTCTGCCCCAGAAACCCTTTGCGAGCTTGAGAACCCGCTTTCTCCTCTTTCTCGAAGCTACACCTCTTTTTATTCTCATCTTTATCTCCCGTCTTTTATATCGTCACCGGCGAGGCGACGCTTAAAGCAGCCAGACCCTGCCGATAAGGATTAATTATTTATATGGAACGTAGGACCTGATCCTCCTGGCCACCGCGCCCTCTTCAATCTTCGAGGAAACCAATCTCCTCATGCGCTTCCTTCCCTTCTTCTCGTTTGAATGGCTGTGGCCGCCGCTCGACCTCTTTACTTTGCCGCTTGCAGTTACCCTGAACCTTTTAGCCGCGCTCCTGTTCGTCTTAACCTTCTGTTTTGGCATTTTCCCTCCCGGCCTGTGCACTCTTCTTGGGCGATATGACCATAATGAGATTTTTCCCCTCGAGCTTGGGCGGCATATCTATACCGCCTATATCGGCAACCCGCTCGATAATCCTGTTAGCGAGCACCCTTCCCAGCTCCGGATGTACTATTTCCCTGCCCCTGAAAAATATCCGTATCTTCGTTTTGTTGTCGTCCTCCAAAAACTCCCTGATGCGGCCTATCTTAACATCAAGGTCATGATCGCCTATATTGGGGCGAAATTTTAATTCCTTTATAGTCTGCGTTTTCTGTCTCTTGGCGTTCGCCTGTTTTTTTAACTCGTACTTATATTTCCCGTAATCCATCAGCCTGCATACGGGCGGGTTCGCATTAGGCGCGATCTCGACAAGGTCGACGCCCTTTTCCTCGGACATCGTAAGCGCCTCCCGGATGGGAACCACGCCGAGCTGCTCCCCGGCTTCGGAAATTAATCTGACTTCACGCGCCTTAATCCTCTGATTAATCCGGACCTCGGCCTCTTTAGTTTTAAACCCTTTAGCTATTGCCGTTCAACCTCCCTCCATGTTTGAGGATCCAACTCAACCGCTATATCGTGCAGGAACTCTTCTATCGTCATCGGGGGCAAGTTCGTTCCTCCGAGCTTCCTCGGGGCCACAGTCCCGGATTCCGCTTCATTTTTCCCCACGACCAGGAGATAAGGAATCTTCGCGAGCTGCGCTTCCCTTACCTTGAGTCCCAGTTTTTCATTCCTCTTATCTTTCTCGACCCTTATCTTTCTCGACCGGAGCGTGCTGTAAATCTCGTCCGCGTATGAGGCCTGCTCGTCGCCTACGGTCGCGATACGAACCTGCACGGGACTGAGCCATAGAGGGAAAGCCCCCCCGTAATGCTCAATCAACACGCCGAAGAACCTTTCCATAGAGCCGAAGATGGCGCGGTGTATCATAATAGGCTGATGCCGCGCGTTATCCTCCCCGACGTAGCTCATATCGAACCTTTCGGGAAGGTTAAAATCTACCTGAACTGTAGAGCACTGCCAAGCTCTGCCTAAAACGTCCTTTATCTTGAGGTCTATCTTGGGCCCGTAGAAAGCCCCCCCGCCCTCGTCAACCTCGTATTTCAGCCCCTTTTTATCGAGAGCGCTCCTGAGCGCCTCTGTCGCCCTGTCCCATCCCTCCACGCGGCCTACGAATTTCTCGGGCCTGGTAGAGAGGTATACCTCGTAATCGTCGAATCCGAACGTCTTCAGGAACAATATAGTCAGGTCGAGGACCCCCAGGACCTCGTCTTCCATCTGATCGGGCCTGCAGAATATGTGGGCGTCGTCCTGGGAAAACCCCCTTACCCTCAGGAGCCCGTGGAGCACCCCCGAGCGCTCGTAGCGGTAGACGGTCCCTATCTCGGCCCATCTGAGGGGAAGGTCCCTGTAACTCCTTATGCCCGTTTTATAAATCATGATATGAAAGGGGCAGTTCATAGGCTTTATCTGGAATTCCGTATTTTCGACTTCCATACGGGGGTACATGTTTTCGTTATAGAATTCGAGGTGGCCGCTCGTTTTCCAGAGGTCTATCTTGGCTATGTGCGGGGTATAGAGCAGCTCGTAATCGAAACGCTCGTGCTGGTCGCGCCAGAAATCCTCGATAACGCGCCTTATGCGGGAGCCCTTCGGATGCCATAGCACGAGACCGGCCCCGGTCTCCTCCTGTATCGAGAAGAGGTCGAGCTCCCTGCCGACCTTCCTGTGGTCGCGTTTTTTCGCCTCTTCGAGCCTGTCCAGATACGCCTTCAGCTCTTTCCTGTCCCAGAACGCCGTGCCGTATATCCTCTGGAGCATGGGGTTCTTCTCGTCCCCCCTCCAGTAAGCACCCGCAATGCTGAGGAGCTTAAAAGCCTTTACGTAGCCCGTCGAGGGCGCATGCGGCCCCCTGCAGAGGTCGTGCCAGCCGCCCTGCTCGTAGATGGTAATCTGCTGGTCGGAAGGGAGGCCGTTCACAATCTCGACCTTGTAATTCTCGCCTTCCGAGCTGAAGATATCGATGGCTTTTTCCCTCGAGACCTTCTTCCTGACGAGCGGTTTCTTCTGCTCCGCTATCTCCCTCATCTTCTCCTCTATCTTTTCGAGGTCTTCGGGGGTGAACCCGCGCGGGTATTCGAAGTCGTAGTAAAACCCGTTCTCTATGACGGGACCTATCGTGACCCTGGCTTCGGGGAAAAGGGACTGAACGGCTTCCGCCATTATGTGGGCGGCGGTGTGCCTTATGAGGGCGAGCCCCGCCTCGGAGCCGGTCTTCACCGGTTCTAATTCGGAGTCGGAGTATATCTCGTGCCAGAAGTCGACGAGAGTGCCGTTTACCCTGGCCCCTATGGTCCCGTTCTGAATGCCGATAGTATTGATTATCTCCCCTACGGTCGTGCCTTCAGGAAAGATCCTTTCCGCCCCGTCTGGAAGGTTTATGTGTACCTCTTTCATATTTTCCAATTACACGTGGTGAGCACGGCAGGATTTGAACCTGCGACCTCTTGCGTGTCAGGCAAGCGCTCTCCCCCTGAGCTACGCGCTCAAAAAATTATCAGAACCCTTAATTTTCTAATATAAAACAATAGCTGTCAAGATTCGGAATGACCATATTATACCGTAACGGATAAATTTTTCCCGGAAGACGACCTATGATACCGCGTATTATCCCCGCCCGGCTACGAATGCCCGGCGGGTTTTTCCCGCGAATACCGGAAGTCTAAATCAGCTCGCCGACCTTCCGGCATAGCCTGACAATATGATGGACCTTTTGAAGCCCGAGCAGCTCGCTGAATTTCGGCAGGAACGGCCTTTTCTTCCATGCGAAATAGCTCCCGTACAGCCTGTCGTCACGGGAGACATCGAGAAGATGCCTGGCAAGGGACTCCGGGTCCTCCCATTCGGAGGCGTCGATAAAGCAGTTCTCACCCGGGGCGAAGTCACAGATATTGGGCGCGCCCAGATAGACGGGCACGGAGCCCGCCGCGAGCGGATCGTAGAATTTTTCGGTCACGTAGTCCCGCGCAATAGCGTTCTCAAAAGCGATCGTAAATTTGTAGATCGAAATCGTATCCATCTTGAAACGATGCCCGTTATCGTCCGCGGCGTACCTGTTTTGAATTAGCTGCCCGTACGAATGTATATCGAGGACTCTCATCATTCTCATCAAATACTGCACCCTGCCGCTTTTATTATAAGGACTCGAGATGAAGGCATTCACGATTTTCCCGGGCTCCTTTTCCGGGACCGGCTTCCGAAAAATCTCACCGGCGCCGTATGTAATATACGGAATGAAAATATCGGCGTCCGTTCGGTATGACATTCTCAGGTCGAAGCGGCTCATAAACACGGGGTCAGCCATATGAGGGTAATGAGCTTCGCATTCCATATACCAGGCAACCCAAATCTGTCCGCTCTTTTTATCGATCCCCCCGCCTGCTATCACGTCGGGAGGGAGCGACGGCAAATGGAATACGACGGC
>MFCJ01000128.1:0-10351 GCA_001775255.1 Candidatus Dadabacteria bacterium RIFCSPHIGHO2_12_FULL_53_21
ATCAATATTTCCAAGAAAAATAAGAGGGATTCCGGCCGGAGCCGCAAAAGGCTCGAAGAGATGCTGTCCGGTCCAAATTTTTAAAGCGCCGTATTTCCGAGCTTCGCGTGTTCCGTTCCGCTCAAACATCCCGATGGAAACCGGGCAATTTCTGTGCGCGGTCCGCTCATGGGACGGAAAATCCGTAGGAATGAACGGCGGGTGCATGTGAACACCGGTCGACCCTGAGGGCTCCCGGAGCGAGCCCGGTCGGAAATACGCGGCTCAGAGAGAACGCTTCCACCAGAAGACTATAAGAACAATCGCGACTACGATCGGAATGACGATCATCCAGACGACCTGTTCGACGAACGCCGCGCCGGCAACGCATGCCCCGAGTACTATGCCCACGACCATAAACCGCCAGTCGAAATGTACGCCTGCCAGAAAGGTCGTGAGCGCCAGGGCGAGCAGTGATATAAGAGCGAGCTGATTATAATCTATGCGCCCCGTCCGCTTGAACAAGAAATAAATAAGGACCAGGGCTGCCAGGAGCCCGATCCAGTGAAGTATCTGGACCCGGATGATCCTCGACATCCCTTCCCCCCTGCTCCTCGCCTTGGACCAGCCCATGTAAATACTGACCGCAGCGAAAACAGGGGCCATCGACGCCCAGTACCAGAAGCTCCCGGCCGGCTTAAAATTAGTCACGCCTATACCGATAGCCGATAGGGCCATAAGGGTAATGAGTATCGCTTCCTCGGTATGGATCTTTTTCGCGAAGCCCTTTTCTCCGTCCGGCATATCCGGATTCGGTATCGAACCATACGGTTTATCATCGCTCATTAGTCAGCCCTCCTTACCCATTATATCACCCGACGCACCCGTAAACAAAGCCGGGCCCGGGCAAGCCGGAGCGGGTTTATGCGAACCGGGCCCGCTTCTTTGAGTAAGAGATACCCGGTTATACAACATTCTCCGGTGTTTTGGCAACTTATCGGGATGAATCAGAACAGACGGGGTTCAGGATAGAATAGGTTCGGTTTAGTGCTGCACAGATTATCGAAAGCGGCGGGGCTCTCACGGATTGGTCTCAACCTTCAAGGGGAAAGCACATTAAGAGCCGGATCAAAAAGCCGGATTGATAAAATTGTAGTAGACACCGCCTACGGCGAGGAACGCTGTTGCGAGGAGCAATGCGAAAGCAAGAACGGCAAATATCGCATCGTAAGAATTCCCCTCGCCCTCCCTTCCGGTATTACCATTTTGAGCCATGACATTAGCCTCCCGCTCGATATACGGGATAAATATATTAAGCCCTCCGGAATTTATGTCAAGAAGAAGAGTAAGGTACTATATGAATGAATCATGCCCTTACCAGATACCAAGCACATATGGGGAATAGATGAAAAGGATAATTTTGTATACGGGGAAAGGAGGCGTCGGGAAGACCACCGCCGCTGCGGCAACCGCGCTCCAATCGGCAAAGAGGGGGTACAAAACACTAGTCATATCGACTGACCCGGCGCACAGCCTTCGTGACTCTTTCGATATCGACATCGGGCCCGAGCCGAAGAAAATCGCAAAAAACCTGTACGCTCAGGAAATCGACGTGTTCTATTCGGTCGATAAATACTGGGGCAAGCTTACAGGGTATATACAATCCCTTTTCAACTGGATGAAGGTGGACGACGTCCTGGCCGAAGAATTCAGCATCTTTCCGGGGATGGAAGAGGTCTCGTGCTTCCTCTGGGTCTACAGCCACTACAAGGAGGGGGATTACGATGTAATCATCGTGGACAGCGCCCCAACGGGAGAGACGCTCAGGCTCCTCTCTCTTCCCGATGTAGCGAGGTGGTGGATCGTCAAGGTCTTTCCGATAGAGAGGAAGCTATTGAAGGTGATAAGGCCTGCGGTGAAGGTCGTATCCGATATGCCGCTGCCCGAAGAAGAAACTTATGCCGCAATCGAGGACCTGTTCGAAAAGCTGAATTCGATACACAAGACGTTCTCGAACCCGGAGATTACGTCGATCAGGCTCGTGCTGAATCTCGAAAAGATGGTCATAAAGGAAACACAGAGGGCTTATACGTACCTTAACCTCTACGGTTACAACGTGGATTCCGTTATAGTCAACAGAGCGATGCCGAAAGAACTCGACCATCCCTATTTTAAGGAATGGAAAGTGTTCCAGGAGAATTACAGGAAAGAAGTCGCAGAGCTTTTCAGCGCAATCCCGATACACGAAGCGCCCTTATTCTCGAAGGAGATCCTGGGGATTGACGCTCTCCTCGAATTCGGCGACACGCTTTTCTCGAAAAAAGACCCGGTTGAAATCTTTTACAAGGAAAAGCCTTACGAGGTCGTTAAAGAAAAAGGAGCTTACAGCCTTTTGCTGAAACTGCCTTTCGTCAGCAAGCAGGAAGTCAAGCTCCATCAGGTGGGGGAAGAGCTCACCATACAGATCGAGAACCAGAGGAGGAATATTTTCCTGCCCAGCTTCCTCGCAAGGCTGAACGTGGAGAAGGCGAATCTCGAGGGAGGGATACTAAAAATAAGCTTCGAGAAAGGCAGCGCCTCAAAAAAATAAGATTCGGCAGCCGGTTACAGGGTATTCCCCGGAGCGTCCATATGATCTATAATTAATTCATGGGGGAATTCTGAAAATATAAGTGATTTAACGGTAAATTAACGTGAAATTCAACACTGCTTAATACATAGCAATTATTATATTAATCATGGGAATAGACCTGAACGATTTAACCATTGTTCTTCCAACCAGAAACGAATCCCGTAATATACGTAATTTTTTAAGATCCCTTCCTGAAAATATTAGCCTGGTCGTAGTAGACGCGAGCGAAGACACCACAGCGGACATTGTTTCCTCCGTACGTCCCGATTATACTAAATTGATAAGGCATCCCGGCACCGTCACGGAAGCCCGGCGGATAGGGGCCGATGCCGCAAATACCCGGTGGCTGCTTTTTACTGACGCGGATATTGTATTTTCCGGGGATTACTTCAGAAACGTCGGGAAATTCGAAGAATACGACCTGATATACGGACCCAAGCTATCCCTCGACCGCTTTCGCGCCTACTACAAATGGTTCGCATACGGGCAGAGTCTCATACACGCGCTTGGCGTGCCCGCCGCCTCGGGCTCAAACTGCATCATCAAGAGAGAGGCCTATGAGACGTCGGGGGGGTTCGACAGCGGGCTCACCTGTAACGAGGACTCCGAGCTCGCGTGGCGGATAAAGCGTATGGGATATAAATCCTATTTTACTTTCGATTTGGTTGTATATGCGGGAGACCACAGGCGGCTCGAAAGGGGCATGATTAGAAAGACCCTCCACTCGATTACGAGATGCTCGGCTTTATACTTCAATCTGATACCCGACAGGTGTAAGGGCAGCGACTGGGGTTATTGGTCGCATATGAATACGAACCGGGAACTTCAAAATGGGAACTGAGAAAAAACTCTATCAGCAGACATCGGAACCGATTATCATACCGCTCGACTGGCGGGACAAGTCTGCACGCGTAATTTCGAACCTGTTCAGCCCCCCGCTGGCAGCCCTTGCCTGCATAGTCGTAACCGCACTTGCGACCAAAAGCGAATCCTCTCTGTTCTGGATACTGATATTTATCGCTCTGCTGATCATTCCCCCCACCTTATTCGTCCTCACGCTCGTACACAGGGGAAAGGTAAGCGATTTCCACCTGAACATAAGAGAAGAACGCGCCCGGCCCCTGTTCGCAATATTTGCCTATGCGGCCTTCATCTTCCTGGTAATGTATTTCGGAGGGGCGCCGAGACTAATGCTTATAGTGACGGCAGTAGCCCTCCTTCAGATACTCCTTGTCTTCATCATTACGCTTAAATGGAAAATAAGCGGTCACTGCACATCGGCGGCGGGACTCGCCTTCCTCGCAGTGGCGCTGTACGGAGAAAATGTTCTCCCGCTTACGCTTATCGTGCCCCTGATAGCCTGGTCCCGTATCAGGCTCGGAAGGCATACGATTTCACAGACCCTCGCCGGCAGTTTCCTCGGCGCGGCGACCGTAATAATCATTCTGTACCTGACAAACGTGCTTTGAGCCCAATAGCAGCCTACAAGCGAAGTACCGGCACGGGAGCAAAATAAAATGAAAATAATGCTCGTCACTGATGCATGGCACCCCCAGGTAAACGGCGTCGTACATACATGGAGCTATATCACGAACCTGATCAGGGGGGACCACGATGTGGCCATCCTGAATCCTTATGTTGAAGGTACCGAGCACCTGCCTCTCAAGCTTCAGGGAAACATCCCGATACTGAAAAATGCTAATCAGATCGTCAGTAAATATTATGACGAGCACCTCCCCGACAGGGTGCATATCGCGACCGAGGGAAGTCTGGGCCTCGCCATGCGACAGTTCTGCAGGAAGAACAAAATCAACTACAATACGTCCTATCACACGAGGCTCGCGGATTACGGCTGGGTTCTTTACGGAGTCCCCACGTTCCTCACCTGGTTATACGTGAGGTGGTTCCACGGGTGCAGCAGGAAAGTCCTCGTAACCACAAAAAGCATAGCCAGGCAGCTCGGCCTCAGTAACTGCATCGTGTGGGGGCGCGGTGTAGATACTCAGATCTTCAATCCCGGAATCGGGAAAATGACCGCGGGCGAAAAAACCATAATTACCGTATCGAGGGTGAGCAAGGATAAAAATCTCGACGACTTCTGCAGGGTGCCAGGATACAGGAAGATCCTGGTCGGCGACGGACCTTACCTGAATACCCTCAAAGCCAGATACCCCGACGTCGAATTCGCCGGATACGTTCCCCATAACCAGCTTAAGAACATATATACGCAGGCGCAGGTGTTCGTGTTCCCGAGCAAGTTCGATACGTTCGGGCTTGTAATTCTCGAGGCCATGGCCTGCGGCTTGCCCGTGGTGGCCTATGACGTCCCGAGCCCGAACGACATTATCCAGGACGGAATCACGGGATACCTGGGAGAGAGCCTCGAAGAGAACATCGAAAAGGCCTTTAGCAACCTGGACGGCCTGTCGCAGAACGCGATTGTCTACGCCGGCACCCAGAGCTGGAAATCGATCGCCGACCAGTTCGTAAATCACCTCATGTGATTTCATTTCGCTTCTTTCCGCGCACAAGCGTTCAAATCCACAATCAAAACAAGGGCATTTCGAATCACAGGTTTAACCATGTCTTAACCGATTAATAAAACTCTCTTAATAAGTAATCGCTACAATACTATCATCTGCTATTTGATTGCCCGCCTCTCTCACCGGGCACTCTAAAAGATTAGGGCGGGTCCCAGCCCGCAGGGACTCGCCCCTTTTTTTCTCCGGCTCGGCCGATAATATTTATCTGCTCCGGAGCGTTGCATCCCAAGTTGAAACCCGACACCTTAACACAATCTTCACACGGTCTTAACAATGCACATATAGAATAACCCCATCAATTCCCGGGGAGGGGTGAAAATGGAAACGGATAATCTCGACAGATCTATGTTAGAAAGCAGATTCGAAAGACTCATATCGAAATCGAAAAATTATATCAACTCCAGGAGCGAAGGCGAGCTGGAGTCTCTCAGAAACGACCTCATTCATCTTAAGCTCAAGCTCGAGACCGCGATAGAAAAAAGCAGGAAGAAACAAGAAGCGAATAATGTTACTGCTCTCAGGCTGATGCTCTCCATTATTCAGAAATTCACGTATTCAGTTCATCTTATGGAGAACCTCAAATCGAAAAAGCCTATGTGCACCGATTTCGACACTAAACAGATGCTCGACATGCTGCTCCCCCATATCAAGATTCTGGTCGAGAATGAGAATTGGCGTGAACTGCTGGACACGAAGAAGATAGAAGAAGACTACGCATTCATCGAGTCGCTCGAGGATCAGCATAAGAGGGTCATGCTCACATACCTGATCCAGGACTGGCACAACATAGACGAGGTGATAAATCTGCTAAAGATAGGTGAGTTATACAAGAACATAGCGGAGAAACTCGTCAACCTCTCCATCGTTTCGAATATCGGCGAGAAAAAACTGAAAACTTCTTAGAACCGCCTGCCAAGGAAGCCGAGCGGGGTTCCATATTCATAAAAGATAATTTTTTTCAATCTGTCTCGCCCGCACCGTTTTTATTAAAATCCGGCTCCGGAATATAATCATTCAATGCATCCGCTTTGGGGGAGCAGTCGAGTATTCTCTCCACGATTAAAGGGAGGTTGTTCTTGTAGTTCGCGTTATATACGAAATTCGAGTTTAACCAGTCGCATAATTTATTTTCAAACCCCTGCCCCAGGCCCCTTGCCACAGGTACGCCCAGCCTCTCGAGCGCCTCGGCGTTGCACTGCTGCTCGTACTGTCTCCTCATAGGAACGACCATGAGCTTTTTACCGAGGTAGAGGGTCTCGGCAGGAGTCTCGAACCCGGCGTTACACAGTATGCCCTCGCACTCGGACAGGCTCCTCACGAACTCGTCGTTGTTGACGGGGTATACCGTAACGTTCGAGTCCTTATAAGGCTCACCCTTGTGATGCTTTGAGAATACCTCCCACTTAACGTCGATCTTCCTGAACAGCCCCGACAGGAAGCTGTAATCGTAAGACGGCAGATAGACCGTGTAATGACCCCTGTTCCTGACATCGGCGTCCCTTATCTCCTCCCTGATTATGGGCGTGAAAATAAAATCGTCGTATTCCTGAAAATGAAGACCGATGTGAGCAGGCGACGGCGAGTACCATTTGATTATGAGTTCCTGTATACGGTTCTTTTGTTTCGGCCTCGGGATATTCGGTGAAAGGAAAGACGCCTGGTGGGATAGCGAGACAGAGGGGGCGCCCCTCAATTTCGATGACCACGCCGTGATCGGCTCGAAATCGCTTACCACCAAGTCGTATTTGTCTACGGGTATCTTATATATATCCGAGAGTAATTTATACGGGCTGAAGTTTTTAATAGAACTCCAGTAGTCTATTCCGCCCCGCTTGCCGAAAGTGAATCCCAGACCGGGCAGCTTGAATTTCACCTCGAAGCCGAGATCGACTTCGTGATGATAGCCGCTCACGAGCACGTCGACTTCCGCACGCTTGAGGAGGTACTTGAGCAGCTCCCTGCACCGGGAGATGTGACCGTTACCCGTACCCTGTATTCCGAATAGTACTTTCATGCTTTATTCAGTAAAGAATACCCTTCTCCATACGGCACCGGAGTGAACCAGCCGCCATCGCAATGGCTCGCACATCCGATGACTCTATTATCTTCCATGTATTCGCTTAGTTATGCGTCTTTTACCTTATCCGGGGGGTGATTTAGCGTCCTCGGCATAACGACACGCCTGCAGCATCCAGATTCCAATTATATTCCATAGTAAGAGTTATTCCAAGCATATGGCGGCGCGATATACGGGCCGAACCGCTCACGATCCATCCTGTCCGCAGTTTACCCATAATCGGCGGAGTTTACGATAAGGGTATTGTATTTTTTAAGCATTAAGGGAA
Source organism: Candidatus Dadabacteria bacterium RIFCSPHIGHO2_12_FULL_53_21 (assembly GCA_001775255.1). Lineage (GTDB taxonomy): Bacteria > Desulfobacterota_D > UBA1144 > Nemesobacterales > UBA2774 > 2-12-FULL-53-21. The sequence continues at coordinate 7,500 of MFCJ01000128.1, forward strand.
TATTAAAAACATATTAAATGAACTCTATCGTGCCGAAACGTCCTTCGATCCCTGTTGTACGTCAAATCTGGACTTTATATCCGCATGTTTGATATAATTGTTACGTTCCATAAACATAGAATTCATGGGTGCTTAATACGGATTAAACATTAAAGTGATATTAAACAGATAACACATAATGCGGAGATATGCATGCTGGCAAAAAAGGTTATGTCTTTAAAAGACACGGTCACCTCTTCGAACGTGCTCAGGAAAGCGTTCCGATGGAAATTAAGGCAGTTCAAGCCGAAGGTCCCGATCTATATCGAAAGCAACAGGTTCCTGATTAAAACTGTTGAAAACAGTTTTGAGCTGGAAAAGGCGCTCAATCTGAGATACGAGGTTTTTTACAGGGAATCTCTTAATAAAGAAAATTTTTCCGGGACTGACATCGACAAGTTCGACCGGGTCTGCGACCATTTAATCATTCTGGACAAGAAATATAACACTGTAGTCGGGACGTACAGGTTCATATCATCGACCTTCTCCGACAAGTTCTACTCCGAGACCGAATTTTCGATCGACCAGATAAAATCAGCCGAGGGGATAAAGCTCGAGCTAGGGAGGGCGTGCGTCCACAAGGATTACAGAAACGGGACCGGTATAGCGCTCCTCTGGAAGGGCTTATCGGAATATTTCAAGAAAATTAACGCCAAGTACCTGTTCGGGTGCTCGAGCATCGCCACCACGAACTTCGTCGAAATCAGCCTTATATACAAATATATCAAAGAACTCTACCTCTCCCCAGAGGACTTCAGGGTCTATCCCAACGAAAAACACCGGATCAAGGAACTCGATTACTATTTGAGCGCCTTCGACAAATTCGGCATTAAAACGGAATCGATCGAGGATTTCATCCCTCCCCTCCTAAAGAGCTACCTGAAGGCAGGCTCGGTTATTTGCGGCGAGCCGGCGCTCGACAAGAAGTTCAAGTGCGCCGACTTCTTCACTGTCCTCGATCTGGAGGTGCTTTCCAAATCTTTCGAGAAGAGGTATAAGCCGCCTAATGATTAGAAAGTATACGAAGCTCTTCTTTTTTTTTGCGTAGTCGTATCCTATTTCACAAGTACGACCGTACTTCGGGCTATAGCAAGAGAGAAAAAAAGGAAATTAAACTGGTCCACGAGAGCCTTGTCGTTTCATTCGGCCCTCATGAATAAGGCGTTGGGGATCAGGGTAAGTCTGCAAAGCCGGGGAAACGGCATCGACAGCGGTAAAAGCATGCTGATCCTGTCGAACCACCTTTCGTACGTGGATATATTTGTCATATCCTCATTCTTCCCGGTTTCCTTCATCGCGAGCGTCGACGAGGTTAAAAGTGACCTCCTCCTGGGGAAAGCGACCGAGCTGAGCGGCGGGTACTTCGTTGAGAGGAGGAACAGGTCGGGCCTGCGTACCGACATAGAATCGATCTCCGAGATTCTCGAATTGGGAATAAATGTCGCCCTCTTTCCCGAAGGAACGACCTCGAACGGGAACCGGGTGCTCCCCTTTAAAACACCGCTGTTAAGCATTGCTCAGAAAGCAGGGGTCGAAATCCTGCCCCTCTGCATTAAATACACGGGGATCGACGGGGAAGCCCTCACCGATAAGAATAAAGACCTGATTTATTATTACGGGGATATGAAATTTTTTGACCACCTTTTTAAACTCCTGTCCGTCGGATATGTCGAGGCTGAATTAAGCGTGCTGGGTAAAATCGACCCGCAAGAGGCGCATTCAAGAAAGGAGATGGCGAGTGCGGTATACGATATGATCAGTTCGGCGTATATGAACGAAGTAATAGCCGAACCGGCGCAGAACGGCTAGCCGTCAGGGTTTAAGGAACAGGCGGGGGATTATAAGCCGGATTAAATATACAGCCTATCTGAAATCAATTAACCCCATCAGGTCCTGCACAGAAGCGATACGGACTCAATGTGATATGTCTCCGGAAACATATCGAAGGGCTTCACCGTCTTGAGCACATAACCTGAATCTCCGAACATCCTTATGTCCCGCGCCAAAGTAGCAGGGTCGCAGGACACATAAATGACCTTCGCCGGAGACAGCCGGGCTATGCCGGCGATAGCTCCTTTCGCGCCCTCTCTCGGCGGGTCGAGCACCACGATATCCGGGGGACGGGCGTCCGGGTCTTCATCCCGCAGGTACTCCTCACAGGGAGTGACATGAAAAGTGATATTATTAAGGCCGTTCAGTGCGGCGCTCTTTTTCGCGAGCGCTGCCGATTTTTTGTTTACCTCTACTGAAATCACCCGTTTTGACGACATCGCGAGGGGTATGGAAAAATTCCCGGCGCCCGAATAGAGGTCGAGAACCGTTTCCGTGCCTTTCAACCCCGCCCACTCGAGGACGGTTCCGATGAGGGCCTCGTTGACAGGGACATTGGACTGCGTAAATACGGACGGCGCAGTTACAAACCTGAGCCCGGAAAGAGACAGCTCGAACTCGGCCTCATCCCCGCCCGGAACAGATACGTTCTCAGTCTCCTCATGCCTTTTCAGGTGTCTCGCGAGCGCTCCGAGAGAGGCAGGCGCGCTCTTAAACCTGGGCAAGAGGGTTATATAAGCCTTTTCCCCGTCGGAAGACAGATATATTTTTTCAAGCGGATAACCGGGGTCTCCGATAGATGAAAGAACTTTGGATAATCTGGAGACCGCTTTATTTATCACCCCGTCGGCAACCGGACAAGAATCGATTTTTACATTCGTCCTGCTCATCTCCCTGTAATAGCCCACGTGCCAGCCCCCTGAAAGATACCATGCCGAGAGCAGAACGCGCCTCCTGTATCCGTACTCCGACGGGGATGGGAA
>MFCJ01000128.1:10370-14736 GCA_001775255.1 Candidatus Dadabacteria bacterium RIFCSPHIGHO2_12_FULL_53_21
TCCCCGACGCCTCCGATCCTTTGAAGGGTCTCTCTGAGTATGCCTTCCTTCTCTCTGAGCTGTGCCGGATAGCTGAGGTTTTGCAGCTGACACCCGCCGCATATGTGAAACACCCGGCACGGAGGTTCCACCCTCTCCCGGGAAGGCTCCACGATCCTCTCGATTACCGCTTCGGCAAATTTGCCCTTATCGTTAGTGACCTTAATATCGACAATATCATTTGGTAGTCCGCCCTTTACGAAATAGACCTTCCCGTCCTTCCTGGCTATACCGCTCCCGCCGTATGCAAGTCTCTCTATTTCTACACGCAACTCGATCCCCCTCGTATTATTTTATGAACATGGCGTCCCCGTAGCTGAGAAACCTGTAATCCCTGTTTAGGGCCTCGTTATAGGCCCTGAAAATAAATTCCCTGCCTGCGAACGCGGACACGAGCATGAGGAGTGTCGACCGCGGAAGATGAAAGTTCGTGATAAGCGCGTCCGCACCCCTGAATCCGTAACCGGGCAGTATAAAGAGGCCCGTCTCTCCCTTGCACGGCACGACCTCACCGGCTTCGTTTACCGAGGACTCGAGGGTCCTCATCACCGTCGTTCCGACCGCTATGACCCTTCCGCCCCGGGACTTCGCGGCGTTAACGGCATCGGCCGTCGCGGGCGGAATCTCACGGAACTCCGGGTGCATATCGTGCTCCCGGACGAGCTCCGTCTTCACGGGCTTGAACGTGCCTATACCGACGTGGAGTGTGACATGGGTCATCCGCACCCCCCCGTGTTCGATCTCTTTCAGGAGTCCGGGTGTGAAGTGGAGTCCCGCCGTGGGGGCGGCTATGGCTCCGGGTTTTTCCGCATAGACCGTCTGATAAGAAACCCTGTCTTCCGCGTCGGGCTCCCGTTTGATGTAGTGGGGGAGTGGCATACTGCCCGAATCGTCTATGTACGAATCGGCGTCTCCGCTAAATTCCACGAGCCACACGCCGGCCTCCCCGCTGAAGAGCCTTCCGGAAGGACCGTCCTCGAACTCGATCACGAGCCCCTCTTTCGGATTCCTTACGAGGCACTTCCATGTCCGGCTGTCCTGTTTTTCCACCAGGAGTATTTCGGCCCTTTCCCCGGATTTTTTCCTCCCGAAGAGCCTCGCCGGTATCACCCTCGTATTATTCAGGACGAGCAGGTCCCCCGGCTTCAGCAAACCGGGGAGCTCGAAGAATTTCCTGTGGGTTATTTCCCCTTTTTCCCTGTCGAGGACCATCAGCTTCGAATTTTGCCTTTCAGCCGCCGGACGGTATGCGATCCGCTCCTCCGGGAGGTTATAATCGAAGTCAGATGTCTTCATCGAGTCAGGAATTACTTCCCCTTCGTTTCGAGGAGTTTCCGGACAGAAAGCCTGAGCGCATTCAGCTTTATAAACCCGGTCGCGTCCGCCTGGTTATATATGCTGTCCTTCTCGAACGTGGCCAGGTCCTCTTTATATAGCGAATAAGGCGAGCGCCTGCCGGCCAGTATAATATTGCCCTTGTATATCTTGAGTCTTACCGTACCGGTCACGTTCTTCTGAGATTCCTCGACCGAGGCCATGAGCATGTCCATTTCGGGCGAATACCAGAATCCGTAGTATATGAGCTCCGCGATCCTGGGGATGAGCGCGTCCCTCAGATGCATGACTTCCCTGTCCATAGTCAACGATTCGAGCGCCCTGTGAGCGGCGTGGAGTATCGTGCCGCCAGGGGTTTCGTAGACCCCGCGGGACTTCATGCCGACGAACCTGTTCTCGACCAGATCGACCCTTCCCACGCCGTTTGACCCGCCTATCTTGTTGAGCGCCGTGAGGAGATCGACTGGGCCGAGCTCCTTTCCGTCGACCTTGACCGGGACCCCCTTTTCAAAATCTACGTCCAGATAAACCGGCTCGTCAGGGGCCCTCTCGGGCGATACCGTCAACTCGAACATATTTTCAGGCGGCTCCGACCACGGGTCTTCGAGTATCCCGCCCTCGTAGCTCGTGTGAAAGAGGTTCCTGTCGCAGCTGTACGGCTTTTGCTGAGTGACAGGGACGGGGATTCCGTGTTTCTCCGCGTATTCTATGAGCGAGCTTCTGGAGTTCAAATCCCATTCCCTCCACGGCGCTATAACCTTGATCGACGGGTCGAGGGCGTAAAACGTGAGCTCGAAACGCACCTGGTCGTTCCCTTTTCCCGTCGCGCCGTGTGAGACGGCAAATGCCTTTTCCTTCTTTGCAATCTCTATCTGCTTTTTTGCAATCAAAGGCCTGGCCAGAGAGGTTCCGAGGAGATACGACCCCTCATAAACCGCAGCAGATTTTATTGCCTTAAATACGAAATCTCTTACGAATTCGTCCTTCAAATCCTCTATGTACACCTTGCTTGCGCCCGTCCTGAGCGCTTTCTCCTTCGCCTCTTCCAGGTCCTCCCCCTGTCCGAGGTCGGCGACGAAGGCGATTATCTCGGCGTCGTATTTCTCAGCCAGCCATTTGAGGATGACCGACGTATCGAGCCCGCCCGAATAGGCCAGGACTATCTTGTCAGTTTTACTCATAATAAGTTATTCCTCCGTTAAACCGAAATTGCTAGGATATTATGAATCAGGATAAGATATCGATGTAGTCCGCTCAGGAATATTTTCCTCTTGATTAACTCCGTCCCGAATTGCAATAACCGATCATGGCTCGATCGCTACGCCCCGGGCTCCGACGGAGGCCTTAAATCGTGGAGGTAGAACTTGGCACTATGGCTCTCGTAAAATTTTTCGAGCGTAAAACCAATATACTCTATTTTTTCCTGGTCATCGCCCATGTATGAGGCGCGTTTGACTTCATCCGAAATCTTGCACTGTACCGGGACGTCTTTAGTGGGCTCTTCGTGAGAGATGAACCTGAGTGTTATATCGCTGTCCTCCAATTTCAAATTCCCGGGTGTAACGAAGCCTACGGTCATTTTCGCGCTGATAAACTCCACTATGAGGAGCCGCACAACACTCGTGCCGATCCCCCCGGTACCGCCTTCGACCTCGAATTTATAGCCGTAATAATCGAGGCTCTCATTCGTTTCGTTGAGAGAATGCAGATACCAGTAGTCTTCCGAATCGACCCAGCACATAATCTGAAGCATGCTCGCCTCCAAATTCCGATTTATATTTTAGTGAGAATCCCCGATTATTATACCCAGAAAAAAATATATCACTTATCAGCGGTACTTTAAACTAGTCCTATAACGCTGAGCTGGCTCCCGACCCCCTTCCCTTCCCGCCTGTAGGAAAAGAAATTCGGATTACATTTCGTGCACATGCCGAGAACTTCGATATTTGCCACACCCGCCTTCACAAGCGCGCCCCTGTTTATCCCTGGAAGGTCGAGCATATATTTGCAACCATCCGTCTCTATTAGATATTCACTCGCGTCACCGAACCCGTCCCTGAATAGGGACGCGACGTCCTCGCCGACCTCATAGCAGCACTTGCCGACCGAAGGACCAATGACGGCATTGAGGTCTCTGGGTTTGAGTCCATATTCCTCGTCAATTTTTTGAAGCGCGGAGTCTAATATCCGCAATACCGTCCCCCGCCATCCCGCGTGTACAGCCCCGGCTACAGTCCCCTCGTGGTCGGTCAGGAGAACAGGCACGCAATCAGCGGTCGATATACCGATGCCGATACCCCTCAAGGACGTTACTATCGCGTCCCCGTCCGAAACCTTTCCCGCTCCGATACCGCCCCCGTCCCTGAGTATGAAGACCCCGTTTCCGTGTACCTGATTGAGCCTCGCTATGCCCGAGAACCCGAAGAACCCGGCAGGGTTTCCGTCGGCGTTCCTGTCGGCGAAGCCGTGCGCCACCCCGGGGAGTCGAGAAAGTATCGTTGATCTGATCCAGCCCATGATTCAGAGACTATTTTCCCCGGATTCGGCCAAAATGTTAAGCGCTTCGCTCATATCCAGGGGGAGGGGAGCAGTAAACTCGACAAATTCCTGGGTGTGAGGATGGAAAAAGCCTATATTCGAGGCGTGAAGGGCCTGTCTGCCGATTTTCTTCGCCGCATTAACGACAGCGGCTGATTTATGCTTTTTGTATCCGTATACGGCGTCCGCCAGTATCGGGTAGCCGTTCTCGGAAAAGTGGACCCTTATCTGGTGCGTCCTGCCTGTTCTGGGCTCGGCTTCGACAAAAGAGGCGTCCTGAAACCTTTTGATCACCTTCCAGTTCGTAAGTGATTCCCTTCCGGACCTGGCCTTTGAAGACATCTTCTTCCTGTCGACGGGGTGTCTGCCTATCTTGGAGGAGAACGCGCCCGACTCCTCCCTGATATTACCCTCGACTATGGCCAGGTACTTCTTCCGGACGGCCCTCGTCTTG
>MFCJ01000129.1 GCA_001775255.1 Candidatus Dadabacteria bacterium RIFCSPHIGHO2_12_FULL_53_21
CTCTTATCATATATATCAGCGGCGATAACGGATCGAGCGCCGAAGGAACACCTATCGGCACACCGAACGAGGTGGCTATGTTCAATGGCGTAAACGTTCCGGTCGAGGACCAGCTGAAATATTTTTACGACTTATGGGGCACTGACCAGACTTATCCACATATGGCAGTAGGGTGGACATGGGCTTTCGACACGCCGTTTAAATGGACGAAGCAGATACCTTCCTTTTTCGGCGGTGTACGTCAGGGGACGGCGATCTCCTGGCCCGGTCATATCAAGGACGCAGGCGGTATACGTAACCAGTTCCACCATGTTATCGACATCGTGCCCACGCTCCTCGAAGTCACCGGTATTCAGGCTCCTGAAACTGTAAACGGTATAGCACAGAAGCCTATAGAAGGGGTGAGCATGGCCTATAGCTTTGACAACGCAAACGCAAACGCGCCTTCGACGCACCACACGCAGTATTTCGAGATGATGGGGGTCCGGGCAATCTACCACGACGGCTGGATCGCCAGCACTGTTCCCATGAGAGCTCCGTGGGACGTAGCCGGGCCGGTCACACAGGATCCGGCCAATGCTTACAAGTGGGAGCTCTACGATCTGACAAAAGACTGGACTCAGGACAATGACATAGCAGCGTCGAATCCGGAGAAGCTCAAGGAGCTGCAAAAGCTGCTCTCGGAGGAGCTGGCAAAGTACCAGGTCCTGCCGCTAGATGCATCGGTGGCCACGCGCCTCGTCGCACCCAGGCCTAATATCACAGCGGGTAGGACCGTCTTCACCTACTCGGGTGAGCTGACCGGAATCCCGCTGGGTGATGCCCCGAGCTTACTTGATAAATCGTACACAATCACGGCAGAGGTGGATATACCGCAGGCTGGTGCCGAGGGGATGATCCTTACTCAGGGCGGCCGGTTTGGAGGCTTTGGTTTCTATCTTCTCAAAGGGAAGCCCGTCTTCCTGTGGAACTTGGTTGACCTTAAGCGGGTCCGCTGGGAGGGGAAGGAAGCGCTCTCTCCCGGTAAGCATCTGCTGGAGTTCGACTTCAAGTACGAAGGGCTCGGTATGGGAACCCTTGCATTTAATAGTATGAGCGGACTGGGACAAGGCGGGACCGGAGTTCTCAAGGTTGACAGCAAGGTTGTAGACACACAAAAAATGGAGCACACTCTCCCGTTAATTCTGCAATGGGACGAGACCTTCGACGTAGGAGCCGATACCGGAACGCCCGTGGACGACAAAGACTATCAGGTTCCTTTCAACTTCACCGGGAATCTCGACAAGCTGACTGTCAAGCTCGAGCCGCACAAGCTGACCCCGGCTGAGGAAAAACTTCTCATGGAACAGGGACAGCGTAACAACAAGGCGAGTGAGTGACGTAAACGCAATAGGCCGGAGTATGTAAGACGTATTTACATGCTCCGGCTTCATTTAAATGTTTGATTATTTTAAGGGAGGTGGGCATGTCGAGATTATATATATTCCGATCCGCATATGTCATTTTTGCAATCGGTCTCCTTTTTTCGATCTTCGGAGCTGAGCAGGCATACAGTCAGTGTAATGTGTTATGCATGCACGAACGCGGAGACGCTTCGGCTGGTACGGGCGGTTCGTTTCTCGGGCCTTCGTATGAGACAGCACTTGACGATAGCTATGACGCCGAAGCGGGTGTAGTCGGCGATAATCTCCTCCTGGCAGCGGAGGACACCGGCGCTGATACTACCTACACCGAGGCGCCGTCGAATAAATGGCATTTCGCAATCATTCCGTATCTCTGGATGATGGGGTTAAACGGGAAGGTGGGAGTAAGGGGCCAGACTGTTAATATGAAAGTTTCTTTTTCCGATATAATCAAGAACCTGGACTTTGCGGCCGAGGTTCATATAGAGGCCTGGAGGGATAAATTCGGATTTTTTATCGACACGACTTACTCGAAGATATCACTGAAGGAGGATGTGCAGCTGAGGCTGGACCGTACTCTCAAAATCAAGAACGTGTCAGAGTTCTTTCTCGGTGAATTTGGGGGATTTTACAGGGCGGGCACATGGCCGGTAGGGGCTGGATCGGCGGGCTATGAAAGCAAGGCAAACACTTCGCTCACACTCGATCTGATTGGGGGAGGGCGTTACTGGTGGCTGGAAAATAAGATCGATATAACAGGCCCGGCAGGGGTTTTGGATCCGCAATTCAGCGGGAGCGAGAGCTGGTTCGATTTTATAGTCGGAGGGCGCGTCAAGCTGGATATTAACAAATTCTTCTTTCAGCTGAGGAGCGATATAGGCGGATTCGGCCTGGGTTTTTCATCGGATATCTCCTGGAATATAGCCGGATATATCGGATACGAACTCCCATGGTACAAGATCACTCCTATCATCGGCTACAGGGCGCTTTATGATAAATACTCCAACGGGAGCGGAGATAACCGTTTTCTGTGGGACGCGTGGATGTACGGTCCGCAGCTCGGCGTAGGGTTTCAGTTCTGAGTATAGCGAAAGTAATGGCCTGAGCCTGAGTCCATGAGTAAAAATATAAAGATCCATCCGATTCTCCTGATATTTTGTCATCTTTCATATCCATTTATATCCTCTTATCAATAGATGATTTTAGTTGTATTTGAAGATTCAAATAGACATTTGAGTTTATTCAATTTAGAGTAGTGAAGGGAGAGGCTGTTTACATGAACTAACACAACTCGCTCTCAGAAAATCCATAGGGGGGTAAGGCAAGATGTCGGTAAAAAACAGGACCTTCGTTTCTGCATTATTTGTTTTATTGGCTGCGCTGGCATGGGCTGTCATTCCTTCGGCGGCTCAGGAGAAGAAGCCGAACATTATCTTCATCATGGGCGATGACATTGGCTGGTTCAACATAGGCGCATACCATCAGGGCATCATGGCGGGCAGGACGCCCAACCTCGACAAGATTGCCTCGGAGGGGATTCGCTTCACGGACTACTACGCGGAGGCAAGCTGCACGGCGGGCCGCGCGAACTTCATCACTGGCGAGCTGCCGATGCGTACCGGCATGACGACCGTCGGGCAGGCGGGCTCTCCTATAGGTATCCCGGCGCAGGCGGTCACGATCGCCACGGCGCTCAAGTCGATGGGATACGCTACCGGCCAGTTCGGGAAGAACCACCTTGGCGACCTGAACGAGTTTCTGCCTACTGTGCACGGTTTCGACGAGTTCTTCGGCTACCTCTATCATCTGGACGCGATGGAGGACCCCTGCCACAGGAACTATCCGCAGCAGCTCAGGGACAAGGTCGGCCCTCGGAACATGGTCCATAGCTGGGCTACCGGCACCGACGACGCGACCGTGCAGCCGCGCTGGGGGAAAATAGGCAAGCAGAAGATAGAGGACGCGGGTGAGCTCTGTCCCGAGCGCATGAAGACTGTGGACAACGAAATACTCGACAATACCATAAAGTTCATGGACAAAGCCCGCAAAGACGGTAAGCCGTTCTTCGTGTGGCTCAATCCGACACGTATGCACGTCGTGACACATCTTTCAGATAAATACGAAGCGATGCGCACACCGGAGAACGGCTGGTCCGAAGAGGAAGCCGGGATGGCCCAGCTCGACGACATCGTGGGCTCGGTCCTGAAGTACGTCGGGGATAACGGCCTCGATGAGGACACAATCATCGTCTTTAGCACCGACAACGGGGCTGAGAACTTCACATGGCCCGACGGCGGCCAGACCCCGTTTGCAGGCGGCAAGGGAACGGCCCTTGAAGGCGGCTTCCGTGTGCCGGCGTTAATCCGCTGGCCTGGCAAGGTGCCGGCCGGCAAGGTCGAAAACAGCATAATGTCCGGGCTCGACTGGTTCCCGACCCTTGTTGCGGCGGCCGGCGACCCGAACATCACTGACGAACTGCTCAAGGGCAAACAACTGGGGGACCGCAAGTACAAGGTGCATCTGGACGGTTACAACCAGATGGACCTCATTACAGGCAAAGGCCCGTCGAAGCGTCAGGAGATCTTCTATTTCACCGAGAGCAATCTGGGCGCGGTGCGCATAAATGATTTCAAGTACCGTTTCACCGATCAGCCTGACGGCTGGATCGGCACCACAGTAAAAGTCGATTGGCCGATACTGACCAATCTCCGTCTCGACCCTTTCGAGAGGACGGGCATGCCCAGCGGCGCAAACGGGTCGCTGGCATACTACAACTGGTTTGCGTACCAGTTCTGGCGTTTCGTATTCGTACAGCAGGAGGTAGCCAAGCTCGCGCAAACGGCGATAGATTTTCCGCCCATGCAAAAGGGAGCAAGCTTCAACCTTGAGGCTGTCAAAGACCAGATATATAAGTCCTCAGACTCCGGTATGGGCAAATAAGCTTTCTTAAAAGGCGGGTGGGTCATATAACCCCGCCGCGACGGCGTCTATGTAGAATCAATGAAAATGCAAATCTTTCAGGCTGTCCGGCCACGTCTGAAAGACAGTCGGCTGCCGTTTACCGGCCATGCCGGTATTGGGGGAAATAGCCATGAAGAAAACTATAGGTAGCAGAGATATTATGCCGATAACTGAGCGCAATACACGTATTCGATTCGGCCGGATCCTTCTGATTCTCCTGGCAATGCTTATGCCCGCCGGCATTCGGGCTGACGCTAAAACCGACCCCCTCCCTTCCTGGAACGACGGGGCGGCCAAGGAGAGCATCGTCAGATTCGTCGCGGAGGTTACAAAGGAGGGAGGGCCTAATTACGTCCAACCCGGGGACCGGATCGCCACATTCGATCAGGACGGCACCACCTGGGTATCCCATCCCCTTTATGCGCAGGCCGTGTTCGCACTCGACCGGATACGTGAGCTCGCCCCGAATCACCCGGAATGGAAGAACGAGGAACCCTTCAAATCGGTCATCGCGGGAGACCGCGAGGCGATGGCGAAGTTCGGCGAATCTGACTGGGAGATTATTATCGCCGCGACACACACGGGTATGAGCACCGGGGATTTCCTCGAGATCGTAAACAAGTGGCTTTCGACAGCGAAGGATTCACGCTGGCACAGGCCGTACACGGAGCTTGTCTATCAGCCCATGATAGAGGTCATGGAATACCTCCGGGCAAACGGATTCAGGACGTACATCGTCACCGGAGGCGGACAGGAGTTCGTACGTGTATATAGCGAGCATGTCTACGGCGTCCCGCCCGAGCAGGTTGTGGGTTCGAGCGTCCTGACGAAATACGAATACACCGACGGCAAGCCGGTACTTTTACGCGAGCCAAAGGTGTTCTTCATCGACGATAAGGCGGGCAAGGCGATAGGCATTAACCTCTTCATCGGCAAGCGCCCGTACGCCGCGTTCGGCAATTCGACCGGCGACCGTGAGATGCTTGAGTGGACTCAGGCGGGCGGAGGCGCGCGCTTGATGATGCTCGTCTATCACGACGACGCTGTGCGTGAGTACGCCTACGGCCCGGCCGGAGGTTTGCCCGATACGAACGTCGGTACATTCTCACAGGCGCTCATGGACGAGGCCAAGAAAAACGGGTGGGTCATAATCAGCATGAAGAATGACTGGAAACGCATCTTTAAATTCGAGGAATAACGCGCCCGAGCAGAATATTAGGGGAATGCTGCATGTGATGAGTTTAGTATAGAGAAATGAATATCAGACCTGCCGTCTATTTTATAATTGCTGCAGTCATCATAATCACCCTCGGATATTTCTACCGTAAGTCCGTTGCCTTAAAATCAAACAAAACGGTTAATCCCGTTAACTCAATCGACGATAATCTGGGATCGGTTCCCCCTCGATTCGCCGGGGGCCATGTATGCGCGGAATGCCACAAGGCGGAGTACGAACTCTGGCTCGGCTCGCACCACGACCTCGCAATGCAGGGGGCAGCGGCAGATACCGTGGTCGGCGACTTCGACGGGGCAGTCTTCTCGTACCAGGATGTTAAATCCGCTTTTTATAAGAAAGACGAAAAGTTTATGGTACGCACGGACGGTCCGGACGGGAAGCTCAATGACTACGAAATCAAATATACATTCGGTGTCTATCCGCTCCAGCAATACCTTGTCGAGTTTCCCGGCGGCAGGCTGCAGGCGCTGAGTATAGCCTGGGACAGCCGTTCAAAAAGTGAAGGCGGCCAGCGCTGGTTTCACCTCTATCCGAATGACAAAATCACACATGACGATACCCTCCACTGGACCGGTATCGATCAGAACTGGAACCATATGTGCGCCGAATGCCATTCGACGAATCTGAAGAAGAATTACGATTTAAAGACCGATGCCTATAAGACGGCATGGTCCGAGATAAACGTTTCGTGCGAGGCATGCCACGGCCCGGGATCCGAGCATGTCAGATGGGCGGGGCATAAGAATAGCGATGAATTTCCGAACATGGGACTACTCGTGACTTTCGATGAGAGGAAAGGCGCCGGCTGGACTATCGATAAGGTATCAGGACAACCCGTGAGGAGCAAGCCCATCGAGTCTCATGAGGAGGTGATTGTCTGCTCACGTTGTCATTCGAGAAGGAGCGCCATATCGGACAATTACGTATATGGGAGGAGCCTGCTCGATACACACATCCCCGCACTACTCGATGAGGGCTTTTATTATCCCGACGGGCAGATCGAAGCCGAAGATTACGAATGGGGCTCATTCGTCCAGAGTAAAATGTATCACGAAGGCGTAACGTGTGCCGATTGCCATGACCCGCACAGCCTCGAATTGCGGAAGCCCGGTAACGGCGTGTGCACTCAATGTCACGAACCATCGAAATACGATTCAGCCTCACACCACCATCATGAAATAGGCTCGGCAGGCTCCGAGTGCGCCGGTTGCCACATGGCTGTAACGACTTACATGATTATAGATGACCGTCACGACCACAGCATCAGGATTCCGAGACCCGATCTCTCCATTAAAATCGGTACCCCTAATGCGTGCAATAAGTGTCACGCGGACCGTACACCGGAATGGGCGGCATCAGAGATAAAGAGTTGGGGCGGCGAAAACAATAAAGGCTTTCAGAATTATGGGGAAACGCTTTACGAAGCACGTAACGGTACGCCCGGTGCGGAAGAGCTGCTCGTGGAGCTTGCGAACGATGGCAGCGCTCCATCCATAGCGAGGGCAACGGCCCTAAACGAGCTCGCGGGCTACCTCAGTCCTTTCTCCATAGAGGCCGTTCAGAAGGGACTCAGCAACGATGATCCTCTGATCAGGGGGGCGGCTCTCGACGCGCTTGAGGCAGCGCCGCCCGACACCAGGACCGGAATCGCTTTCGGGCTGCTTAACGACCCCGTGCTCGCCGTAAGGATCAAGGCGGTCACTGTACTAGCCTCCGTGCCGCAGGAGAATATGACCGCGGAACAGAGTAAGGCGCTCGACGATGCCGTGAAGGAGTACGTGAGGGCGCAGATGACAAACGCAGACCGTCCCGAAGCTCATATGAACATAGGGTTAATCTACGCGGAACTGGGACGGTTTCCTGAAGCCGAGGCTCAGTATGATACAGCTATGAGACTTGAACCTTCATTTATCCCCGCGTTTGTAAACCTTGCTGATCTCTACAGGATGGAAGGCAGGGATGCCGATGGGGAGACCCTCCTCAGGAGCGCTCTTGAAATTTCACCCGAGAGCGGGGACGTGTACCACGCGCTCGGATTGCTGCTAGTGAGACAAAATAAAATCCCGGAAGCTATGGATGCATTTGAGGAATCTGTTAAGTTAAGCCCCGACAACACCCGTTACAGCTATGTCTATGCCGTGGCGCTCAACGATACGGGCAAAAAATCCGAGTCTATCCGTGTGCTGGAGGAAGCCCATGAGCAGCACCCCGGAGACCGTGAGATCTTATATGCGCTTATAAATTTCAACCGCGAGATTGGAGACATCCTTTCCGCCCGTCAGTATGCGGAAATGTTGCTGGAGGTCTCACCCCACGACCCGGACGCCGCCCGCCTTCTCGATGAACTTAAAATGGATGGCAATCGATAACCCGGATGAGAGGCTGATTCTAAGGCAGTTCACAGGGGCTGAGGATTGCTCTCTCCAATAACGCGCCTTTCCCGTGGACGGTAGTTCTATAATTGAACGAGTCTGCGTTTGGCTCCCGGTTCTAAATGAATCCGGATTAAA
The DNA here is from genome assembly GCA_001775255.1 of Candidatus Dadabacteria bacterium RIFCSPHIGHO2_12_FULL_53_21. Classification (GTDB taxonomy): domain Bacteria; phylum Desulfobacterota_D; class UBA1144; order Nemesobacterales; family UBA2774; genus 2-12-FULL-53-21. The sequence goes on from MFCJ01000129.1 coordinate 8,112, forward strand.
ATTTCAAGGAATTTATTTAACTACGCTCCGGTTAGTATTGCAATTTCATGTATTTATAATGTAAAATTAATAAACGGGACTGTATTCAAATAATAACGGGATAGTATTTGAATAAGATAGGATTCCGTTAATCTTGTGGAGGCAATAATGAGATTTGGCGACTATTTGAAGAGCAAAAGGAAGCAGAAAAATATTACCCAGGAGGATCTGGCGCGTTCCCTGAGCGTATCGAGCGTGTTCGTACACCAGCTCGAGACAGGCAAGGTGGACGCCCCTTCGATTGACCGGTGTCAGCAGATAGCGGCAATCCTGGATGTAAATATTCAAGAGTTGTGGACGGTTGCAAAGAAAGAACGCCTCAAGAGATTTATGGAAAAGGAAGAAATAACTGAAGATAGCTTTGAAGTGTTGACCGACGCCGAGAAAGCACTCATTAACCTTTACAGAAGCCTCGATTCCGACATGAGGAGGGACTTCGGCGGAATGATATTCATGCTGCTTAGACACTCCCAGGACGAAGGGGTGCAGGAGATACTCGAAGAATTTATTAAATGTGCATGATGAGCAAAATATCTATTATCCTCAAGGCATTAGGGATAGAGCTCTGCATTCTGGCATTAATAGGGCTCGTCTTCATATTCCAGTTTAATAAGGCCAAGGGGGAGTTTGTAATTAAGACCAGGGCTATTTCCGAGACCATAGGGGACCTGGCCAGCGACTTTTATTCCGAAGAGGGCAAACAGCCGACGAGCGGGGAGTTCTACCATTTTCTCGATAAAAGGCTGGGAAGAAAGAAATTGTTTAATACGTTCGAGATAGCCCCCAAGTTCTTCAGCGTCGTGTTCAAGAAAGACGTGGAAAACAGCCTGACGCCCAACGGCTTGTTCATGAAGGAGTTTTATCCCGAGGAGGGCTATACGGTCAAGGACATTAACGGGATTATCTCCGTTTCTGTCCCTTTTTCCACACAGACCGAGACTGAGCCCTATGGGATAGTCAAGATCGACTCCGACACGAAGGCAATAGTGAAGAAGGTGCTGGCGGACAACTATCTTCTTTACGCGGCGATGCTGATAGTATTGAATAATCAGGCTTTCATCTTTTACCTCCTCATGAGGAAGAAGAAAGAGATTATCTTCGAGAAGGGATATCTGAAAGAGCACTCCATAGGCGCTCTTAAGATAATGCACAAGGTCCTGGGCGATATCATCGACGATCACAAGACCGATTATGAAAGTCCCGACCCGGCCAAGAGGCAGGAATCGGGGAAGAATGTGATTTCAATATCGGAATTGGCGGAAAAAAGAAAACAATGAAGAAAATCATTTTCGCCGCTATTTTAATGTTTTTTGTCGCCGCTCTGGGTTGCGATAGTCCGAGCGAGAATGGCACAGTTCAGCTTGACGGCCCCATACTCGAAAGCATGGACGCGGACAGTAACCTGGAATTCAACGGCGCTTTGATAAACACGGGGGACTCGCCTGTTCGCTCCGTTTATATCGTTATAGTGTTAAAGGACCAGGAAGGTAATGTTATCGAAGCGAATTCGGTCTCGATATTCGATGAAGACCCCAATGCCTTGCTATATCCCTCCGAAAGGGCTTTCTTCAGCCTTTCGGTCTCTTCCGACCCGAACAGGGTATTTTCGAAGGAAGTTGAAATATATTATGAGGACGCTTCGGATTCCCCGCCGTCATCTTAAACCCGTTCCATTACAATTTAACAAATACTATATCCCCGGTCTCAACTCTTCCGAAAATAGTATTGACACATAGGGACTTAAACTGTATTGTTGATATCGTTGTATAAGTCTCCGACCGAAAAAGGCAAACCGTGCGAAAGCACGGGGCGCAAAGCCGACGGTCTAAGGGTTTTAAACCTATGACGGCAGGGTTACCGAAACTGGAGAATCTTGAACAAGCAGGCGACCACTCGCACACCCTTCATACTCGAATTTCATAACCCACCGTTATTATGAAATATTTTTTCGATATTCATTATGACCATATCTGCAAGACAGTCACAAATAAGTAAGCCGCCGCTTCTTAAAATGAAGATTTATAGTGGGCTATTGACAATTATTAAAGGTCAGTTTGATATTTTTAAACAGAGTATTGCAATAACTTCAAAAAGGTGGTTAAATTAGTATTGTAACATAGGAGGATGATTTGTTTTTAAGTAAGAAAGAACTTGTAGGACTCGATATAGGTTCTAATGCCGTCAAGCTCGTCGAGCTAAAGTCATCCAAGAACGGCTACCAGTTGAAAAATATTGGCGAGGCCATTCTGCCGCATCATTCCATAGTCAACAAGATTATAGAAAAACGCGATGCCGTCGCGGATACGATTTCCTCATTGTTCGAAGACCTGAGGGTCAGGACTAAGAATGTGGCGATCTCTATTTCGGGTCACTCCGTGATAATAAAAAAAGTCAGTTTACCTAAAATGTCTGAGAAGGAGCTCAGGGAATCGATCCCCTGGGAGCTCGAACAGTACATCCCGCAGAGTATTCAGGAAGTCAACTACGACTATCAGATCATCCCGGGGGATACGGCGGAGGGGAATATAGACGTTCTGATCGTTGCGGCGAAGAAGGACGTCACTAGCTCATACGTCTCGATTGTTAGAGATGTCGGTCTCAATCCCGTTGTGGTCGATGTCGATGTCTTCGCCCTTGAGAATATGTATGAAATAAATTATCCGGACTCGGAGGGTCTCATAGCGCTCGTTAACATCGGCGCATCCGTGACGAACATTAACATACTGAAAGACGGCGTTTCGATATTCACGAGGGATATAACGACCGGAGGGAACCAGTTTACCGATTGGATGATAAAGGACCTGGGGCTCGACTATGCGGAAGCCGAGAAGGTCAAGTCTGCTTTACATGAAGGGGCAATAACACCGGAGCTCGAAACCCTGACCCGCAATTTCAACGACTTGATTTGCGGTGAGATAAAGCGGACCCTCGATTTCTTCGCCTCGACGCTGTGGACGAGCAAGGTCGGCAACATACTGGTCGGCGGCGGCTCGTCGAAGGTTCCCGGTTTAATAGAAGTCCTCGCGGACTTGACCGAAGCCAACGTCGATTTCATGAACCCGTTCAGAAATATTTTCTACGATAAAAACGAATTCGATCCCGAATATATCGAAGCGATAGCTCCGAAAATGAGCGTCGTGATGGGCCTCGCCACCAGAAAGCCGGGGGATAAGTCATGATAAGGATAAACCTTATTCCTGAACCGGAAAGAAGGGAGGTTAAGGGAGCAGGCGAAATCTTTATAGGGATATGCGTTATTGCGGCTTTGTTCGCCGCTATTGCGGCAATTCACATTTTGCAGGGGAACAAGATCGTAGATGTTCACCGGAGCATCGCGAAGGCCGAGAAACGGATCAAGGAGCTCGAAGTCGTCAAGAAGAAGGTCGACGACTTTAAGGCCAAGAACGCCGAGCTCAACAGGAGAATCGAGATTATCAACGTGCTCGAGAAAAACCGGACGGGGCCTTTGTACGTGATGGACGCCCTGTCCCACGCGATTCCCAACAAAGCCTGGATAGACGAATTTACCGAGAAAGGGTCGCAGACCAAGCTCGCAGGCATAGCGGATAGCGAATTCACGGTAGCGGATTTCATGCAGGCCCTCCAGACCTCTCCGTATTTCGTCGGCGTCGAGCTGGGAGTGATAAAGAAAACCGAGCTGCGCAAGCTCGACCTGAGGGCTTTCGTTATAAACACGAAGCTCGATTATACCGGCAAGTCCAGGACTCAGGATAAAACACAGGCGCCGAAAGCGCCTGAAAAAAATGCCGAGCCGGAGAAGGCGGTGAAGGAATAATGGCTTTCCTGGATGAATATTCCGAAAAACTGAACGAGCAGCCCCTTCATGTAAAAGCGGGCGTCCTGCTCCTCATTGTGGCGGTGGTATCTGTCGTCTACTGGTATTTCTTCTGGTCGCCCAGGCACGAGGAGATTCAGATCGCCGAAAACAAACTGAGGCAGAACGAGATAAAGATCAGGGAATATGAAGCGGTCGCGGCGGAGCTTCCGAAGTTCGAAAAGGAATACAAGAGGCTTGAGAGGGAATTCCAGCTCGTCACTCGCAAGCTGCCCAAGGATAAGGAGATACCGGCTCTGATCGACGGTGTTTATTCCGAGATAGCCGCCTCGAACCTCGAATCGATAATTTTCGCTCCGAAGCCTCAGGTCACGAAAGAGATCTACGCCGAGATCCCTATAGAGATGGAAGTTATCGGCACTTACTTCAACCTCGCCGATTTCTTCGACCGGATATCGAGGCTGCCGAGGATAGTGAACGTGAGGGACCTTCAGCTCACTCGTAACAATATCCGAGGGGGTACTGTGATCCTCAATGTTAAGTTTGACGTCGTTACGTTCAGGCTGCTGCCCGAGCAGGAGGCCAAGCCCGACGACAACAAAAAGATCAAGGGAAAGAAACGAAAGAAATGAACGTGTTAACTAGTGCACTACGGGTCGATAGAGCAATGACCGGACTAATTCGATTATTCCTGGTCTTACTTTTTGTCCTCTCGCCGTTGCGGGCGGTAAGCGCGCAGGAAGCAGAGGCCCCTGCCGATAGTACCCTGTCACAGGGGTTACAGGTAATTAAGGACGCCAGGGAGAATAAGCTCGAGACGCCGGAGGAGAGGGCCGAGAAGGCGGTGGGAGAAGAAGGCCCGGCCCGAGCTCCCAAGCCCGCTGAGGAAGGTGCGGATACAACGAGCCCGGCACAGCCGGGGAAAGACAAACCCCTCACGACCAGGGAGGAAAAGCCGCCGTATGATTCGACCGGGATGCGCGACCCCTTCAAGCCGTTTATTAAGCTGGTTGATACCCCCTCTGGGCCTTCGGTCGTGCTGCGTCCGCCCATTCAGAGATTCCCCTTGAACCAGTTCAGAATAGTCGGGATCGTATGGATCGGCGGGAAGCCCCAGGCTATGATCGTCGACCCCGAGGCGAATACCTATTTCCTGGGCGTTGGCGACAAGATTGGGAGCAGCGACGGGGAGATACTCGAAGTCAGGCAGAACGGTATTCTAGTGCAGGAAAGAACGAAGCTGGAGAATGTGTACGGAGAGGTAAAAATCGAAGTGAAGCAGTCTGTACTGGCGTATCAGAATGATGAATAGGGGAAATCGTATTCAGGAGGATGATTAAGATAAGGAGGATGGATTAATGAGATTCCTGATAATATCAATCGTGCTTGTAACCTGTGTCCTGTATCCGGGCCTCCGGGCTCACAGCGGGCAGCAGCAAATCTACTACGATAATGACTCGCCGGCGGAAACACGGGGAATTGCCGGCATCGCGGCGGTAAATAAAGCTTCGCCTGCCCTGTTCGCGCAGGCCGTAACCGGTACGACGGCTGTGCCTCAGAATACGACGGCTAATTTGCCGAACCCTTCCGATGAATATAACCACATCGAGAGCATCGGGTTTGAGGTTCAGCAGGGAATGGGGATAGTGAGCATAGGGACGGCTTCGTCTGTTCAGTATGAAAGACTGACGGACGAGGACAGGAAGGTCACTCTCAAGATCATGGACGTAATACTCGCCGACAAGTTTCAGGTTTCGCGGGACGTCAGTGATTTCGACAGCCCGATTAACTTCATATCCTCCTTCAGGGACCCGATCAAGCCGAACGACGTGATACTGGTGATAGAGCTCAAGGAAGACGACGTGCCCGTGGAAATCGGGCAGAACGGCAACATCGTTACACTCAATTTCGGGGAGACGCGGGAACAGCTGAAAATGCAAGCGGAAAAGGGAGAGGTAGAGGTCGCAGTGAAACCCGAGGACCTCTACGCCTTCGACTTCAGACTTACCTCCATACCGGGCGCGACGAAGACGTACAAAGGCCAGCTCGTTTCGTTCGATTTCAAGGATGCGGATATCAGGGATGTGCTCAGGATAATATCCGATATCAGCGGATTGAACATGATAATTTCCAGGAACGTGGCGGGCACGGTCACGCTCAAGCTCACGAACGTCCCGTGGGACCAGGCGCTCGACGTGATTCTCGAGGACGCCGGGCTGGGCGCATTCATAGACGGGAATGTGTTGAGGGTCGCGCCGCTGGGCACGCTTCAGGCGAGGCAGAAGGCGGTAAAGAAGGCCGCGGAAACCAGTGAGGAGTTGGAGCCTCTCATCACAAAACAGGTATTCGTCAACTATGCAACGGCCGAAGAGCTCATACCACTCGTAGATCCGTTATTGAGTGATAGAGGGGAGCTGAGGGTCGATATACGTACTAACAGCCTACTAATTAATGACACGGGCGTCAGAGTCGCCCAGATCGAAAACCTCGTAGGGGACCTCGATACGAGGACTCCTCAGGTGTTGATAGAGTCCCGGATAGTTCAGGCAACCCTTAATTTCACCCGCGACCTGGGAATTCAGTGGGGTTTCGATTACGAAGCCTCCGCAGCCACGGGTAACCCCACGGGCGCTACTTTCCCGTCAAGCGTTGAAATAGGCGGTTCCACGATTGGAAGCCCCTTCGGAACGACCGGCGATAATTTCATAATCGACCTTCCCGCGGCGGCAGGTACCGGCGCTGGGGGTGTCCTTGGGATCGTATTAGGCAGTCTGACCGGGGCATACGACCTCGACCTCAGGCTCTCCGCTCTCGAGCAGAGAGGGGACGGCAGG
>MFCJ01000130.1:0-2977 GCA_001775255.1 Candidatus Dadabacteria bacterium RIFCSPHIGHO2_12_FULL_53_21
TCAATTCCACCCACACCCCTGAAAGATTTTCACGCCTTAATAATCTATTTTCTATACGCAAATTCTGTAATGTCGGGAAGGGAAAAATGCGTGCTTCGACAAGCTCAGCACGAACGGGTTAGGTTGTTGACCGGAGCAGAGGAGTCACACTGGAATCGTATATGAGCACATATTGTGTGCCGCAGGTTCCGCGTATCGGAAGTATAATTGTATGGAAATGAGCCAGAGAGGGAAGACTCTATGAAAAACACTCTGCGTTTGACAACCGTTACCGCCTTGTTATCGCTCCTGCTGGGGACGGCATTGGCCGGGGAGTATACAGTTGAGCCCTGGTCGAGCGGCATCCTGGCGAACGAGCCCGCGGCAGCGCGCGCGCTCATAAGGAGCAGCGGAGAGCTCGAAAAGGCGAAGGAGGCGCTCGGCATGACGGGCCCCCTGCCCGAGGCGGATTTCGGGAAGCACGCGCTCCTGCTGATAATACCCGGCGAAGGCACGGGGGGAATTATAGAGATTGCCGGCGTGACCCCGGCGGCGGGCGGCGCACTCGAAGTGAGATACAGGGTCAGGTCCGAAGGGCCCCGTCCCGAGGGACCGGTGAAGGCCTCCTACCCCTACCTCATCCTGAAGCTGAGCCCGGCGCCGGGCGCGGACCTCCCCGTTAGGCTCATCGACGAGGACTACGTGAATACCCTCTCCTCGGGCACAGGACTCGGACAGTTCAGGGAATACACGAACGTGCTCTCGTCAACGGAAAACGCCGCAATCGCGCAATACCTTCCGATCGACAAGGGGAACACGTGGACCTACAAATCCGAAACGAGCAAGGGCTCGTCCGAGGTGACGAACTCAGTCGTTTCCGAGTCCGACGGGTGGTCGGTCTTCGACGCGTTCTTCGGCGTGCCCGGCGTCGGCATGAAGATATCCCCCGGCGGGGATATCCTGGTCTCGTCAAAAGGCGGTATAAAGACGTTCTACAACACGGACGCCGTGATTGAATTTCCGAAGGAGCCCTACAGCACGCCTGCCGGGGTCTTCGACGGGGTGATGGTCGTGACCGTGCCCGAGGGCGGGGATTTCTGGTTCAGGGACGTATACGCGAAGGGCGTCGGCCTCGTGTCGCACGAGCAGAAATCCGAAAAGGGACGAGCGTCCTATACGCTGACAGGCGCGCGCGTGGGCGGGGCCGGTTATCCGCACGCACGCGATAGCCGGAGCACCGGGAAGGACTGAGCGCTCCCCCGCGCGGCCCGGACCCGCAGTCCTGATTTTACAAGGGACCCGGCGGCAAGTTGTCATTCTTTCGATTTTCCCGAAAAATTTCCCCCCAAGGATATTATCACGGTATTCCGTCAAGTTACGCGCCGTTTCTACATAGATACCCTATATAAAATACAGGCATCACCCGATTGAAATGATCGCGGCGATTTCGGATAATGATTGTAGATACAGATCGTACCGTGATTTCGAGAGGGGGACTCTCCAGTATCAGCGGCAATAAAAAAGTCATACACCGGCGGAGGGGTAGAGGCGCAGGACGGCCGTGTGACTCAATGCCGCTCAATAATCCGGACGCATACGCCAGAGCGGTCCCTTACGCGGAAACACGATGCGGGGCAATAACCGCAGGAAGGGAGAGGCTTTGTTGACGGAGCTCGCGAAATTCGATCCCGCCCAGGCGATCGAGATACCGAAGCAGCTGTACGAGGACGGGTTCATCGTGATCCGGAACAGGGGGGATTCGATGGAGAAGCTCATCATGGACGGCGCGAGCGTGGTCATAGACATTTCATCGCGGGAGATCGTATCGGGCTCCATCTACGCGCTCAGCATACCGAAGGAGGGCTGCATTTTGAGGGAGTGTCATTCGGGGTCTCAGGGGCTCCTGCTGAGGCCGTACAACAGGAATTATCCGGCCGCTGTGCTCGGCTGGGACGAGTTCGACCCGGACATGGTCGTGGGCAGGGTGTTCTGCAGCGTGATAAATGTGTTCAGGTAGCACGGGGGGTCGGGATTCGGGGGGGCAGCGGGGCCGGCGCGGTAACAGGGGGATGTCAGGGGGCCGGGGTCGGGACAGACGGCGGGCAGGGCTTGAATTAACGCAGTCTTAACATTGCAGATACAAACTATTTTATATCGAGCGGTGTAAGGAAAGATGAGCATTCAGGCGGTTGCGGATACTATAAGCGCGGATATTATATGTATATGCACCGATAGCGGGCAGGGACGGTTTCTTTCTTGAGCCTGTACCGGCGGCAAGCACCACGGCCGTTTACAGCGAGTTTGAGTTATCACGGACTGAAAGGAGGGAGTGAGATGAATCTCGAATACGCTATTCCCCGGTTTACTGACCCCGGCGGCGATTTCAGGGGGACGTCGTGGGGTATGTCGAAGGAGGATGTCAGATGCTCGGAAGGCCTCTTTCCCCTGAGCGAGGGGGAGGGCTACATCACTTACGGGGAGCGCGTGATGGGGCTCGACGCCGTGGTGGGTTATCATTTCCTGGAAGGCGCGCTGGTGGAGGCGGGTTATGCGTTCAGGGGGTCTCTCGGCGGCGAGCACGTATACATACGGGAGTACGCGAAGGTGAAGGGCATAGTCACGGGCTCTTACGGGAAGCCGTCCGTCGACGAGGACACGTGCCGGGAATGCGGAGGGTCCTGCGTCCGGTGCCCCGCGGAGGAGTGCAGGGATGTGTGCCCTCTCGTCTATCTGTCCGAGTGGACTACGACTCGCTCCGTCATAAGGCTCGTGCTCATGGGGGAAGGGAGGGGGTTCGACTTCGGCCTGCTCCACAGGTCGAGGGAGCACGATCGGCTCATCGAGGGGGGGAGGTAGGAAGCGGAACTCTATTTCGTTTTCAGGCTACAATTCGACCCACATCTCTTTTTCTGTCATCGCAACGATTGCGAGCAAGTAAGCAATCGGACGCCCTACGCAGAATACTAGCCAGCAACTGTGCCGCGTAACGATTTTATAA
>MFCJ01000130.1:3047-3274 GCA_001775255.1 Candidatus Dadabacteria bacterium RIFCSPHIGHO2_12_FULL_53_21
GAAAGGCAATATATTATTCTCTTCTTTTCCTTGATGAAAAGACACACGTAGTGTGGTTTATGAAAAGGCAGCACAGCATTGGCTAAAAATACGTCCTTCGACAGGCTCAGGACGAACGGGGTGGGTTTCATTAGTTGATGGGGCGGAGGAGGAGGTTAGTGATCGTATGCCCGCGGGTGCTCACCCGCCGCAAATTCTGTAATGTCGGGGGAAGACGAAGACAAAAG
>MFCJ01000130.1:3420-3551 GCA_001775255.1 Candidatus Dadabacteria bacterium RIFCSPHIGHO2_12_FULL_53_21
CGTATACGAGCGCAGGTTCTGCGCCACACATTGTGTGCCACACTATGTGTGTGTGCGCTCCGCATGGCGGATATAAAAACAATTTCCATTTTCACATCCCTTATTTTATAGTTCTTGTATGAGAAGGTTCC
>MFCJ01000130.1:3741-6372 GCA_001775255.1 Candidatus Dadabacteria bacterium RIFCSPHIGHO2_12_FULL_53_21
AAGGTGCATAAGCCCAGGGAGGACGCAAGCGAGGGCGTGTACAGCGAGCTCGAGCTCACGGGGCTCACGATAGGGGGGGAGCCCTTCAGGGCGAGCCTCTGGATGGACAGCTCCACGAAGAAGCTCAGGAAGATAGTGTTCGTCCCCATAGGGGATTCCGAGGGGTACGCGTGGGCGGAGACGTTTATAAAGGTCGAGGAGGACCTCGTATCTAAATTCGGGGACCCGGACACGGAGGAGACGTCCAACGACCCCGGCACCTCGGCCGAGAGGAAATGGGTATTCCCGTCCACGGTCATAGAGCTTTCCTACATGCGGATAGAAGGGACCGAGCTGCTGCTGCTCGTTTTCTCGGGGAACGGGAAGACGGCGAAATAGCAGAGACGCGCGGTCGGGCCCGTCTGTCGGAAGTTATTTCCCTATATACTGCAGCGCTTCCACGAGGGGCGCGCTCGGCATGCGGAGAAACCCGTCGAAGGGCCTGTTCAGCTCCATTATAAGAAACAGCGCGAGCGAGACGGACAACGCGGATATTATGAGCGTCAGGACGACCGTCCCGTTCGTCGGGGCGTAGAGCCCGAAACTGAAGAATATGGCGACGAACCAGAAGACGATTATGCCGATAACTATCATGAAAACCCCCGGTATTGACCTGCTCTGCCCCATGACCATTGAATAGCGCGCCTGCGCGAGATCGTACGTCAGTGAAACCGCCTCATCGCGGATCGAGCTCTCGCGGTCGCTGTGCGGAGCAAGCGATAGTATTTTGCCGTAGACGGTATCCCGTCCGGAGAGCACATCGAGCCCGGCGCCATCCGAGCCGTCCCGGGGCCAGAACCGGTTTATCGTCAGTTCGACGGAGCCGCGGAGCGTGTCGCGGGCTCCTTCAGCTTCGGGCCCGTAATCGGCGAGCAGCTTGTCGAGGAGGACTATCTTGGCCGACATGTCTACGAGGTCGCTGCGCTGGTCGCGGAAATTCTCCTGCGCCCCCTGGATGAGGAGACCGACAGCGAGCGCCCCCATGGTCGCGACAATTCCCATGCCGAGCGTGACCATGTTCCTCGATTCGTCGCTCAAGTGACGATCCGGCAGCATTACACGGAGGAATATGCCGATAACTGCTCCTCCGATTATGCATGTAAATATGATGAGACTGAGGACTATTGCTTTCAAATCGCACCTCCCGGCGGCTTCACTGCCTCCGACTGCCGCCGATGTTGACTTAGTTATAAAGCAATGCGCCGGTAAATTCAAGAATCCGTCGAGGGATTTATAAAAACGCCGCTTTTTTCATAGGACATCCGGCTGTATTTACGTCCCCGCATCCGGGGGCTCACTCGGGTGTGCCGGCGTGTTGACATTTAATACCCCGGAATTACATTAACCGTGCCCGCGCCCGATATGACGCCGGACCCGCGGCTTACCCATGAAAAGCGAACATTCCCACAAGTGGCTCACACTCATAGCGATGACCGGGTCGCTCTCCATGATCTTCGTCGACCAGACCGTGGTGAGCGTGGCCCTTCCCAGGATTCAGTCGGACCTCGCCGTATCGCAGACCGGACTCGAGTGGATAGTGAACGCGTACGTGCTCGCGCTCGCCGTTACGGTCGCGTTGGGCGGGAAGCTCGGGGACATTTTCGGCAGGGTGCGCGCGTTCGTCACGGGCGTGGTCGTCTTCGCTATCGCCTCTGCCCTCTGCGGTCTCGCCCCCAATGAAGGGGTGATAATCGCGGCCCGCGCGCTCCAGGGCCTGGGCGCGGCGCTCATGCTCCCCTCATCGGCGGCGATAGTCATAGAATCCTTCGACATAAGGGAGAGGGGAAAGGCGATGGCGATATACGTGGGCGTGGCGCAGGCCTTCCTCGCGCTCGGCCCCCTCCTGGGCGGTTTCCTGACGGAGTATCTTTCGTGGAGGTGGGTGTTCTGGATCAACCTCCCCGTGGGCGCGCTCGCTATAATAATGACCTGGGTCTCGAAGCCCGCGGGCATGGAAACGGCGGGCGGGAGGGTGCGCCCGGCTTACGCGCTCCTCCTCATACTCGGCATGTTCGCATTCGTATTCGGGCTCCAGCAGGGGCACCTGTGGGGGTGGACCTCTCCGATAACGCTGGGCTTTCTCGCGTCCGGGCTCGTGCTCCTCGAAATATTTTCGTTCATTCAGATAAAGAGCGACGACCCGCTCATCCAGCTAAGGCTCTTCAGGAACCCGGCCTTCGCTATCGACTGCGTGCTCCTCTTCTGCATTCAGTTCGCGATGATAAGCCTGATAGTATTCGGCGCGATATACCTCCAGAAGAACCTCGGGTTCACCCCGCTTGAGGCGGGGCTCGGGATCATGCCGATAATAATCTCCGTAGTGATAATGTCACAGGTGTCGGGCCGCCTCTTCGACAGGGTCGGCGTGAAGGTCCCCGCCCTCACGGGAGCGTTCCTGATAGCGGCCGGGTTTTTCCTGCAGGCGCCCTTCCTCGAAGGCGGGGACTTCATCAAAATACTGCCCGGTATGATACTTCTCGGCTTCGGTATAGGGTTCGTGATGGTGCCGACGAGCACGGACGCGCTCAACCGCGCCGGGAGCGAGTTCAGGGGGCAGGCCTCGGGCGTCGTGCAGACGATGAGGCAGATAGG
>MFCJ01000130.1:6379-7046 GCA_001775255.1 Candidatus Dadabacteria bacterium RIFCSPHIGHO2_12_FULL_53_21
GTCGGGCTCGCGTCCATAGGCGGGCTCGTCGCGACCGTGCAGAAGGGGGAGGTCTCGAAGATCATAAGCGGCTTCGGCGGCCCGGATAGTGTAAAAGCGGGCCTCGCGCCCCTCATAGACAGCGCCCTAAAGGGCCAGGGGGACGCGGTAAGGGAGCTTTCGGCTATCTCTCCGGCCCTCATGCCCGACCTCCACGCGGGCGTGGCGAGGAGCATAGCAGCCGGATACTACTTCGCGGGCGGGGTCGTCCTCGCGGCCTTCTTCATTGCGCTCATATTCATGCGCACGGGGACACAGAGTGAGGACGGGTGAGGGGCGTCTCGGGCGTTCACTAGCGGTCTCTTCTTTGTCATCCTGAACTACGGTTCTGAACGTGTGCAAGAACCGGACGCCATAGGAAGAATGCAAAAATGCCATTATTCCACGGTAATTCTTTGAAGAAACGAAAATATTCAGGATCTCATCTTTTCTAGCTGATTTCTTCTTTGTCTTGATACAACACACGTAGTGTGGTCTATGAAAACTGGATTCCCGATTAAAGCTTTCGGGAATGACAAGGAATTACGGTACACCCCCGCCCTAGCCCTCCCCCCTCCTATTGAGGGGGAGGGAAAATATTGAAACCCTTCGTCTGCGCAATACGTGTGCGCCTCAGGACTAACGGAAC
>MFCJ01000131.1 GCA_001775255.1 Candidatus Dadabacteria bacterium RIFCSPHIGHO2_12_FULL_53_21
GGAGAAGATGGAATAGACGGAATGGTATGTAAGAAAAGTCAGCAATGAAAAATATAGGAAGATGAATTGTAACTTTTCTATCCAATAATTTTGTGTGCTTTTATTATTATCGTTGACCATATGTTTATCGCATGACTGGTTTATCATGACTAACAGTTATTCAATTAGAAAGGTATAAAATGATTCCATTTCCTTTTATCTTCCCCTTCTTTTTTAAAGATTATAAAGTTCCCTCTCAAACCTAGTCTATTATCTTTTGATATAATCGACGTCTTATTCTCACTTCCTCTAAAGGAATATAATAATTTTGATAGACTATCTACAATTGTATGTAAATAAAATTTTGAGTGATGTTGCAACGCAGGTTCTTTATCCGTTTCAAACTCATCAGGTAAATTGTAAACACTGTATTCTAGGTTGGTTGCTATAAAACGACATACATTACGAACAGCGGGCCAATCTGCATCGTCGAAAACAACGGTCCCTCCCACCTTAAGCATTTTGTCTATATAAAAGAAATCAACCAGTGTATAATCAAATGTATGCCAACCATCAATAAATGCAAAGTCAATCTTTATGTGTTTCGAATCTAATAATGGTAACATTCGGTAAGACGGTTGTTCATAGAACTCAATCAGGTTTCTAAAGCCCGCTCTGTTAAGATTATACAATCCAATTCCACCCCATACAGGTTTAATATTCTGGTGAGGATCTATAATGAAATGCCGACTATGGGCGGTTTTAGGAAGGGCATCACAGATAGCGATAGCGGATACTCCATATGCGAGACCAATTTCAAGGGATATTATTGGTTTGAATTTTTGAATTAAATGAGTCAGGATTATACACTTTCTCTGATCGATATTGCCGTGTACTTTAATTGCTTGTCCCTCCGGAGTTGATGTATAACCTGTTGATAGTATTTCTTCCAGTACTTTATTCATTGAGAAAATGAAATATTGTGTGTTAAGAGGCCGTATAATACTGGTAATTTTTATATTCCATAATATTCATCCATCTGAAGGCAATCAAAAATAAACAGTAATATTGTTTGCTTCTCTTATGCTGGTGCCTTTCATTCTGTTCATGTGCCGTTTCTTGGATATAACGGATGTTAATAGACTGATATAGTTCTCCACGTCCGATGGGTTAACTTTGATTGATTTCAGATAATATTTCAAACTCATGAACGTGTTATTTTTTAAAAAATAAAGAAATCCCAATCTTTGCAGTAAATAGCTTGCTGTTTCAGGATTCTTGAGAATTAAATGTTTGTACTTTTGAAATAGTAATTCTCTAACTTTTATAGTGCTGGTGAGATTGGTAGAGGTTTGATTCCCGTGAGTGTAAACTTTTGCAAGTGGTTCGTCAACGTAATCAAACTTAAATTTATTCGAAATTCGAATCCACATATCCCAGTCATCGTAACTAGGTAGGGAATCGTCGAAGAGCCCACAGGTATCGAAACATTCTTTTTTTATAAGCGGAGTGGGGCTACCTATACAGTTATGCTTTAACAAGGTATCGAAAAGATTTCCATTATATCTAGGCAGAACTTTTCCTTGTATCGTATCTGGTTCATATACTATTAAATATCCGCAGTAAACGACACCAACTTCTTCAGGCATTTCTCGAATTTTATTGATTTGTAGTGCTAATTTATTTGGTAAATATTCGTCATCGGAATCAAGTAATGAGATATAAGATCCTTTGGCAGTATTTATTCCTACGTTCCTTGCCCCAGCCGGGCCTTTGTTGGATTCTAGCTTGATATATCTGATTCTATTATCATCGATGCTCCTAACAACTTGTTCGGTATTATCTTTTGAGCAATCATCCACTATAATCATTTCAAAATTTGTAAATGTTTGGTTGAGCACACTGGATATTGCTCTTTTCAAAAACGAGGCTCTGTTATAAGTAGGCGTAATAATAGTGATATCCGGTCTCAAGTTATTGTTAATCATTTCAATATCAATTGTTTGATTTTAGTCGTTTATTGTAACCTCGAAAAGTCTGGAAATGAGTATGCGACCTTAATACCAATCTGCATAACGCTCTGATTAATACAATCTTCGTTTTCGTTAAAAAGTCAAGGTCTCTGTAGCTTCTAGGGATGTTATGACTGTATGATTGGTAGAATTCAATTAGATCGGAATGGTCTTTGCTGATGTACTTCCAATGATTTCTATGTCTGATTTCTTTTTTTAAGAAATGGAATAATGATTTTGAATAATCATGATAAATAATCGCCTTTGGACAATATATAATTGAATTCGGATTCATGGTTTTGGCTATAATTCTCTTTGATATTTCTAATCCTTCGTGGCCTCCTGCCCCCTCTAGGGCAGTACTGAATCCTCCGACATCGATTAAAATATTTTTATTAAACGAGGAATTGCCCTCAAGGTTGACGATGTAAGGAATGGTATCATTTCCCAAATCATAATGTGATGCAAAATGATTAAAAATCGATTTTGTTCTTGGGAGGCATTTACCTCGTAAAGCTGAGATGTTATTAACTTGATGTGCCTTAATGTGTTCATCAATAAAATTTTCCCCTGGTATTGCATCATCATCCAGGAAAATCAGAATTTTACCCTTTGAATAACTTATACCAATATTTCTTCCAATGGTTAAACCGTAATTACGTTTTAGTTTAATATAATTTACTTTGGTATCAGTAAAAGAATCTTGAAGGTGTGATTTTTCACTGTTGTCGATAATTAGTATTTCGTAAGAATTTGTCGTGTTGTCTGTTAAAGATTTTATAGTCTGCTCAAATAAACTAATATTTGAATTGTAGGTAACAATTATAATAGATGCGGTGGGGTTGATTGATTCGTTTCTGACTACCGCCTTATCGATTTTATTGCTAATAGTTTCTACATCTAAATAGTTGTTCATAGTAATTTCTCAGTGCAATTACGATATAATCTTATCAATAAGTTTCATTAATCTCATGTAAATATTATATACTACCGTGCTTTCTATCTTGTCGAGGCGCCCTCGTAAATAAGTTATTTGTTCATCTTTCCGGTTTAATTCTTGATTCTTTTGGCCTATCTCTTTACTCCTCTCGTTTATTTCGTTCATTTTGATTCTTATTTCGGCATCCAGCTTGCTCAGCAAAATACCAAGATTTCTGATCCTTTCTCTTATCATGCTTAGTTGATTTTCGGACATATCAGATATAAGTAGTTTGTTCTCAAGAAGATTTTCAAAAAGTTTTTCCAGATTATCGATTTCGTTTTTACGGTCATAATTTGTCTCAACGTGGGCTCTGCCGGCTTTGCCCATTTTAATCCTGAGCTCGGGATCTATAATGAGCTGCTTCAATCGCTCGGCCATAGCGAGCGTATCCTTTTCCGGGGCGAGAAAGCCTGTCTTGCCATCTACTACGATTTCCGGTATCCCGGTGTGAATTGTAGAGACTACAGGAAGTCCTGTGGCTTCCGCTTCCAGGATCGAAACGGGTGAGCCTTCCCTGTCTCCATTTTCAGCAGTTAATGAAGGGAGGAAAAAAATATCAGCATCTGCCATTTCTTTTAAGACCATTGACTGTGGCTGCGCCCCTAATAAAATGACCTTACCTTTAAGGTCCAACTTATGTATAAGCTCGTTAACTTCGTCTTTAAGCGGTCCATCGCCTACCATTCTTAGTTCGATATTGGGAATTTTTCCCCAGACCTTATTGAAAGCTTCTATAGCATAAGTAGGGCCCTTTTTTTCAACCAATCTCCCGATAAAGAGAATCTTTACTTTGCCGTCAGGTTTTTTTTCATTAAGACTAAATCTCGATATATCAATTCCGTACCTTATTATCTCGATATTAGCTCCGTATTTCTCCCCCAAGAGTTTCGATAAATAATCTTTATTATAATCTGTTGTGGTAATTACTTTTGTCGCATATTCAAATTTTTCTTTTAGATTCTCAATATCGGGATTTATATATATATCATATGCGTGCGCGGTAATTACATAGGGTATACCTAAAGTTCTTGAGATTTTTAGAGCCCAGTCCGCTGGATATGATGCAAAATGTGCGTGTATTATGTCCGTGAAGACTAAAGAAGAAATGAGTTTCTCATTGGGCTCGAAACCTAGGCTAGAGGGGTTTTTATTAATGTAATGAGTTTTTTCCAGTAGCTTATATTTGTCTATGTCCCCGTGAACCGATTCTTCGGTTGGCTTGTTTATGGATATGATATCGACATCATGTCCCCTGTTAATTAACTCTGTTATCTGCCCCAAAACAAATGTCTCGGAAAGTTTTGGAAAAGTGTTGACTACATATGTGATTTTCATCCGCCTAAAACTCCTGACATCTCTTCCCGCCTATAATTATATGCTCATCAGCGCCGTACTTTATATATGGTTCCAAACTAACTATAAATTTATATATGAGGAATTTACTTCTGAAGTTTTTCGGAGTCATCACGGATGGATATGTCAATCTGGTGAGAAGATTAAAGTAGCCGCTGGTTTTTTCACTCGTTAGGTTGTGTGTATGTAGTAATGATTCTATCTGGTTCTTTGAATAGCCTAGACGGACATGACCCCAGCCTTTATTGATTTCCAGTGTTCTTTTTCTGTCTAATAGAGGGAAAGAGACCCCATTTTCTTTAGGGGTAGTTAGAATAAACCTGCCGTCTTTTCTTAGAACCCTTGAAATTTCCTCGATCACTTTGCTGTCATCGTCTATATGCTCTATAAGATCGAGGCAAAGAACGACGTCGACTGTACTGTCTCCTACCGGAAGATTTAGAGCAGAGCCATAGATAGCATATAAGTTTTTTTGTTTTGCTTTTACCAGTCCCGACATATCCAAATCTACAAGTATTATATTAAGATTAGAATATATTTCGGTTAATTTGCCAGAGGCGAATCCGTCGTAGGATCCGATATCAAGAACGGTTGAATTATTCTTTATCTCTGATTTAAGAGTTCTTTTTAATGCATGCCACCTTAGTAGAGTTCCCGGTCTCATTTGTGTAAATATTTTGTCTTAAGTTCCTTTTTATTGCGGGTTTGTTTAGGCTTTGGGTAACAGAACATTTTTTGCTCCGGTTTTGATCATGATTTTTCTGGCAAAAATGCAACGGGATCCTATACGACATCCGCTATTGATGGGCCAGGCCCTTCAAATAAACAAAAGGCATGAGGATCAAGGCGAGCAATTCCCCACACAAAGAGCGATACGAATAATTTTAAGGAATCTATCTAAAACGTATAGAACCTTCACGATCTATGTTGTTCGTTGAACGCCATGCTCGTTACCTATATATATTACATCTTGTTTACATGGCTTAAGAATATTTGAGATTCGTTGACTTATGGGGCGGGCTGTCATCCGGCGGTTTTCCTTTATTGAAGTCGGAATATTTAGCTCTGTTTTCTTCCTATTAACAGTTTGATATTATTCCCCTTCGGCCACCTCAGTTTGGTAATTATATAATCAAAAGCAAATAATAGTGGAGAGATAAGGTTGTTGATCGTGTAGGGTAATAAATCGAGTCTCCTATTCATGAAGAAATAGATCGGTATTATCTCCAATATTTTTACTCCCTTTTGTTCCAGGGTTTTATATCTTTTGAGTCCTCTGAGTTTTGTATTAGGAGCGGGAAAGATATCTTCATCGCCAAAATAATCTGAAATAAGTAAGTATCCGCCTTCTTTTAGGCATGCGGCCAGATTTTCAAGCGCCCTTTCGAATTTTACATCGTCAACGACATGAAATATTACGTTCAGCATATTGATTATATCGAATTGATTTGCAAAATAATCTTTGTTTGCAGGTAGTTCCGCCGAGATATCCATTGTAATGAACTTTCCGTCCGGTAAGGATTTCCGGAGTGATTCGATTGAAGTCGTCGTTATGTCTATTCCCGTGATTTGAGCTGAGTTCTCAAGATAAAATCTGGAAAAAAATCCTGTGCCGCAGCCGATATCGAGGACTATTTTCCCATTTAGTGATATGCCGTGTTTTCTCAGGGCATCTTTTAAAACGAGTAGTTGCAGTTTGTATAAGTACTCGTTGTACATACGGTTGAACGTGGGGTGCCCAACGGCAACAATATCGAATCTCGATTTAAGCCTGTTTTCCCAATATTTCTGGGGATCGTAGGGGTTCAAATATTCCGGATTATTTCTATCGCTCATCATTAATCCTGTACACAATGACATCCGCTATTGATGGGCCAGGCTCTTCAAATAAACAAAAGGCATGAGGATTATTGCCAACAATTCGCCCCCGAAGAATGAAACGAATAATTTCCAGGAAGCGTATATGTCCTCTTTGCTTTTGACGAAGTAATTTCGTTTGTGGTCGTAAAGATAATATTTCTTTACAGCATAAGAGAACGGAAGAAGCGAGCGGCTGGGACTGATACAGAGATCATAATTGTACTCGAGAATACTTTTAAGAACCGCAAGTGTTTGCATCGTCGATTGCCTATACCCTTCAAATACGATAAAACGGTCGATTTCAAGGTCTTTAAAAAGCTCATGTCTGTCTACTTGAATAAGGAGTGAGATGTGGCAGCTCGGGCTTTGTTCCCTTAGCTTTGCGATCATGTTCTTTATTACAATATAGCTGGCATTCGGCAGAATGATTACCTTGGAGACAGTGCTTATTTTCAAATCATCAATAGGTATGATTGTCGATTCGGGATCGGGAGAATCGGCCGTTTTTACCGATAATCCGGATTTGTAAAATTTACCCCTCACGAAATCTAGAGGACCGTAAAAAAGCAATTTTGCAGTTGTATTCAGAACGCTTAGCAGGGAATAGACGACGCCTTTCCCTGTTCCGCGCAGCATATTTAGAATGTATAGAAACCTTTTGACCCCGCTCTGGTGCTTTGTGATCGTCAGTAGCTCCATGACGTAGCTTTTTTTATTCCATGTCACTATAACTATTGCAACTTTCGGGTTTTCACTCATCTGATTTCTATTTGCACCGTGTCGATTTGATTTCTATTATAGCCTAAAATCCGCTGTTTACGAATTAATTATCTCGCCGCTCTTTATGAATAATATCCTGTCTGTCAGCTCTTCCATCTTTTTCCTGTTGTGAGAGACGATCAATACGGTTTTATTGTTTTTTTTGAGATCTTTGATCTTGTTTATGCACTTCTCCTGGAACGATTCGTCCCCAACAGCCAGGATTTCGTCTATCAATATTATTTCCGCACTGCTGTGAACGGCGATCGAAAAGCCGAGCCTCGCATTCATCCCGTTCGAATATTTCTTGACTGGCATGTCCATAAACCTTTCTTCTATTTCCGAAAAATCGATTATGCTTTCGATTTTCTCTCTGATTTCTTTGATCGACATGCCGATTATCGTGCCGTTTGTGTAGATGTTTTCCCGGCCCGTCAGGTCCGGGTGGAACCCCGCACCGACCGATATCAGGGGCGCCACCCTGCCCGAAACCGTGACTTCCCCCTGGTTGGGGTATGTAACGGACGCTATCAGCTTGAGTACCGTCGTCTTGCCGGCTCCGTTCGGACCGAATAGTCCCACGCACTCACCTTTTCTTATGGAAATATTGATACTCTTTAACGCCCAGAATTCCCCGTCAGAAAGTTTCTCTCTCTCCTCCCTTTTGAAAATATCGGTGATCTCCTCCCTGAGGGATTTATGGAATAGGTCCCTCGTCGAGTACTTCTTCCACACATCGTTGAACATAATGATTCCGTCAGATGACATCTGCGAAGTCCCGCTCGGTTTTTATGAAAAACCTGTAACAGAGATAATAGAATACCGCCACTATCACGCTCACGAATACAAACTGCCACAATACCACTCCCCGCCCCTCGATGAGGCACCTCCTCATGTTCTCGATGATAAACGTCATGGGGTTCAGGAACAGTATGAGCTTGAAATTAAGGCTCAGGTTGTCGATAGAATACAGTACGGGCGAAGCGAAGAACAGGAGCTGTATCAGGAACCCCGTCGCCAGCTTTACGTCCCTGTAATAAACATTAAGGCTCGAAAGAAGAAGGCTCATCGAAATCGTGAACACGAACAAGAGCACCAGGAGGGGCAGCATCCATAGTATGTAATATGTGATGTGTATATGATAGATAAACAGCATGGGTATAAAAATCACGGACGCGATTACATAGTCGAGAAACGCCATGACTATTCCCGAGAGGGGGAGTATCTCCCTCGGAAAGTATATTTTCGTGATGAGGGAGTAGTTCCCCGTGAGGCTCGTGAGGGAATAATTCACCGAGGACGCGAAAAACGTCCACGGCAGCAGGCCTGAGTAAAAGAATATGGTTTTGGGGTAATCGGTTACCGCCGCCTTGATGAGATAGGTAAAGACGAACGTAAAGAGGAGCATCATGCTCAGAGGCTGAATCACCGCCCATAGAGCGCCGATATAGGACTGGCGGTACCTGATATTGAATTCCCGCCAGACATAGACCAGAAAGAGGTCTTTATAGGGTAGCAGCCTTTTAATCATGTATGTCGGTCGGCCTCATCCGGGCAAGGCCGGGTCTTAATTATACTCTAATTTCTTACCCGTCATCGCATACAGGATACCCAGCATGAAGCCCAGGCTGAATTTCCCCTGCATCCTGTATTTTGTGCTGAACGGGCAGATGAGCTTCGGAATATCCCTCGAGCCGTTGATTAGAAGCATCACCCATATCGGGAAGGGGTACCTGTTCCGGAGTTTCGCGAACGAGGCTCCGACGGCGGCGGCTTTGCTCGTGCTCCGCAGGATAAGCGGGGGGTGCATATAGCCCGCCCTTTGCGAGCGTCTGACTTTCTTGCCCGCGGCCGTGAGTCTTACCGCGAATTCGACGTCCTCCTGTCCGATTATCTCATCGACGAATCCGCCGAGGTCCCGCAAAGTCTCCCTCCTGTAAGCCATGCATCTGTTGGACGGGTAGTAGGGGTCGTGGAAGCTGTATTTGCCTTGAAGCAGGCAATAGCTCGCGCCCCCGCGCGGGATAACCGCGTCTGCTTCCCCGTCCCCGAACTCGTCCATCAATTTCGAGATGAATCCCCTGTCCATAATCACCGTATCGTCGTCGAGGAATAGAACGTGCTTCCCTCTGGTCTTGCGGAGGCCCAGATTTCTGGCGTAACCCATGACGCCGAATTTCTCTCCTACGGCGTAATATGCGGAATTCAACACGGGCCCGAATTCCCTGAATATGGCCCTTCCTTCTTCCGTCCCGCCCCTGTCTTCCACCAGCACCACCTCGAATCTATTTTTATCGTAATCCTGCCCGGCGAGGCTGGTCACTATGCCCCTCAGCAGGTCGACCCTGCCGTAAAAATTTATAACGCAGGATAAGTCACACGCAGGATCGGCGTCCCCTATATCGGCGTCGCCCTTCAGCGGAAAAGGGAATAACTTATACCCGGCGGCTAATATCCTGTGTCTCACGTCCATACGATTGTTGAGGCCCTTGAGGTTATAGATTAAATTAGTAGTTTTATCAATATAAAGTCAAGTTCTATGGATGGGACCATGGGCGCCGATCGAAGGATAGTTGTCGTATTGGGCGATATTACGGATATGGAGGTAGACGCCATCGTGAACGCCGCCAACACGGACCTCGTCCTCGGGAGCGGTGTCGCGGGCTCGATCAGGCGAAAAGGCGGGCCCACGGTACAGGCGGAATGCGACAGGCTCGGGCCTATACCCCTGGGCGAGGCCGCTGTCACCGTGGGCGGGGCTCTCCATGCCCGTTACGTAATCCACGCGGCCGGCATGCGCCCGGGCGGCGGAGTAGGCAGGGAGTCGCTCATTGCGGCTACGAGAAACAGCCTCCTCAGGGCCGATGAATTATCTCTGGGGACGGTCGCCTTTCCCGCGATAGGAACGGGCGTAGGCGGCTTTCCGATTGAAGAGTGCGCCGGGATAATGACGGAAACCGTTACGGACTATCTTAAAAAAGAAGATACTTCGATCGAGAAAATCTACTTCGTCCTCTTCGACGAGCCCGCTTTCAGGGCCTTCGAAAAGGCGTTGAGCGCTAAGAGGGCCGTTTAACCGAACATGCAGCACCGGGCGCAAAACAGCACAATCGATGAACTGGAGCGGCTTCTGAGGTCGAGGACCCCGATGAAAATAACGCATGAGGGGGACTTCGTTCACGCTGCCGTGATGATGATACTGAGTGAGGGGCTCGAAGGCCTGTCCATGCTCTTCATCAAGAGGCCAGAGAGCGATATCGACGCCTTCTCCGGGCATATGGCGTTTCCGGGGGGCAAGATGATGGAGGGGGATGAAAGCAAGCTCGCGACGGCCGTACGGGAGACCCTGGAGGAGATAGGGGTCGACCTTTACAAGAACGGCCGCGTGATAGGCGAGCTCGACGACATAAACCCGAATAACCCGCGGGCGATTAATTATATAGTTACCCCCTACATTTCGATAATCAAGGAGGAGGTCTCGATAGTACCCAATCTCTACGAGGTGGAGGCCGCCGTCTGGATTCCCGTGAAGCATTTAAAGGACGAAAGGAATATTGCGGTCCGGTGGAGAGAAAGGAACGGGATATTGGTGGAAGATTACGTATATAGCTTCGAGAAATATATAATATGGGGTATGACCGGCAGGATACTTCACAGGTTCCTTTCCTTTTCCTCACATCTTTTCTGATTTCTGGATTTTCATGCCCCCTGGTGATAGAATTCAGACGAAGATATATAATATATACAGGGAGATAATAATGCGGGGAGTAAATAAAGTAATGCTGATCGGCAATCTGGGCCGCGACCCGGAAATCAGATATACGACAAGCGGCCAGGCGGTTGCGAATTTCACGATAGCGACTACGGAAGGGCGTACGAACAAGGAAGGGGAGAAGCAGGAATATACCGAATGGCACCGGATAGTCGCGTGGGGAAGGCTGGCGGAGATTTGCGGGGAATACTTAACAAAAGGGAAGATGATCTACGTGGAGGGGTCGATCAGGACGCGCTCCTGGGAGGACAAGGAGGGCAAAACGAGATGGACGACCGAGATAGTGGCGAAAAATATGCAGATGCTGAGTCCGGCCGGGGGTAAGGCGGAGCCTTCCTCAGGGCGCGATGAGCGGGCCCCGGACGACTTCGATCTCGACGAGGATTCTTTCGGCTCCGATGACGACATACCGTTTTAATATCATTCCTCATGTCTGTCAGCTAACAACCCGGCCTGCTTCTGTAATTAGAGTCGTCCGAAAACGGCCTTACTGCCTGAATCTGATGATCCTATGAAAAACACGAATATCAAAAGAGTGGAAAAACCCTGGGGCTATGAATTGTGGTGGGCTCATACCGACAAATACGTCGGGAAGATCCTCCACATAAACAAAGGGGAGAGTTTGAGCTATCAGTACCACGAAATAAAAGACGAATCGCTCTATCTCTACAGCGGGAAAATGATACTGGAATATCAGGAGGAGGGTGGGGAGAAGGAAACCCTGACGCTCTCTCCCGGAAGCTCCGTCAGAATCAGGCCATATACCAGACACAGGATGACCGCCCTCGAGGATTGCGATGTATTCGAAGTCTCTACCCCGGAAATCGATGATATAGTTAGGATAGAAGACAGATACGGGAGATCGTGATCCGGGATATGAACTTAGCGGCAGTCGTTCTTGCAGCCGGTATCGGAAAGAGGATGAAATCGAGGGTCCCCAAGGTGCTGCACCCGGTCTTGGGACGGCCCATGCTGAGCTATGTAATAGACGCTGTCAGGGGCATTTCGCCCAGGAAAATAGTCGTAGTTTTAGGGCGCGGAAGGGACGACGTAAAGGAGTCCCTCGGACAGGTGGGCGTTCTATTCGCCGAGCAGAAAGTACAGCTCGGGACAGGTCATGCCGCCGGCTCCGCCCGTAACGCACTCGCGGGTTTCAAAGGAAATATTCTAATCCTCAACGGAGATTTCCCGCTCATTACCTCGAAGTCGCTCAATAACCTTGTAAAAAAACATATCGACGGAAGCGCGGACGTTTCTTTCCTCACTGCCGATATAGCCGACCCCTCGGGATACGGCAGGGTTCTCAGGAACGTCAAAGGCGGAGTCGAAAAGATCATAGAGGACAAGGACGCCTCCCCGGTAGAAAAGAAAATTACTGAAATAAACTCGGGTACTTATTGCGTGAAATCGGGCTTTCTATGGGAGGCGCTTAAGGGCGTAGGATCCGGGAACAGGCAAAAGGAGTACTACCTTACGGATATAATCGAAATAGCGAGAAAGAAATCGCGCAAAATCTTGGGAGTAAAGTCTCGTGACGGAAGCGAGGCCCTCGGGGTTAACGATAGGGCCCAGTTGTCGGAGGTCGAGGCATTGCTGAGGAAGAGGATTAACGATTCTCTCATGCGGGCCGGTGTGTCCATGGTCGACCCCGGAACGACGTTCGTTTCACCTGACGCTAAGATCGGAGCCGACACCCTGATATACCCCAATACCTATATTTACGGTAATACTGTAATCGGCGCAGGGTCCTCATTGGGCCCGGGCGTATGGGTTCAGGACTCCGTCCTCGGAAAAGGAGTCACGGTCAGGCTCTCCTCATACATTTCGAATTGCAAAATAGGCGATAATGTAACCGTGGGCCCGTTCGCGCACATCCGCCCCGAGGCCGAAATAATGGACGGCGCAAAGATAGGGAATTTCGTCGAGATTAAGAAGTCCAGGATCGGGAGCGGCTCCAAGGTCCCGCATCTCTCCTATATAGGGGACGCGGTCATTGGTAAGGACGTCAATATCGGCGCGGGGACGATCACCTGTAACTACGACGGGTTCCGGAAGCACGAGACCGTCATCGAAGACGATGTCTTCATAGGAAGCGATACCATGCTCGTCGCCCCCATCAAGGTAGGCAGGGGCGCGACCACCGGGGCGGGGTCGACTATAACGAAAGACGTCCCGGAAGGGGCCCTCGCCATAGGGCGGGCGAAACAGACGGTAATAGAGAACTGGAGCAGGAAGCCCCGGGAAGGGAAGGGGAAGAAATAGATGTGCGGGATAGTCGGTTACGTCGGCGATCGGAAAAAAACGGTGAATGTCCTCCTGGACGGCCTTACGAGGCTCGAGTACAGGGGCTACGATTCGTCCGGGATCGCGCTCATGGAGGGAGGGCATACCAGGATCTTCAAAAGCACGGGCAAACTGTCCAATCTCAAAAAAAAGATCGGCAAACACACGCTCGAGGGGTTACTCGGAATCGGGCACACCAGGTGGGCCACACACGGTGACGCGACCGAGAAGAACGCACACCCCCACATCTCGGGCGGCACATCCGTAGTCCACAACGGCATAATAGAGAATTACTCTCTGCTCAAGGGCGATCTAATAAAGAAGGGCTACGAGTTTTATTCCGACACCGATACGGAAGTACTGGCGCATCTGATCGAGAGCTGCTGCAGCCCCGGTATCACATTCGAAGACGCCGTAAGGGCCGCGTTCAGGATGGTTGAAGGGTCGTACGCGGTAGCCGTCATATCTGACAGGATGCCCGATAAGGTAATTGCGACGAGAAAGTTCTCGCCTCTAATAGTGGCTCTGGGCGATCACGAGAATTATCTGGCCTCGGACGTACCGGCGATCCTTCCTTACTGCAGGAACGTTATATACCTCGAGGACGGCGACGTCGCGGTGCTCGAAAAGAACGGCATCAGTATCACGGACCTCAATGGGGACCCTGTGGAGAGGAACGTCCAGACCATCAACTGGGACCCCGTTTCGGTTGAAAAGTGCGGATACCGGCACTTCATGATAAAAGAGATCCACGAGCAGCCGCAGGCCGTGCTGGATACGATGAGGGGGAGGTTCTCGGAAGAAACCGGCGAGGTCTTTTTCGAAGGGTTCGAAGGGTCTCCCTATAAAGACGTCAACCGTATAACCGCCCTTGCATGCGGCACGTCTTACCATGCGTCCCTCATAGGCAAGTATATGATCGAGACATTAGCCAGAGTCCCGGTACAGGTGGAGATAGCGTCTGAATTCCGCTACAGGAATCCTATTCTCGACAAAAACACGCTGGCGATCGCCGTCTCGCAGTCAGGCGAAACCGCGGATACGTCGGAAGCCCTCTTTGAGGCCAAGGCGTGCGGGGCAAAGACCCTGGGAATAACAAATGTCCTCATGAGTAAGATCGCCAGGGATGCCGACAGAGTCATCTATACGCACGCGGGCCCGGAAATCGGCGTCGCGTCGACCAAAGCCTTTACTACCCAGCTGGTAGTTTTTTATTTGTTATCGATTTATCTGGGCAGGGTTAAAAAACAGATAGATAAAGAAAGATCGATCGAGCTCATCAGGGACGCCATCAGGCTGCCCCAGCTGATTCAGATGACGCTCAGGCTCGATGACGAAATAAAGGACCTGGCGAAGGAATTTTTCGATTATAGAAACTTCCTCTACCTCGGACGCGGAATCAATTACCCGGTCGCGTTCGAAGGGGCCCTCAAGCTGAAGGAAGTCTCGTACATACACGCCGAAGGATATGCGGCCGGGGAGATGAAGCACGGCCCCATCGCGCTTATAGACGATGAGATGCCCGTGGTCCTCATAGCGCCCAACGACGGCATCACATACAAGAAGATCCTCGGCAACCTTCAGGAAGTCAGGGCCCGGAGGGGCAAGGTGATATTCCTTACGTCCGATACGACTCCCGATGAGCTGATGGGAAGCGTCGACCGCGTTATCGAAATCCCGGGGAGCAACTATCTTCTGAGTCCGGTGCTGTCCGTCGTCCCGCTCCAGCTCCTGGCCTATCACATAGCGGTGCTGAAAGGGACTGACGTCGACCAGCCCAGGAACCTGGCCAAGGTCGTCACAGTCGAGTAGCAGGATTATCCGATAGCCTGTGCAGGCGTAGTTCCGAAATGCTGAGCCTCCTCCGATGCGCCGGATTATTGTTCACTCCTCATTTTCAAACGCGATAATGTCTGGTAGATTTACGGGCTTCTTGCAGTATTAACCGAAAAATAAAGGGGTCACGATTGCAATGAAAGTGCTTGTTGTCGGTTCAGGCGGCAGGGAACATGCTTTATGCTGGAAGATAAGGCAGAGTCCGCTCGTTAAGACCCTGTACTGCGCTCCGGGTAATCCGGGGATTTCAAAACACGCGGAGTGCGTCGATATCAAGGTGTCGGACATAGAGGGACTCCTCCGGTTTGCGAGGGCCGAGGAAATCGGACTCACCGTCGTAGGCCCCGAGTTCCCGCTCTCTCTCGGCATCGCCGACAGGTTCGCCGAAGAGGGTCTCGCGGTTTTCGGCCCCACGAGGGCGGCTTCCGAGATCGAGACGAGCAAGGTCTTCTCGAAAAACCTCATGAGGAAATACGGTATTCCCACCGCTTTCTTCTCTGCGTTCGCGGATTTCGAGGAAGCGGTCGAATGGGTGAAGGAGGTAAAGCCTCCTCTCGTGATAAAGGCCGACGGGCTCGCTTCGGGCAAAGGGGTCTTCATATGCAGGACGGAGACC
Source organism: Candidatus Dadabacteria bacterium RIFCSPHIGHO2_12_FULL_53_21 (assembly GCA_001775255.1). Taxonomy (GTDB): domain Bacteria; phylum Desulfobacterota_D; class UBA1144; order Nemesobacterales; family UBA2774; genus 2-12-FULL-53-21. Next base: position 15,453 of record MFCJ01000131.1, read on the forward strand.
GAGGCCGTCGAGGTCCTCGACGATATAATGAGACGAAAGATATTCGGTGATTCGGGCGACAGGGTGGTAATAGAGGAATTCCTTTCAGGCGAGGAAGCCTCCTTTTTCGCCGTTACTGACGGGACGAACGTGCTGCCCCTCGAGTCCTGCCAGGACCATAAAGCCCTCCTTGACGGTGATCAGGGGCCGAATACGGGCGGCATGGGCGCATACTCGCCCGCCCCTGTGATAACCCCCGAGCTCACTCAGGAAATAATGCGCCTAATCATTATCCCGACCGTCAAAGCATTGAAGGAAGAGGGCAGGGAGTATAAGGGGGTGCTCTATGCCGGGCTGATGATAGAGGGCGGTCAAGCGAGGGTGCTCGAATATAATTGCAGGTTCGGCGACCCGGAGACCCAGCCCCTCATGATGAGAATGAATTCCGATATCGTGCCTGTTCTCTCGGCGGTTGCCGGGAAGGGCCTCTCCGTGGAGAAAGTCGAGTGGAAGGACGCGGCTTCCGTATGCGTGGTCCTCGCCTCGAAGGGCTATCCCGGGGACTACAAAAGAGGGGCGCCGATAACGGGGCTTGATATAGTAGAGGGCATGGAAAACGTCGTGGCGTTCCACTCCGGCACCTCCGCCGGTAACGGCGGCATTGTGACCGACGGCGGCCGGGTCCTGGGCATAACGGCCCTCGGCGGGACCATACCGGAGGCCATAAACCTTGCGTACCAGGCGGTAGGGAAGGTAAACTGTGATTCTCTCTGCTACAGGACCGACATAGGAAAAAAGGCGCTTCGGCACGTTCTGTTGACGGGGCCTCAAGGCAGTTTGAAGAATAAGGAGTCATAATATGGCTGAGATCTGGTATTTACCTATTGATACGGAATCGATCGAGGGCATGGAAGCCCAGTATGAGCGGAATTTGCGGGACGCTATCGAGCTCCTTGAGATCACGCCTCTGAAATGGCAGTGCGGGACAGACGAATTTCCGGTGCTTAAGACCGGGGACCCGATCGTGGACGACAGCGGGTACGTATATGTGATGATGAGGGTGGGTGGCGACGAGATGGCTGCGTATGAGGACAAGAGGTGGAAGCCCGGGTGGTATAAGTCCTCTCTCACCATCATCGGGTTCGAAAAAAATCTAAGGAAAAAACCTAAATAATTAGTCTTTTTGTCTTGACAGCAGTTTTCTTTTCGGGATATATTAATTGGATTACCTTTTTATGGAGATAAGTATTCGTGCCTACTATTAGTCAGTTGGTTAAAGATGGAAGAAGAAGGGCTAAAAAGAAGAGTAAAGCCCCTGCATTACAGAATTGTCCTCAGAGGAGAGGCGTCTGCGTCAGGGTTTACACAACTACCCCCAAAAAGCCTAATTCGGCGCTTAGAAAAGTAGCCCGTATAAGGCTGACGAATGGTATCGAGGTCACCGGATATATACCGGGTGAAGGACATACGCTTCAGGAGCACTCCGTAATACTGGTAAGGGGCGGAAGGGTAAAGGACCTGCCGGGCGTGAGGTACCATATCGTAAGGGGTACTCTCGACTCGACCGGCGTGGCTAACAGAAGGCAGAGCCGTTCGAAATACGGGGCTAAAAAACCCAAATAATCAAAGGGAATAACATATATGCCTAGGAAGGGATCAGTTTCTAAAAGAAAAGTTCCCGTCGATCCCAAATTCGGTGATTTGACGGTCGCGAAGTTCATCAACTCGCTCATGCACGAGGGTAAGAAGAGCAAGGCGGAAATGATATTCTACGGTTCGCTGAAGATCATTGCCGAAAAGACGGGGAAGGATCCCCTCGAGGTTTTCAATACGGCAATGGACAACATAAAGCCGGGTATCGAGGTCAGACCGCGCAGGGTCGGCGGCGCCACGTACCAGGTGCCTATGGAGGTCAGCTCCTTCAGGAAGCAGTCCCTCGCAATCAGATGGCTCCTCACCTCGGCAAGGAAACGAGACGGGAAGTCCATGATCGACAAGCTGACGGGAGAAATACTGGACGCTGCTGAAGGCCGCGGCGGGGCTATTAAGAAGAGAGAAGACACACACAAGATGGCGGATGCGAACAGGGCTTTCGCCCATTACAGGTGGTAATAAATCGCGGAGGAGTATTTTGGAAAAGGCTTTACCAATTAGTAAAGTAAGAAATATCGGGATCGTGGCACATATAGATGCGGGGAAGACGACTACGACCGAGCGCATCCTGTATTACACCGGTTTGACTTACAAGATCGGGGAAGTCCACGAGGGCACAGCCACGATGGACTGGATGGAGCAGGAAAGGGAGAGGGGCATCACCATTACTTCCGCTACCACGACCTGTTTCTGGGACGACCACAGGATAAACATCATAGACACCCCCGGGCACGTTGACTTCACCATAGAGGTCGAAAGGTCGCTCAAGGTCCTCGACGGGGCCGTCGTCGTGTTCGACTCCGTGGGCGGCGTGGAGCCCCAATCGGAGACTGTATGGAGACAGGCCGACAGATACAGGGTCCCGAGGATGTGTTTCGTAAACAAGATGGATAAGATCGGGGCTGATTTCGGAAAGGTGGTTGCTCAGATAAGGGAGAGGCTTGACGCCAATCCCGTACCCCTTCACGCGCCTTACTTCGAAGGCGACAATTTCAAAGGAATAATAGACCTTATTAGAATGAAGCTTGCGCTCTGGGACGAGGAATCCCTGGGCCTTAAATACGATTGGACGGAAATACCGGCCGAGATGAAGGAAGAAGCCCGGGCGGGAAGAGAAAAGATGATCGAATCTCTCGCCGACTTCGATGAAGCAATAATGGAAAAATACCTCAACGGAGAACCCGTATCCGAGGAAGAAATAGCGGCTTCGGTAAGAAAATCCGCTATCGGCCTGAACATAGTGCCGGTCATACTCGGCTCCGCGTTCAAGAACAAAGGCGTCCAGCTGCTTTTGGATGCTATAGTGAGCTATATGCCCTCCCCCCTGGATGTCCCTCCGATAGAGGGCATAAATACCGATACGGATCAGGGAGAGGTAAGGTACCCGAATGACGATGAGCCGTTTTCGGGCCTCGCCTTTAAGATCATGACCGACCCGTTTGTCGGGCAGCTGACATACATCAGGATATATTCCGGAAAGCTGGTTTCGAGCAGCACCGTTTATAACTCCACTAAGGATAAAAGGGAGAAGATCGGAAGGCTCGTCAGGATGCATTCCAATAAAAGGGAAGATATAAAGGAAATAGGCGCGGGCGGCATCGCGGCGGCGGTAGGGCTCAAAGTGACGACGACGGGCGATACGCTCTGCGATGAGAGCAAGCCGATACTCCTCGAGAGTCTCTATTTCGCCGAGCCGGTAATATCCATCGCGATAGAGCCCAAGACCAAATCCGACCAGGAAAGGCTGGGCATATCCCTTAATAAAATCTCTCTCGAAGACCCAACATTTAAAGTTAAATACGACGATGAAACGGGCCAGACCATAATCTCCGGCATGGGCGAACTGCACCTCGAAATAATAGTGGACCGTCTTAGGCGCGAATTCAACGTCGACGCCAACGTAGGCAAGCCTGAGGTGGCTTACAGGGAAACAATCACGAAGAGTTCCGACGTCGAGGCCAAATTTATAAGGCAGACGGGCGGCAGGGGTCAGTACGGGCACGTAAAAATAAAGATGGAGCGCGGCGAAGAGGGATCGGGCGTCACGTTCCTCGACGAAGTCAAGGGCGGCACGATACCGAGGGAATATATCCCGGCCGTGGAAAAAGGAATAAAAGAGGCATCGGAGACCGGGGTCGTAGCCGGTTATCCGGTCATAGACGTGGTCGTCAGGCTCTACGACGGTACTTATCACGAAGTGGACAGCTCCGAAATCGCGTTCAAGATTGCGGCATCAATGGCCTTCAAGGACGCCGTAATGAGGGCGAAGCCCATAATTCTCGAGCCCCTGATGAAGGTCGAAGTGGTCGTCCCCGAGGATTTCATGGGTTCGGTGATGGGTAATCTGAGCTCGAGAAGAGGGAAGATCATGGGTACCGAGCTCCGCGGCAGCATGCAGGCCATACGGTCCGAAGTCCCGCTCTCCGAAATGTTCGGCTACGCGACCGATCTCAGGTCGATGACCGAGGGCAGGGGATCGTTCACAATGGAATTTTCGCATTATTCTGCATTACCGGAATTACTTTCGGAAAATCTTAAAACTAACGTAAGGGCCGTTTAAACAGCTGGCCGCGAACTTCACGTTAAGGAGGTATTAACAGGCGATGTCTAAGGAGAAATTTGCGCGGGTTAAGCCGCACCTGAACATA
>MFCJ01000132.1:0-1822 GCA_001775255.1 Candidatus Dadabacteria bacterium RIFCSPHIGHO2_12_FULL_53_21
CCCCGCCGCATGTATCTTCTCACAAGTGGCGTATATGTCGTCCACGCCGAAGGCCATGTGTCCATAAGCGTTTCCAAGGTCGTATTTGTCCGTGCCCCAGTTGTGAGTCAGTTCCAGTATTTCGGGTTCGTCTTCGAGTCCAAGGAATACGAGCGTGAATTCCCCTTCGGGGTAATCCTTCTGTCTGTTGAGTTTGAACCCCAGCACTTCCGTATAGAACTTTATCGATTTCTCGAGGTCTCCGACCCTTATCATCGTATGTAGAAATCGCATTTTTACCTCCGGTGTCTATTACTGCCCGCTAAAAAAGAGAAACTAGCACACGCTATGTATGAAGTCAAAGTTGGTGGAATCGGAAAAAGCGGTTCATTTGTATATACAGAGAAATCATTTACGACCTCATGCCGTGCGAAATATATTGCGAGCGTAGTTTATTGAAATCAATAAACAATCTTCAATTCTACAATGCATGGTATTCAATAGCTAACTGTGTTAAAATACTGCATTAGTTGGATTCTTTTCTTGAGGAGGATGTGGAAATGGCCAAAATTATACGTTCTATAGTCGTCCTTGCTGCTCTGGTGATTTTTTCCGGCGCGGCTCGTGCGGAGCTCTACGGCGTAGCCCATGAGGGTGAGATGCAAAGGGCCGAGACGAATACGCCGAGGATAAACGGCATTGGGGAAAGCAGCTTGTATTTGATCGATCCCGAGACCGGTGCCGCTACTCTCATCGGGCCGACGGGGTTCTATCTCTGCCGGGGTCTCGATTTTCAGCCGATCACTAACGTGCTGTACGCCGTCTGTTCTAACGATTTGAGCTTCGAAGTGCTTATAACCATAGATGTAGAGAGCGGTCAGGGGACGGAAATCGGACCTATTATTGCAAACGGTTTTCTGCAGGATCTATCATTTAGGAGTGACGGTACCTTGTACGGGTATTTTCGGGCAAAGGGAAGTAATTTTCTCTCGACAATTAATATAAATACGGCAGAAACTGATTTTGTCGGGAATTCGGGTCTAAGCGGTGACGGAAACGGGATCGGGTTCGACCAGTTTAATGACTTGTTTTTGACAGATACAGATTTTGTTACTTTTGCTCCGTCGCTTTACCTTTTGAACCAGTCGAACGGTCTTGCAACTCTTGTCACCGGCCTCACGCTCCCCCCGCTCGATGAAGGGTTCACTATCATAAATTCCCTGGATTTAAATCCGGAAACTGATGTCATGTTCGGCTCGCTGGACATCCAGCTTCTCGAGTATGAGCACTATCTCGTGACGATAGACACTTCGACCGGCTTGGTCACGAACGTCGGCGAAACCGTCGAGGGCTTGGAGGCGATAGCCTTTCTCAATCCAAGAGTGTCCAATATCCCGACAATGTCCGAATACGGAATGATCGTATTGGCGGTCGTCCTCATGGCTGGGGCTATATTCGTCCTCAGACGCAGGGTCGACGGAGTCTCCGCTTGAAGTCCTCGCCGCTGGAGATTTATTCAGTAACAAGAATTAGTTCGTTCCAGTGATATGCGTATATAAATTGTTATAAAACTGCATTTGCTTTAAATAATGAGTAAAGAACCTTACAGGTTCTGCATTAAAATACCCTTCGAGGGAGGATGTGGAGATGGCCAAAATTATACATTCAATAGTTGTCCTCGCTGTTCTGTTGGTTTTTTCCGTCGCGGCGCACGCCCAGCTCTTCGGTTTGACCATTGAAGGAACGGAGAGATCGGCCGATACGAATACACCGAGAATAAACGGATTCGGAGAAAGCAGTTTGTATTTGATCGATCCCGATACGGGCAATGCTGTTCTTATAG
>MFCJ01000132.1:2014-16487 GCA_001775255.1 Candidatus Dadabacteria bacterium RIFCSPHIGHO2_12_FULL_53_21
CATTGTTCGCGTCCTTTCGGTCCAAGCCGGGCATCTTTATCGCAACTATAGATACAAATACCGGAGCCCTGAATTTCCTGGGTTTTACGGGTCTTTTCGGTGCTGGTAACGGGATCGGGTTCGATCAGTTTAATGAGCTGTTTCTTGCGCAAACCGACATGATACCATCCCTTTATTTATTGAATCAGTCATCAGGGCTTGCCAACTTGGTTACTGACCTCACAGTCCCTCCGGTTATCGAAAATGTCCCGGTCTTCAATTCACTGGATTTAAATCCGGATACCCATGTCATGTTCGCCTCGCTGGATGACGTGAGCTTTTCTTATGATAACTACCTCGTTACGATAAACACTGAGACGGGTCAGGTTACGAATATAGGCGAAACCGCGGAGGGCTTAGAGGCGATAGCGTTTCTCAATCCGAGATTGTCCAACATCCCGACAATGTCCGAGTACGGCATGGCCGCCGTCGGTCTTGCATTATTATCAATCTCAATCTTCGCTTTATACCGCCGCAAGAGGGTTGCAGCGGATTAAGAAACGGACATGGAAACGACATGCCCGCTCCAACTTTCGAGGGCGGGTGTGTCGGTGTTTGACCCCTTATTCGGGGCCTGCTTCAATCGGGGTTGTCTCCGCTCTTCCCGAGTATTTCGCTTAAAATCGGAACAAGCCCGGCATGGATTCTCTCGGCGAGTAATTTGTGTCCGGGGTCCGAGAAGTGCCACTGGTCGTTGAAGGTGGTTGCGGTCTCATCGCCAAAACTGTCGGCGGCGTCGATATAATAAATCTCTCCCGCTTTCGCCATTTCCTCGAGAACCTTTCCAATGTGTTTATAAAGGGGGGTGATGACCTTCTCGTAATCCTTATTACTAAGTTCCATTATCCTCTTTTCGAGGTCAGTCTTAAATTTTTTCCCGCCGGGGAACGGCTGTCTGACGACGACTGTCGGTATCCCGTTACGCTCCGCAATCCGAGACGCCGTTTTCATGTTCAGAATGTAATCGGAGGCATCCGTTTGTCTCAGCTGCCCTTTGACGGTCAAGTCGTTTAGACCGTTTATGAATACGACCACGTCCGGCTTGGCATCGAGTCCCTTACGTACAAAGGAGCTTAAGTCGGTATTGCTGGTCGAACCGTAAGCGGCGAGCACCGATATCTTCGTGTCGGGGTATTCATTTTTCAGCATGCCGTACAATATTGCGAAATATGTATTCGCTATATTGGAGGCGCCTGCACCCCATGCTACGCTTCCGCCGACGATTAATATGTGAGGGTAGGGGTTCTCGCTCCTGCCCGCGGTCTGTAGACCGTCGTCGTTCAATTCTATAATCCCCGGCAGGAACTTCCTGAAATTGCAATCCGATACGGCGCAGTTAAGTGGGGTTACTCCCTCGCCCCGTAGTCCCTCCCTCGGCCCTCCCGGGGGCGCATTCAGGCCCCTTTCTGTAAAGCTCGATTCCCAGGCGGTTTCCCTGAGCTCGTATCCTGCCGGGTTCCCGCCCGGCCTCAGTTTGTCTACGTGTTCTAGAATGGAGTACTTGTCCCGGTCGGGTGTGAATCTGCTTGCGAGCTCGATTGCGCCTATGGTTATTATTACCGTGATCAGTGCGAGGAATAATTTGGATAAAAGAGGCCGGCTGGGTTTCTTGTTGTTGTCCATTCTTATCAGAGGAAAACACGCTTAAAAGATGGTCTCGTTCCCGACTAGAATTTTCGCTTCCAGCGTCGCGAGGATTTTTTCTTCCATATTCCTGACCTCACCCGAAAGGGCGACCAGCCCGCCGTTCAGTTTCGGCTTCTCGTCGAGCTCCATTACCGTCCACTCCATCGTTATGGTGTCGTTTATGAAGACGGGGGCCGTGAATTTTATCGAAGCCTCTACCGTCGATATGTCCGTATCGTGGAACACCTTGCTGTAAACTCCCACAATCAGGCTGAATGTGAGCGCGCCGTGCACTATCCTTTTACCGAACCTCGAGCCCTTCATGTCGGGCTCGTTCGTGTGGAGGGCGTTGTAATCGTTGAAAAGACCCGCCGCTTTTACGACATGGGCTTCGGTAACGGTGATTCTTTCCGAGAGCTTGTCTCCGACCTTGAGTTCCTTAAAAGCTCTGCCTATCCTGGGCATTACGTCCTCCTGAAAACGTATCGTCTAAATATAGAACATATCCTATATATTATTAATTGATAGAATATCGATAATATTTAGATTAACTAGATATATCTTCTATCCCTAATTGCTTTGCTTAATGTAATCTCGTCAATATATTCGATATCCCCTCCCATCGGGATGCCGTGCGCTATCCTGCTTACTCCTATGCCCATCGGCTTTACGAGCTTGGAGAGATAGAGCGCCGTGGCTTCCCCCTCGACGCTGGGGTTGGTCGCGATTATAATCTCTTTCGTACGGCCGCTCTCCAGTCTCCGTATGAGCTCCTTTATCCTGAGGTCCTCGGGCCCGACCCCCTCAATCGGAGATATAACCCCGTGCAGTATATGGTACACCCCCCTGAACTCCCGGCTCCTTTCTATTGCGAGCTGGTCGAGGGGGTCCTCCACTACGCAGATAATTGTATGGTCTCTGTCTTCGTCCCTGCACAATTCGCATGGCGATTCAGTCGCGAAATTAAAGCACGTCTCGCATAAAACGACCTTCGTCTTGGCGTCTGTGATGGCTTTCGACAGGTTTTCCACGCTTTCCCGGCTCGATCTGAAAATATGAAACGCGAGCCTGGTCGCGTTCTTTTCGCCTATTCCCGGGAGTTTGGAGAGTTCGTTTATGAGCCTGGCTATAGATTCCGGTATGCCTTTCTGGAGCATAAGTTAAATGAGTCCGGGGGGTAATCCCAGACCCCCCGCCAGTTTTGCAACCTCGTCCTTCATCAAATCCTGTCCTCGGCCGAGGGCTTCGTTTACCGCGGCGGTTATAAGGTCCTGGAGCATCTCTATATCGTCGTCCTTGACGATTTCGGGCTCGATTTTGATGGAAACGATCTCTCCTTTCGCCTTCGCGACGACGGTCACCATCCCGCCGCCCGCCGTGGCTTCGACGGTCTTTTCGCCCGCCTCCGCCTGGAGCTTCTCCATCTGTTCTTTCATTTTGTTTGCCTGTTTGAGAAGGTTCTTGATGTTTCCGCCCCCGAATTTCATCTTGTTACTCCTTTTGTTTGGGTTTTACGCTCACGACTCTTCCCCCGAAAATTTCTATCGCTTCCTTAAGCGCGGGGTCGTTCTGGATTTTCTTTTTATTTTCACTTTTATCGTTTTTACCGCCCCCGGTTTCGCCCGGCGGCGCCTGGTTGTCCTCCGCGATTTCTATGCTCATGTCCCGGGAATAGCACTCTTTCAAATAGTCCCTGAGCTCCGCGTGGGTTTCACTTTTCCTGAAATGTGAGGTGTGGAGGGGGTTGCTGAATGTGACCCTGAACGAGTCTCCCTCGACCGAGATATCCTTTGCCTGCTCAAGCCTGGTGCCCATGATGGCGTTCCTCGATTTAATGAACTTGAGCACCGAGCCGAGGTCCCCCGGTTCGGGCTTCGGTTTATTCACGGGCGCCTGACCCCCGCTCGCAGGGGGTGTTGTAACCGGCTTATCCCCCGCCGCGGTCTGTCTTTTCTGATACTCCCCGCGGGGCTCGTCAAGACGCGCTCTCGGTTCTTCTCCAGTTTTTATAGACCCGGAAAGGGATTCGAGCCTCTTTATTATGCTTTCTATCGGAACCGTCCTTTCGAGTGTAGACAGCTTTATAAGGATGAATTCGAGCGCCATCTGCGGATAAAACGACCTGTGTATGCTTTCTGCCCCTTCGAGCATGAGGTTGAAAAGGGATTCCAGCGTCTCTACGCTCTCGCCCGACGTTATTCCCTCGATCTCGTCCTTATCTTCGTCGGAGAGCTCCGTGACTGTTTCCTTTCCGCATGTCTTCAGGAGAAGGGCGTATCTCAACGTCCTCAGCAGGTCCTCGGCGAAGCGCTTTGGATTTATTCCCTTTTCGGTTGCCCTGTTCAGTGTTTCGATGCAGTTCTTAGGGTTCTTATCGAGTATGCCCGCAACTGCGGATCTGAGGAGCGTCCTGTCGAGTACGCCGAGGATCCTTATCGCGTCGTCATGAGCGATCTCGCTCCCGAACGTCGCGAGGAGCTGGTCCATGAGACTGAGCGCGTCCCTCATGCTGCCGTCCGCCTCCTGGGCTACTGTATACAGGGTTTCCTCAGCCACCCTTATCTTCTCCTTCCCGGTTATCGAAGCGAGGCTTTCCTTTATCTTCTCGACGGGCACCTTCTTGAATTCATACCTCTGACACCTGGAAAGTATCGTCACCGGGATCTTGTGCGCCTCCGTCGTCGCCAGTATGAATAGAACGTGGGGAGGGGGCTCTTCGAGGGTTTTGAGCAGGGCATTGAAAGCGGACTGGGAGAGCATGTGCGCTTCGTCTATTATGTAGATCTTATATTTCCCGGACGCCGGCAGGTATTTAACGTTCTCTATGATCTCTCTTATGTCGTTTACGCCTGTATGAGACGCGGCATCTATTTCGATGACGTCGAGTGATTTGCCCTCGGCTATTTCCTTACAGAATACGCATTCGGAGCAGGGCTCCGGAGTGGGTCCGCTCCGGCAGTTAAGCGCCTTGGCCAGTATCCTGGCGGTCGAGGTCTTACCTACTCCTCTAGGTCCTGAAAATATAAAGGCGTGGGCTATCTTCCCCGTGGAGACCGCGTTCTTCAGGCTCAGGGTCACGAATTCCTGGCTTACGATATCCTCGAAAGTCTGAGGTCTCCATTTTCTCGCGAGTACAAGGTAGGACATACGTCACCTTAGAACCAGCTAGTCAGGGTTTCCGCAACGCTCAGGAGGGTTTGTTACCGTTGCTCCCTTCCGGGCCTGGCGGGGTTCACAATCTCCTGCCGTACGGGCCTGACTAACTGGTAAATTTATCGAAACTAATATTGCGTGAAGAGCTTTAGCCTATATTATAAAATACCCGAAAGTTAATAGCTATTGAATGAAATAATCACCGCGCTGCGCGCGGTCACGTGATTCCCCATTATACTCAGGCGTATACTGGCGGAGAGGGTGGGATTTGAACCCACGAGGGAGCGTTAACCCCCTACACACTTTCCAGGCGTGCACCTTCGGCCGCTCGGTCACCTCTCCGGTTGTATAACGGAATTCAGCAAGATTTTAACATCTCGGAAAAATTCTTCAAAAGACAGGAGTATCGGGGTTTATCGGCGGGATGCTCTCCGCAGGTTACCCCTCCTGCGGCCAGCTATTGATTGTCCTGTTCTTCCGGATACTGCAGGCCCTCGGAATATGACTCGTCCGCTGCTTCAGGCTCAGTCGGCGCGTCCAGGGCCTGACCGGGGTCATCGATCGTACCGGGCTCAACCCCTGCGCAAGCGGTGAGAATAGGCAGTGCAATTAGGGCCGCGAGCCCGAAAAGTCTTATCGTATCCGATAGTATCTTTTTCATATTCTTCTTCTTATCTCCCTGATTATTGATATCCTGTAAGGGTAAATATATACCAAATTAGTAAGAAGCGAGAGGTCCGGCGGTTCATTCATAACGGGCTCGAGACCGGGCTCAGGCCCGTTATATTCTGTTTATTTAGCCTTATACTGGCACTTGCAGATATCCTGCCTTACGTAGGCAATCACGTTCCAAATGTCCTGCTCGGAAAGTGTGCCTCCCCATGCGGCCATCATGGGCGAAAGCCCGACTGATGCCCCGCCTTCGCTGATGACTTTATAAAGGTGTTCGTCTGTCTTGGTCGATACGTAAGCCGCATCGCTCAGGTTCCTCGGTTTGGGGTCGAGGGCCGCAGACGCGACACCGTCCCCCTTACCCTCCGCCCCATGGCATGCGGCGCAGGTATTCTGGAATGTTTCCTTTCCCTTAGCCGCGTCCCCTTTTTCGGCTGCCGATACGGACGACAGCGAGAACACAACACAAGTCACCAAAAAAAGCATCGTGTAGATAAATCTTCTCATTTCAGAACCTCCCGAATTCTGCAGACGAGATTAGAGACAATTTATTTTAACTGTAAAATACGGTTTGTATAGATGGGAGTATTGCCTGAGTTATTGCAGAATGGGATAATGATAATCGATACTCGAATCAAGGAGGGGTCGATGGAATATGTCCAGTTATCTGTAGATGACGGAATTGCCACGGTTGCGATTAACAGGCCTAAAGTAAACGCGATAAACGAGCAGGTAGTCTCGGAGTTGACGGATACTTTCAGGGAATTAGCCCTGGATAGACAGATTAAAGCCGTCATTTTGACCGGGAAGGGAAGCTTCTTTTCATTCGGGTTCGATATCCCCGGGTTAATGGATTATTCGAAGGAGGAATTTCACAGGTTTGTCGTTAGCTTTTCCGATCTCGTTCGGTGTATTTTCACCTATCCGAAACCCGTAATCGCGGCTTTGAACGGGCATACGGTGGCGGGAGGGTGCATCCTTGCCATAGCCTGTGACAGGAGGGTTATGGTTACGGGGAAGGCGAAGATCGCGCTAAACGAGCTCACGATCGGCGCCACTATATTTACGAGCATTGCGGAGATTCTGAAGTTTACGGTCGGCCCGAGGAACGCCCGGCAGCTGCTTTATTCCGGGAAAATGAACTCCGCGGAAGAAGCGCTGGCCTTGGGTCTCGTCGATGAAGTGCACTCCGAGGAGGGTTTCGCCGATGCCGCGCTCCGCTCCGCGCGTGACCTTGCCGAAAAGGACGGGGAGGCGTTCGGGAGCGTTAAGAACCTCCTCAGGAAGGACGCGCTCGACATTATCGGGAGGGATGAAGGGTCTTCCATATCGGAGTTCGTCGATATTTGGTACTCTCAAAACACCCGTGATAAATTAAGGAAGATAGAAATCCGCGGCTAGGCGCGGGTATCTGACGGAATTATATATAGCTCAAGAGCCATGATTAAAAAGTGGAAAATAATAAAGTCCGAACCTCTGTCGTCGAACAGGGTTTTTTCAACCAGAAAGGATACGAGCGTCTCCCCTATAACCGGGGAGGAGCACGAGTTCTTCGTGATAGAGGCCCCTGACTGGGTAAATGTCGTCGCGGTTACCGACAGGGACGAAGTCCTTTTGATCAGGCAGTACAGGCACGGTATCGAGTCCGAGACTATCGAGATTCCGGGCGGCTGCATCGATCGGGCGGAAACACCGCTCGAAGCCGCCAAACGGGAGCTCCTTGAAGAGACGGGTTACGTTTCAGACGACTGGTCCTGTATAGGGGAGGTCATCCCGAATCCCGCCATACAGACAAATACCTGCTACACCTTCCTCGCCGCAGGTTCACGGAAGGAGAGAGAGCCCTACTTCGATACGACCGAGTATATCGTTACTTTCAAAGCGCCCGTTCGGGACATTCCGAAGCTGGTGTTGGAAAAGCGTATTACACATTCGCTAGTCGTTTCGGCATTTTACTGGTTTGGCCTCCATAGTCGTAAATAATTATGACGCCTCGTGGTTCAAAGTTTTGAGGGTTAATTCTTAAGAATCAGGTTTAAGTGTTGTTTTGGGTCAGCTATATATATTAATTTTTAATGTTGAGTATTCGTTCCGGCGGGTGTATATTTATAGTGAGCATTTGAGGAGGCAGAACATGTCCCGCTCCTTATTCCTGAAACTATACATAGCCGGAAGCATGGTGCTGCTGTCTGCCGGCCCTGCATTCCCTCAGTCGGGCGCGCCAGCTGCCCCGGCGCCCGCTCCGGCGCCTGCGCCTCCGGTCCCCGCTGATTTTCCCTCGTATATAGTTACCCCGAGCGAGGATTTGAACCCATTCGATCTTTCCACGATGCAGAAGAGCTCGGAGACGAATTTCAGAGACGGTACCGGGACACTCGGCACAACCGTCGAGCGTCAGAGCAATATAGAAGTAAATGAAGCGCTCCAGAAGAAAAGACAGGAAAGGATGAAAGCGGCTGAGGAAGCCAGGGCGAATAATCTTCAAACGCCGGAAGATACAGAGGGCGAAGGCGCCCCGTCTGCGGAAGAGATCACCCCCGCCGGGCCGCCTCAGCTGGGCGACTCAGCCAGGGATCTGGATACGCCCGGTGTGAGGGGAGGGCTTTTCACCTGGACCGATGAACAGGGAGTGCTTCACGCGACGAACGACATTGGACAAGTACCGATCAAGTATCAGGTCGAGGCGCTCGAGAATTCAAACAACATCGAATTGAATAAAGGCACAAACGACAATTAAAAGCTGACCGCCCGCTATTTTTTGTTCCTGGCTTTATTTTCCTTTTCCGTAAGCTCCGTGACTTTTTCTTCCAGGTTTTCAAGCTTGGAAGAGAGCCTTTTTATTTGCCCCTCGAGTATGTAGAGGGAGTCGTTGGTGCTCTCGGTCCGCTTAAGAAGCATTACGCCCAGGCCGACTAGGGGGGCGACTATGAAGATGAGCTGAAATAAGTACCCGGGTCCGCTATCCGAGCAGCCGCTCAGGAATAACCCCGTGTATATTATTGCGGATAGAATCAGTACGTTTCTCATTTTTCAATCCTCCTTCTGATTTGATTCACTCATATTTTACCTGAGTTATCGGCCCGATAGCCTGTCTCATTTCATGTTTTTAAACCTCATGTAATGGATTTCCCTCCCCTCGGCCCTGAATTCCTTTTCGTAGGTAGTTTCCGTGCGCCCGGGCATGTGAAGCATGTAGCCGGGTTCAGGGAGAACGGATTCAAACAGATTTATTTTTCTCATTGTGTATAGAGCGTTTATAACGTACTCACGGTGATCGCTCGCTATCTCCAGATCCGCTCCCCCTTTCATGATCCCGGAAAGCTTCTTCAGGAATCCGCGGTTGATAATCCTGTGCTTTATATGCCTGTCCTTGGGCCAGGGGTCGGGAAAATTGATATAGGCGGTCGAGAAGGAGTCGGGGCGGAATATTTCCCCGGCCGCGATATCCGCGTCCATGTGAATAAATTTGACGTTCATCACCCTTTGGCGCTTCGCCCGCTTTACCGCCTTGTTAAACCTTCTCTTTTTTATCTCTATCCCGATGTAATTCTTCTCCGGGCTGCCGAGCGCATTTTCGATGAGGAAGTCGCCGTCCCCGAACCCGATCTCGAGCAGGCAATCGTTCCCGTTCCCGAACACCGACTTCAGGTCGAGCGGTAAAATGAGGAGGGATATATCGAGAGCCGGATTTATAATCTCCGAATTGTCCATGGTTGCGGTCGTGCAGAACGTCTTGATATAAATGGAGCTTTACTATACGGCATCCCTGATGAGCGATTCGTCGGTTTTAAGCCCGTAGCTGCCGTCAATCTCGGCCATCCTGCCTATAGTTTCCGGGAGGACCATCTCGATCTTCCCGCCGCGGGATTTTTTGTCGAGCTTCATCGTATCGATAATATTCTCTATTTTCATGTATTCGGGCATCGATGTCGGAAGCCCCGCCCGGGTCAGGAGTCGTGTGAGTCTCCCGAGCTCTTCTTCCTTCCATAGTCCCATACCGACTGCGATCTTTCCCTCGGCCGCCATCCCGATGGAAATCGCCTCACCGTGAGTGATTTTATAGTCGGATAGGTTCTCGACGGCATGACCTATCGTGTGGCCGAAGTTCAGTATCTTCCTCAAGTTCGATTCCCTTTCGTCCTTCTCGACGACCTCTCCCTTTATTTCGCACCCTCTTTTTATTATACGGGTCAGGGCCCCCTTATCGTATGAGAATACGCTGTCCATATTGCGCTCGAGGAATAAAAAGAGGTCGTCGTCCTTAATAACGCCGTATTTAATCACCTCGGCGAGGCCTTCCCTTATCTCCTTTTCGTTTAGTGTCAGGAGCGTGTTCACGTCTATATATACCCTCCACGGCTGATGGAACGCGCCGATAAGGTTTTTACCGTGCGGGGTGTCGACGGCGGTCTTCCCGCCTATCGAGCTGTCGACGCATGCGACGAGCGTGGTCGGGACCTGGATGTACGGGATGCCGCGCGTGTATGTGGCTGCGACGTATCCCGCTATATCGCCCACCACTCCCCCGCCGAGCGCTACGACGGCGGAGTCCCTGCCGAATTTATTTTCAAGCATGTGGTCTTCGATCCGGGCTTTCGTCTCCCGGCTCTTCTGCTTTTCTCCCGCAGGGAATGCGATAATGTGCGTATCTAGTCCCGCCCTTTCGAATTCCTCCAAGAGGGCATTTCCGTAGAGGCCCTCGACCGTCGAATCGGTGACTATGGCGAATTTATAGGCGAGCCCGGATTCCTTAATCTCCCACGGTACGCGTCTCAGCAAATCCTCGCCGATAAGGATATCGTATGACTTGTCCTCGCTGATTTTCAGGTTTACCCTTATCTTTTCCATGCCGCCCGCCGTATCAATAATATTATAGATCTATATCCTTTTCACCCCTGAACGAGAATATCCTCACTTTCGGTCCTGCCTCCAGCAGTACATCGGTCGGCTCCTCGCCGCTGAATATTTCTCCGTCGATAATGTACCCTCTGTTCCTTTCGACCCGGAGCGATCTGACTGCCCTGTTCACGAAATCCCCGTTCTTGTCCGACTTGAGGCTCCTGTAGAGCCCGAGGGGCAGCGTGTGCCTCTGCTCTTTTATATAGTTTTCCCTGACGTAGACCAGGTTAAAGGATGTGCCTGGTACGGATTCCTCAGCGAAGATATCGAAGCCGAAGATAAATTTTTTCAGGCTCGAGGCGATTATCAGGACGTGGCCGTCGTGAGGCAGTTTCCCGCCGTCCGCGTAGACCGTCGAATCCACGTTCTCGAACGGGCCCCGGCCCCCGTTCGACAAGAGCGTCAGTATCGTCTTGATAGTCATCATGGAAGCTACCTGGATTCCCGCGCCCTGTTTGTAGTAATCGATGAGGAATCTATAGAGGAACCCGTCTATCCACGAAAACCCGTAATATGGCTCGTCGAGCTTCGAATCCTGTAAGCGGATAAGCCCCCTCTCTATAACACCTACGGGCGCACCCCGCCTCAGTATGTCGTTTAACTTCCGGCAAATCACGAACTGGCTCTCCCGGAGACCCGCGTCCGAGCCTATCATATTGATCGTACCGCTCATCAGGGGCAGGATTACCGGCAGCTCGTCTTCGCCGAATAGCTTCAAATAAGTGCTCATTACGCTGCATATCGTTCCGTCCCCTCCGCTTATCAGGAGCAGCTTTACCCCTTCCCCCTGGAATTCGTTCATGACCCCGGCGATCTCGAGCTTGTTTTTTGTCGTGCGGAGTATCGCCCGTCCGCCGAATATATCGCTCAGCTTTTTGATGACTGCGGCAGTTCTCCTGCTGTTAATCTTTGCCGACGGGTTTAAGATAATGCCTATCTGTTTCATGCCTCGTATTGGACCACCGACCATACTGGGTAGGGCGAGAGCTTTTTCTGACCTTCGAGCTCGGTGAGCTCGACGAGGAAGCAATACCCCGCGATTTCGCCTCCGAGTTTCTCTATGAGGTCCCCGGCCGCTTTTGCGGTGCCCCCTGTCGCCAAAAGGTCGTCGATGAGCACTACCCTGCTCCCGTGATGTATCGCGTCCCTGTGCACCTCGAGCGAGTCCGACCCGTATTCGAGGTCGTAAGACGCGTTTATCGTTACGTACGGCAGCTTTCCGGGCTTCCTCACGATGACCAGCCCCGTATGGAGCTTCATTGCGAGGGCCGACGCGAATATGAACCCCCGCGACTCGATCCCCACGAGGTAATCGACTCCGCCCCCGCCCAGCATTCCCGCCATCCGGTCGATCGCGGCCTCGTATGCCTTCGCGTTCTGAAGGAGCGGCGTGATGTCGTGAAATATAATTCCCTTCTTCGGGAAGTCGGGTATGTCCCTGATGTATTGCTTGAGATCGATCATTTGCGATTCTCCTATTATCCTAAGGCAGGTAATTAAGCGGATTTACCGGTTTGCCGTCGTTCCTCACTTCGAAGTGGAGGTGGCTGCCCGTCGCATTCCCCGTGGCTCCGACCTCCGCGATTACCTCTCCCGACCTGACGCATGTGCCCGGTTTCACATCGTTCCCGCTGTTGTGGGCGTAGAGGGTGCTTATCCCCCCGCCGTGCTCTATTACAATTATCCTCCCGTACCCCGAAAATCCCCTCATGCCGTCCGTGCTTATGAGGACGAGCCCGTCAGCGGCCGCCCTGATAGGCGTGCCGCTCGGGGCCGGAATGTCTATGCCCCAGTGAAACCTCCTACCGCGTTTACCGAAGCCCGAGGATATCTTTCCCGGCAGGGGCCAAATGAGCCCGGTGGAAACCACCGCCCCCGGAATTTTAAGCATCGTCCCCGCCGGGATGTCCGTGTAATCCTCTATATTATTGACCTCGATCAGCTCTTCGACCGTAGTACCGTACATAACCGATACCCGGTATAGTGTCTCCCCCTCTTCGAGCATATGGTACCTGTAGCCCTCCCTCACGGTTAACTTCCCCGTCAGGCATCGTTCAATATCCTTTTCACTCACCTTGGGAATGGACGGCGGCGGCGGGCTCTTACCGCAGGCCCCGAGCAGCGCCAGTAACAATAAGCCCGATAGCCATTTCCACCGCCTCCCTGGGATTGTCTGCCTGTCTAATGTCGGATGATACATCCCAAGTTTTTATCCCTATGACCGGAATTTCCAATCTGAGAGCGAAGGCAATTTCAGATAATGTACCGAAGCTCCCGCCTATTGCAATTAGTGCGTCGCTCGAGCGTACGACTATTATATTCCTGCCGTGTCCCATGCCTGTGACAATGGGTATGTCGACGTAAGGGTTAGCCTCGTTTTTGAGTTCCCCGGGGATGATTCCCACGGTCAGACCCCCTTCGGACTTCGCGCCTTTGCAGGCGGCTTCCATGACGCCGCCCATGCCGCCGCATATGAGCGTGCATTTCCTGCGCGCTAT
This sequence comes from Candidatus Dadabacteria bacterium RIFCSPHIGHO2_12_FULL_53_21, assembly GCA_001775255.1. GTDB lineage: Bacteria > Desulfobacterota_D > UBA1144 > Nemesobacterales > UBA2774 > 2-12-FULL-53-21. The sequence continues at coordinate 14,902 of MFCJ01000132.1, forward strand.
CTCCCTTCCGGCCTCAAACGCCGTGACGTACTCCTCCTCGCCCGCATCCCCCGCCCCTATCACTCCTATTACGATCTCCATGCCGGACAAGATTATATGCTTTTTCCGGTCCTGACTCAAACGGGATAGCGGCTGCGGTCCGTTTCCCGTCACGGGAGCGGTCAGCGCTTCGGGTTAATAAAACTTGATTTTGATCCCGTCATCTTATAACTTTTAAATGAACGGTTAGAATATCCGGCTGACTGGAACAGGGGGGAATAAATGAATATTTTAAGAAATCCTCATGTATTGATAGCACTCTTATGTTTTTTAGCGGTTTCTCATGCTGCTGCGCAGCAGAAGACGGACCTCGCTCCCCTCGGTTTTGCTTTCGGCATTTCGGATGATGACGCCGAGGAAATAATCGAGACAAACGGAAAGAGGGTTATGGATAACAAGGTCGACTCCAAGAAAATCCGGACCATCGTGATGCAGGGTATAATAGTCACCCTTCCGCTCGACCTGGAGGGCAGGGACGTCAGCACTGGACTCGAATTCTACGACAATAAGCTCCTTTCGTCTTCACTGATGCTGACTACGAAAGACCAGTTCGAGGAATCCCAGCTCCGGGATGAATTCATGAAATACCTGACGGACAAGTACGGCGAGCCTTCGAGCTCCGACAGCATGCTCTATTTCAAGACATGGACGTGGAACATGCCCGACGTGAAGCTCGTTTTCCATACGAATCAGAAGAAGAACGCTATCAAGGTGGAGTATACCTACGAGCCCGTCAACCAGGCCAAGGTCGAGGGCGAGCTCGACAAGCTCCGCGGTACCGAGGCGAAAGACCCCGCCCAGCAGATGTTCCTTGACGGGGATTACAGCAAGCCCAAATATTACGATGAGACGGGGCATTAAATTTTTCCGTGAATAGCCGGAATATTCATGGAGGGCCGGATCAATATCCGGTGCATTCCCTGACTTCGTTCAAATTCTTATGGTCGTTCCTCAATATGCCGTAGACGTGCGCCCATTCGTGCTTCAGCACGGGAAGTATCCCTTTTCTGTTAAAAGCCTTATAGCTTACTATTATCAATCCGTAATCCGAGTCGTACTCCCCGTTGCATCTGCCGTGATGGTATTCGCATCTGAAAGTGCCGTCTACGACGGCGATCGTATAACGCCTCGCCTCCTCACCGCGGTCGGTAATATTAAGGCAGTCGCTGAATTCGGTGAATTGATAGTCCACGTTCTCCAGTATTTCGTCCTTATTCCCGGGCACGTTTACTTCCATCCCGACCCTGAACCCGTATTCCGGGGTCGTTTCCGGGGGGAGTTTCTTTAGCTCGTCCTTGCTGAGCTCTTCGGGGTTCATGACCTGAGCGAAGCGCCCCACATTGGCGCAGGAAGCGGCCGTGAGGAGAAGCAGTATAAGAGCGGGTATCCGGTATCTCATGTCCGAATAGATACTATAACCCATGATAAATAAGGATCAGGGAGCATGAGCGCGCATGTCATTTGCTTAATGTGACATATTTGCGTCTTATGTTTGGTGTAATATAGAATCTGTAGTTTTCACGGGAAGGTCATGTCCGCTTCTACCG
>MFCJ01000133.1:0-30862 GCA_001775255.1 Candidatus Dadabacteria bacterium RIFCSPHIGHO2_12_FULL_53_21
GCTCACCCATACGTATATCGTCGCGAGCATAATGTGCATGTTTAAAAATGAGATTGCCTGGCAGAGGACGAACAAATTCAAGTCCCTTCCCCTGGGATTGGGGGCCATTAGCTCTGTGCAGACCGAAACGATCATCGGTATATTGATTCTCGCGCTGGGGGGCGTTTCATTCCTCCTGCTGCCCGGCTTGGGCTTGCACTTCATGCTCGGCTCCGTGATGGTGCTTAAGGGGTTTGAGTATCTCGCAGCGCCGGCCATGGCACTACTCGCCGAACACGAATTGCAGAAATCCCGGGAATCGGAGCGCTTCGTCACAAAACCCGTTCCGAGCGGGAGCCCGAGTCAGTACCAGCCGATAAAGAGGAACATAACGAAATAAGGCTGCGTATATTAATCAGTATCCGAAATAACATTCTAATATAGAGAAGGGGGGACTTATGGTCCCCTTTTCCGTTTTCCCTTCTCCGGCCGCAGCACGGATAGAATCAACGCCAGCCCGGAGAGGTTAGAGTCCCCTCAGTTATTGTTGCAACCCCTTCCTGTTTCCCTTATCATCTCACTAAAGAACGAGAACATAGCTCACGATGGCAAAGGGTCCCGTATTCAATAACGAAGAGATCGCTGACGCTCTCGACCGTATATCCTCGCTGCTCGAGGTACAGGGGGCGGGTACGTACAGGGTGAGGGCGTATATGAACGCCGCACGCACGCTCAGGGAATGCGAGGCGCCGGTTTCGAAAATACTCGGGAGCGAGGGCGTTAAGGGACTCGAAGCGCTGCCCGGGGTCGGAAAGAGCATTGCGGCAGTAATATCGGAGCTCCTCTCCACGGGGCGTATCGGTCTTCTGGAAAGGCTCGAAGGTCAGGCCTCGCCTGAGGAGCTTTTCGAGACAGTGCCCGGGATTGGAGAGAAAACAGCGCACCGGATACACGAAACGCTGGGTATAGAGACGCTGGAGGAGCTCGAAATAGCGGCGCACGACGGCAGCCTCAATAAAGTCCCCGGCCTCGGCCGGAGGAAGGTTCAGGGAATCAAGGACGCCCTGTCCGGGATTCTGTCCCGGTCTTCGAGGCGCCGGGCGCGAAGGTTCCGCTGGCTCGAGTACGAGATGAGAGGGCTCGAGGTCGAAAAACCCGGTGTAGATCTCCTCCTCGAGGCTGACAGGGAGTATAGAGGAAAAGCGGCGCTCGGAGAGCTCAAGCAAATCGCGCCAAAGCGTTTCAATCCCGCCGGAGAAAAATGGCTCCCGATCTATCACAAGGAGAAGGACGGCTGGTCATTCACGGTGCTCTTCTCGAACTCGCCCCTCGCGCACAAACTGGGAAAGATGAGGGACTGGGTCATCGTCTATTACGAGAGGGACGGCGAGGAAGACCAGTGTACGGTCGTCACCGAATGGCAGGGGCGGTTGTCGGGCAGAAGGGTCATACGCGGACGGGAAGGAGAGTGTATTGAGTACTACAGCAGCCGCGGCAGAGAAGTGGTCTATTCCAAGAACTGATAGCTGAAATTATCGAGGATAAGCTTTCGTGTCCCGGGGAGATGTCACAGACCCCGATCCGCCAGGAATATCCCCGTCTGCGCAAACAAGTTCGGAAGGAGCTTGATTCGCTTGTCTTCACTGATGTACATTCTCCTCTCGATCCTGATCTTCTTCAGCCCGCAATAGTTTATAAAATCGGTAATGCTCAGGAAATGGAGGTTCGGAGTTTCGTACCACTGGTATGGCAGCGCGCCCGTTACGGGGGTCCTTCCCCTGAAGAATATCTGGAGCCTGGATTTGTAATAGGCGAAATTTGAAAAACTTATAATGACCTTTCTGCCCACTCTCAAAGCGTCCGTAAGCACCGAGTCCGGGTGCTTTATCTGCTGGAGGCTCTGGTTCAGAATAACGTAATCGAAGGATTTATCCTCGTATTCGGCCAAGCCGCTGTCGATATCCCCGTGTATGACGTTAAGACCCTTGGCCACGCATGCATATATCGCCTGCTCGTCTATCTCTAAGCCCTGACCGCGCACGCTTCTTTCTTTAATCAGAAGGGAAAGAAGGTCCCCGGTGCCGCACCCGAGCTCAAGCACAGCAGACTGCGGCTTAACTAACTTTAATATGGCTTTGTGGTCAAAGCGGACGTTCACATATGTCATAATCTCAGGCTGTTTCGTATTCGTGGAATACTGTCTTTAAGAAATGTGAGATGAGATGCGTCTCCTCGTCGATCTCCAGTAGAAACGCGTCGTGTCCGTATGTCGAATCCACTTCACAGTAAGTCGTCTCGATCCCCGAGCGCTTGCAGGCCTTGACGATCTCCTTCGACTGGTAGGCCGGATAGAGCCAATCCGATTTAAACGCGATGACCAGCACCTTCGTCTTCAATCCCTGGAGGGAGTCCTGCAGGGGTCTCCACTGCGTTGCGTCAAAATTGTCCATGGCTTTGGTTATATAAAGGTAAGAATTGGCGTCGAAACGTTTTACGAAGCTGTCTCCGCGGTAGCGTAGATATCCTTCGACTTCATAATCGGCGGTAAATTTGAAGGGCTGAGTTCCGTTCTTCCTCTGCCTTCCGAACTTCACTTCCATGGACATATCGCTCATGTACGTTATATGACCTATCATCCTGGCGACGGCCAGGCCCTTCGCAGGGAGCGGCCCGCCGTAATAATTCCCCGAATTCCAGTGCGGGTCGGCCATGATCGCCTGCCTTCCCACTTCGTCGAACGCTATCTGCTGAGGGCCGTGCTTTATGGCTGTTGCGATGGGGATGGCGCTTCTGATCCTGTCCGGATATCTTACTAGCCAGGAGAGCGCCAGCATCCCGCCCATAGAGCCTCCTACCGCCGTCAGCAGCTTATCGATGCCCAAATGATCTATAAGGCGCTTCTGGGCGTCAGCCATATCGTTAATGGTGACAATCGGGAAATCGAGGGCATAGTGCCTGCCGGTCGCGGGATTTATGCTGGAGGGTCCGGTCGACCCCTTGCAGCCCCCGATGACATTCGAACAAATAACGAAATACTTGTTAGTATCGAATGCCCGGCCCGGGCCGATCATGGAATCCCACCATCCGGGATTTTTCTGCTCTATATCGAGTCCGGCAGCGTGCGCATCACCGGAAAGGGCGTGGAGTATCAGAACGGCGTTTGTTTTATTTTCGTTCAGATCCCCGTAGGTCTCATAGGCGAGCGTTACGTGCTCGATCTTTTCCCGGTTCTCGAGTGTAAGACTATCAATGATAAAGTACTGCGTCTCGACGACTCCGACGCCGTCCTCGCGTTTATCAATTCTCTTTGTCTTCACCCATTAACCTCTTTAACAGCCTGGCAGTACATATACCGCAGCGCTCCCCAGTGTCTATCCCGCCTTTCCGAGCGCCTGATCGATATCGGCGATAATGTCGTCAATGTGCTCGATACCCACTGAGAGCCGGACAAAGTCGGGGGTCACGCCGGTCGATAACTGCTCGTCCGGGGAGAGCTGCTGATGCGTGGTCGTCGCGGGGTGAATAGCAAGTGTTTTCGTATCCCCGACATTCGCCAGGTGCGAGATCAACTGCAGCGAATCAATGAACTTCCGCCCTGCCTCGAGCCCGCCCTTGATACCGAAGCCAAGTATCGCGCCCGCTCCCTTCGGCAGATACTTCGCCACCCTCTCCTTCTCGGGGCTGTCGTCGAGCCCCGGATAATTGACCCAGCTCACTTTGGGATGCTTCTTCAGATGCCTTGCTACGGCGTGCGCATTCTCCGAATGTCGCGGCATACGGAGATGCAGCGTTTCGAGACCCTGTAAAAACAGGAATGCGTTAAACGGGGACACGGCCATACCGAGGTCTCTCAGCAGAGTGACGCGCGCTTTAATGATATATGCGATATTTCCCAAGGGCTTCAAAGCCTCCACGAAATTCAAGCCGTGGTAGCTCGGCTCGGGCTCTGAAATAAGCGGGAACTTGCCGCTGTCCCATTCGAATTTGCCTGAATCGACTATCACTCCCCCTATACTGGTCCCGTGGCCGCCTATAAATTTTGTCGCCGAATAGACAGCGATATCCACGCCGAAATCAAACGGCCTCAACAAGTAGGGGGATACGGTATTATCCAGTACGAACGGTATTCCGTTTTTGTGAGCCACGCCCGATATCCCTTCGAGGTCGGCGACATCGAGTTTGGGATTGCCTATGGACTCGGCATAGACGGCTTTCGTCTTCGGGGTTATAGCCTTCTGAAAAGCCTTTAAGTCGTTTGACTTGAAGAACTTTACAGTTACCCCGAGGCGCGGGAAGGTGTAATGGAACAGGTTATACGTTCCGCCGTAAAGGTTATCCGCGGATACTATTTCATCGCCCGCCTGGGCAATGTTGAGGAGCGATATTGTCGTTGCCGATTGTCCGCTCGAAAGAGCAAGGGCCCCGACGCCGCCGTCCATTGCAGCCATTCGTTTCTCGAAAGCGTCCTGCGTCGGGTTCATGATCCTGGTGTAGATGTTCCCGAACTCGCGGAGCCCGAATAGATTGGCCGCGTGCTCGGTGCTCTTGAATTGAAACGAAGTAGTCTGATAAATAGGGAGCGCCCTCGCGCCAGTCGTGGGGTCGGGCTCCCACCCGCCGTGCAAAGCGAGTGATTCTACCTTTAATTGACTATCGATTTTACTCATTTCCATACTCCTTTCTTCTCATTTACTTTTTTCCTTCTCATTTACTTTTTTAATCTTAATCAGGTTTGATAAAAATGTCGAGATAGTTTTACCGAGATAGTCTTAAGGCAATCTCTGTGCCATTCTTTATAAAGTGACATAATTTCAGGAAGTTGCGCTTCGCAGAGGGGATGGATTACAGCCTCATCATATCCGCAGCAGGTTGTTTTAATACCATCTGTATAATATTTATACTCGGCAATTCAGGTATCGACCACCGGATAAATATATTAGTATTCCTGCTTTCCTCTCAGGTATTGATAAATAGACTCCGCTATAATCCTGTATCCGTTTTTATTACTATGACCATTGTAATTATTGGGATATATCTGCTCGTAGGGTACTGCCCCCCGTAGGGGTTCCAAAACGTCCAGATAAGGAATATTGTGTTCCTCAAAATACGATTTCGCGATTTCGCTCACCCGCCGTTCATTATCGATCAGACGGTCTATTTTCGGAGAACCCGGCAAACTGTCGTTCCCCTCGATAAAGTCCGCAAATACGGTCTCCTTCGTCGGAATCATAACCACTAAAAAACGTATGCCGTTTTTCCCGGCGATCTCATTCATTCGATTAAAGAAATCCAGAGCCAGTCTGAGCCCTTCCTGCAAATGAGGCCTCGTCAGATCGAGTCCCTGCAGCCTCGTTTCCGGGGTGAACCCGGTATCGATCCCGTGCTCACTATCCCTGAACATGATAATTTCTTCCCCCATATCCATCTTTCTTCTCTGTCTAATCATGTCTCCGAGATAGGTTTCTGTAACGATTCTGTAGAGTACGCTATGCCCCGCAAACCAATCCGTTATAACATACGCCATATATTTCAATCTCGTTTGGGGAGACCTTGAATGCGGACTTTTTTTCTCTTCCGGTTTTTCAAGATCATCCGTTTTCGTGTCGTCCTTGATAGCAAGAGCGGGGTTCCGCAAGCCTTTCCAATACCCGACGGTGTAGACAGCCTCGTATGTATCCGCGAGATCGTTTCCGAGATAGAATCCCGCAATTATAAGATTTGGCTTCAGCTGAAGGGCCTTCTGTTCCATCAAGTACAAATACTCGGCGGGGCCATAGCCCCCGAGCGCAAGATTGTAGACTTCTTTGCCGGTTAGCCTTTGTAGGGTTTCAGGCCAGGTGTATCTTGCGAGCGCGCTTATTCCGTATGTCTGCGAATCGCCGATTGCTACTATATCGGCCCGTTCAGGAACAGACTTGTTTCTAAAACCCCAGGAATCATGCGCCCTCGAGTTGGGATTTATTCTCAATCTGAGTATTTCGTCCGGCGATTGTTTAGGCCATAAATAATCGACCGGATCAAAAAAAACTCTCGAAACACCTTCCGCAAGAAGCAAGGAAGCAATGACGGCAATGAGGACTATAAGCGTCTTCTTGATAAAATCATTCAACGAGAGAGACCTCCGCTACCCAACAATCCATCGAGAGAATGAGTATAAATAAAACCCTCATGGAAATTAATAGGAACTACCACCAAGCACTACAAAGATTGGCGCTCCGGATGGAGCTCGAAAACCCGTTTTACCGGGCTTGATTGCGAGGGTGGGTCGTGCAAATCAGCACCGTAACTGCTTAAATCCTCAATTCTAATTCGATTTCCGGCAAAACTGCCGACTCTTCAAGAACGGCAACATCATGCAGGCCGCTGGAATTGCTGGCGGAGCCGAAGGGATTTGAACCCTCGACCTCATGAATGCTATATTGATGTTGATTGTTCAAATGATCCGTTCTGTTCCAGCCATTCGAGCATTCCGCTGACACTTCCCGTGGCCAGGGCGATGCTCGTGTCCGCCGCGCCGTAATACATGCGGATGATATCGCCGCCCGGTTCGATGGTATAACCACAGGGAAATACCACATTGCCTACATCCCCGGCCTGTTCGTACTGTTGTTCCGGGGCAAAGAACCATTCGTTACTGCGTTTCAGGCAGAGCTCCGGTGTATGTAAATCAAACAGGGCCAGTCCGAGCCGGTAAATGCTGCCGCCCGCTGTCTGACGTACGCCGTGGTAAATCACCAGCCAGCCCTGCGGGGTTTGTATCGGCGGGGGGGAGAGGCCTATTTTATTCGCATCCCACCACGCACCACGGCGGGCTACAAGCATCAGCTTGTGGTCGCCCCAATGTCGCAGATCCGGCGAGTAGGATATCCACATGTGCGCGCGGGGAGCACTGACAGGGCGATGGATCAAAGCCCAAAGGCCGTTAATACGATGAGGCAGCAGGGCCGCATCTTTATTCTCCGGCGTCATAATCACTCCGTAGCGCTCGAAGCTGACGAAATCTTCTGTAAACGCCAGGGCTACGCCAGGGCCGTCGCGTGTGAAGGCGGTATAGGCAATGGCATACTTCCTTAATTCGGGAACGTAGGTAATGCGCGGGTCTTCGATACCCCAAAGTTCTTCCGGGTAGTGCTCGGGATCAGCCAATAGTGAAGGCCGGGGATCAATCCGCCAGTTGTCGACGCCGTTTGCGGAGCGGGCCACGCAAAAGTGGGAATGCCCGCGCCGGTCCTCCACACGGCACAAGAGCAGGGTTGTCCCGTCGGGCAGCAATGTGGCGCCGGGGTTAAACACGCTATGGGCCGGATACGGCCAATCGGCCGCGGTCAAGATCGGATTCCGTTTGTGACGGTGAAAGAGTTGAGAGTATTTATTGCTCATTGAGACCGTGCCTCCAGTGTTAGAATAGTACCTTCAGCCAGGCGCAGCTCAAGCAGGGACTGGAGAAAGGCCAGCGTAGACTCCGCGCCCTGATTCTCGTTAGGACGGTCCGGATGCAAACCGTCCCGGCAGCCGCCCGTCGTCGGGTCGTAAACGGAGAGGTTTAAATCGTTCCGCCCCAGGAACCACTCGAAAGCGCGCCGGGCTTCTCTGCGCCAGCGCTTGTCTCCCGTGCTCCGGTAAGCTTCGAGGCATGCGGAGACCATTGTTTGCGCCTCCACCGGCTGCTGATCGAAGCGGGCGCGCTCAGAACCCCGTTTATAGAAGCCGTTTGAGCCGATGGGGACGAAATGACCCCCCTGCGCGGCGGCGCGCTGCAAGTCGGCCAGCCAGCCGAGCGACTCCAGGCCTATTTCGGTCATTTCGTTATTCGGTATCCATTGACCGCACATGAGCATGGCCTGGGGCAGCACTGCATTGCAATAGGACATCTCATCTTCATACCAGCGCCATTCGTCCGAGCGGCAGTTTTGATATAAGGCCAGTAACCGCCCGGCCAGTTCATCCCGGACCTGGCTAGCCCTGCTGTCACCGGAATAGCGCCTCAGATACTCATGGATGCCTATGAGCGTGAATGCCCAGGCCCGTGGGCTGGTCGTGTCGAGAATAGCTGAAAGCGCCTGCTCAAACACCATGCCCGCTATGCTCCGGTAGGCCGCCATGCTGGACCTGCCCAATACGGTGGACAACGCTAATAACGCGCGGCCCTGACTGTCTTCCGAACCGATCACCTCCAGCCAATGGCGCTGATAATCCAGAAAGTTGCGAAAACGTCCGGTCTCCGCGCTGAACGCATACAAAATAAAGGCGAGATACCGGGGAGCCAGCTCCAGGGCCTCTTCGTTGCCCAGCTCATCCAGGAGCGTGCTTACTATCAGAGCGCGGGCGTTGTCGTCAGTTGTGTAGCCCTCGTTATAATTAGGCACCGTGAAAAGGGCGTGCTGCAGTATGCCGGTCTCATCCGTCATATGGCGCAGGTGATCGAGCTTGAGAGGGGGCAACTCACCCTCGTGGAGCTTTACTCTAAATCCGGGAGGGACGTAATGCCGGCGTTCCGCTCGGGCCCGTTCAAAGCTCTCCATGTACCTCTGCGCCACCTGCGGCCATATCATCTCCCTTCCAAAGAGATACGCCCGTTTCCGCATAGCGTGGCGTTCGGATTCGTTGTCGAGCAGGTAGATCACTTCCCGGGCCAGCGCCGCCGGATCTTTGAACGGCACAAGCGTGCCGCGGCCGTCTGCCAGCATCTCTTCCGCATACCAGTATGGGGTCGAAATCACCGCCTTGCCCGCCCCGAGCGTGTAGGCCAGTGTGCCGGATACGATCTGCGCTTCGTTGAGATAGGGCGTGATGTATATGTCCGCAGCGCTGATGAACTCGACAAGCTCCTCCAGACTTACAAAGCGGTTGTAGAAGATCACGTTATCTTCCACGCCTTTTTCCTGAGCCATTCTTTGAAGTGACAACCTGTAGGTCTCGCCCTCATGCTGAATCACATGGGGATGTGTCGCGCCCAGAATCATGTACACCACGTTCGGGTAGCGCTCCACGATGGCAGGCAGGGCGGCGATGACGTTTTCTATCCCTTTGTTGGACGAAAGCAATCCGAAACTGAGCAAAACGAGCTTGCCCTCCACGCCGAAAAGGTCTTTGTGGTAACTCGGGTCCACAAACGGCAAATCGGGAATTCCGTGAGGGATAATATCGATCTTCTCCGGCAGCACGCCATATATCTCCCGCAGAAACTCCGCGCCACGTTCGCTCATGACGACTAATCGATCGGACAGGGCGGCGACTTCTTCCAATACCCGCCGCTGATCGGGACTTGGCTCTTTTAAAATGGTATGCAGTGTCGTGACTATGGGCATTCGCAATTCGCGTAAGAAGGCCAGGATATAGCTGCCTGCCTTCCCCCCGAAGATGCCGTATTCAAACTGCAGGCACACCAGGTCGACATTATTGATATTCAGGAAGTCGGCTGCTCGGCGGTAAGAGTCGATGTTCTTCTCCGTAAGTTCAAACCGGACACGGGGCGGGTAGGAATAGCCTCCTTCGATGTCGTTGACGGGCAGGGCAATGCATGATGTATCCGTATATTCGGCAGCGATAGCCTCACATAAATCGGTCGTGAACGTGGCGATACCGCACTGTCTCGGCACATAGTTGCCGATGAACGCAACGCGGCTAATGGTTGAGTGGTCTTCCATAAGCAAATCTCCTACCTATTACCCCGTGTTGAAATATCTGACCAATTAGGACAAAATGGCGGTCCGCTACCCCTGTAATATCCAAAAATTTGGAATCGAGTGTTCTCTATCTGGGAAACCGAAGTACAGAGGATTATAACATATTTATATAATATGACCGCTCGAAATATCGGACCGAGCAATTTGCAATAGAGCAACCGGCTTAATTCGTTAAGAAATCCGGTCAATACTGAAGAAAAATACAGGACTGATTATTCGCGACCGCAACGATTCCCCGAACGGTCCTATTAAATATTTGGCCGGGTCATATTGCAATTCAGAGATTGGAGAAGTAACCGCCACTGGGTAATATATATTACGAAAAGTTCCCGAAGCTTGTTGATTCTGCTGGTGGAGCCGAAGGGGTTCGAACCCTCGACCTCATGAATGCCATTCATGCGCTCTCCCAACTGAGCTACGGCCCCACGGACCGGTATTAATTTAAGTGCTCATTCGTTTAAAGTCAAATAAAATAATGTATAATTCCTGGCTTATACTCACTTTTGCCTCGGTTAGAAAGGAGAATTTTGATGAACGTAGTCAACGTCGGTCTCATCGGCGCCGGTACAGTCGGATGCGGGGTTATCGAGGTCCTGCGCAAGAACAGGGACATAATCGAAAAGCGGACCGGAATCAGGCTCAACCTTAAAAAAATAGCCGATATAGACCCCGACAGGAAAAGGCCGGTAAAGATACCCAGAGGCAAGCTGACCAAGGACGCAAGGGAGCTCCTCGAGGACAGCTCGATTCAGATTATCATCGAGCTCGTGGGAGGCACGGGGATCGCGAAGGACTTCGTGATGGGGGCCATAAGGAACGGGAAACACGTAGTTACCGCCAATAAAGCCCTGCTGGCGCACTACGGCAGGGAGATTTTCGGAGCGGCCGCGGAAAAGGGGGTCGATATCGGGTTCGAGGCGAGCGTGGGGGGAGGAATCCCCATCATCAAGGCGATACAGGAGAGTTTCGCCGCAAACAACATCCTTTCCATACACGGAATAATCAACGGTACGTCCAATTACATACTTTCGAGAATGACCGAGGAAGGGTTGGAGTTCGCCGAGGTATTAAAAGAAGCCCAGAAAAAGGGCTACGCCGAGGCCGACCCATCGTTCGACGTAGACGGGATCGATGCCGCGCACAAGCTCTCGATTCTTATCATGCTCTCCTTCGGCATATTCATCAGCTTCGGGAAAATTCACGCGGAAGGCATAAGAGGGATTACCCCGCTCGATATCGCATATGCGGACGAGCTCGGGCACAAGATAAAGCTCCTTGCGGTCGCGAAGTCGAGGGAAAACGGACTCGAAGCCGGGGTCTATCCGGCGCTCGTAAGGAAAGAAACACAGCTGGCCGACGTATCGGGCGCCTTCAACGCGATCTACCTGGTCGGAGACGCGGTGGGGCCGGCGATGCTTTACGGCAAAGGGGCGGGAATGATGCCCACGGCAAGCGCCGTCGTGAGCGACGTGCTGCAGATAGCGAAGGACCTGTCCCTCGGGAACACACTCTCTTCGCCTCTCAGGTTTTACGGCGGCAAGGATTCAACACAGCTGATTAAAATGAGCGATACGACGAATAAATATTACTTGAGGTTCCAGGCCGAAGACAGGCCCGGAGTGCTCGGCAAGATCACGGGGAGCCTGGGGAAACACGGGATCAGCATCGAGTCGGTCATACAGAAGGGCAGGCACCTGGGCGGCGGTGACGTCCCCGTGGTAATAATGACCCACGAGGCCCTGGAGAAGAATCTCCTTTCCTCACTGAGGGAGATAGACAGGTTCTCCACCATAAGAGCGAAGACGACGTTCATAAGGATCGAAGACATTTGACGGAGAGAGACGGGGTCACTGTCTCGTTATTATTAACGCTTCATAATCGGGAACCGGGGGAAGTAAATCTCGCAACACATCCGGTATTAACCGGGCGCGAATCCCATGACGAAAAAGATTGATTTCGAAGAGATATTCGATTCGTTACCGGAATCCATCATTATCATAGACAAGGACCTCCGCGTGCTCGACATGAACGACAATGCCGAGAGCACTTTCAGGATTTCGAGGGAGAAGGCCAGGGGACAGAGTTCGAGCGCTTTCATGCCCGAAGAAATCGACCGCGTCGCGCTCATGGCGATGGGAGAGGGAAGGACGGTAATAGGGGACGAGATAAAACCTACACTCAGGAGCGGCGAGCGGATATCAATTCAGGCGGTCGCCTCTCCGCTCTTCACTAACGCGGGCAATCTAAAAGGGGCGGTAATTCAGATAAAAGACATGTCGGGCACGATGTTCCTCAACAGCAAGAGCACCCAGGAGATATCCGCTTCCAAGTTCGAGAACCTCATCCTCGGGCTCGCTCACGAGCTAAAAAATCCGCTCAGCGGCATAAGGGGCGCAGCGCAGCTCCTGGCCGAAGACGCCCCGAATAAAGAGGCGCTAAAATGCGCCGAGATTATAACGAAGGAAGCAGACAGGCTAAGGGCCCTGCTCGACACCCTTAAACAGCTCGAGCCCTTCGCCAAAGAGGTATTCGAGCTGATAGACATTCACGAGCTGCTGATGGAAATCATATACCTTGAATCGATGTCCAAAGCGGGGGAGCGGATACAATACAAGCAGAATTACGACGTCACTATACCGCCCATACACGGCGACAGGAACTCATTGAAGCAGGTATTTCTGAACCTTATAAAGAATGCGGCCGAGTCGATCGCGGACAAAGGCCAGGTCGAGGTATCGAGCAGATGGATCACTGAGCACAGGCTCAAGGGCCAGAACTCGATGTCCATTGAAATCAGGGATAACGGAAGCGGGGTGCCCGCTGATTCACTGGAGAAAATGTTCAACCCCTTTTATACTACCAAGAAAGAGGGCTCGGGCCTGGGACTTTTCCTGGCGTATCAGATTATCGCCAAGCACGGTGGAGCGATTTTCGTAGACAGCGAAGTTGGAGCCGGTACGACCGTCAAGGTTTTCCTGCCTATTTCGGGCGTATAATAACGGTGCTTAGATCCGAATTGAAACTAAAATCCGGCATGACGCAAAGGGCGATCGAAGATATAACATGAAAAAAAAGGTACTGGTCGTAGACGACGAAGAAAGCATAAGGTGGGTGCTCGGGAAATGCCTCGAAAAGGCAGGCTACATGGTCCGCTATGCCGAGAACGGGGCCAAGGCGATAGAGAGCGCATCGTCGGAGGGTTTCTCCTCTATAATCCTCGATATCACTATGCCCGATATGAGCGGGTTCGACGTGCTTAAGGAATTCAGGTCGAGAGGAATAAACCCTCCCGTAATCATTATCACCGCGCAGAATACCGTAAAGAACGCGATAGACGCCATGAAGCAGGGCGCATACGATTATATAGCCAAGCCGTTTGACCTCGACGAGGTCAAAATCACCGTTCATAGAGCGATAGATAGCTACGAGAACTCGAAGAAGCTCGAGATGCTCAGGGCAGAGTCCGGGGATGCGGATTCCCTTCAGGACATTGTCGGCAAATCCCAGGTGATGCTCAACATATACAAGATGATAGGCCGGGTGGCCGAACGGGACATTACAGTCCTCGTCGTCGGGGAGAGCGGGACAGGCAAGGAGCTCGTAGCGCGGGCCATCCATCAAAACAGCATGAGGAGGGACGGAAAGATAGTCGCGGTGAACATAGCGGCCATCCCCAAGGAGCTCCTCGAGAGCGAGTTGTTCGGCTATGAAAAGGGCGCGTTCACGGGGGCCTCTCTCTCGAAGCAGGGGAGGTTCGAAGAAGCCCATAAGGGCACGCTCCATCTCGACGAGATCGGGGACATGCCGCCCGAGCTCCAGACCAAGCTGCTCAGAATACTCGAAGAGAGGAAATTCTACAGGCTCGGAAGCGAAAAGCCCACCCCTGTCGACGTGAGAATAATAACGTCGACCAACAAGAACCTCGAGAAAGAGGTAGCCGAAGGCCGGTTCAGGGAAGACCTTTACTACAGACTCAACGCAATCACGATAGAGATACCGCCGCTCAGAAAAAGGATAGAAGACGTAGTGCCGCTTATCGAGCACTTCCTCAATAAATACTCGAAAGAGCTCGGCATGGCCAAAAGGACTATCACCGACGAAGCCAAAGAGCTCGCTCTCGGTTACGGGTGGCCAGGAAACGTCAGGGAGCTCGAAAACATCATAAAACGAATCCTCGTGCTCACCTCAGACAGTGTAATCACGAGGGAGACCCTGATCGAAGCCGCTCCGCATCTCGAAGGAAGGGGCAGGAAGGAGCAGGAATCGTTCGACCAGATAATAACGGACGAGCTCAACTTTCTGATCGAGGCCGGCGGCGCTGATTCCCAAGGGCATATCCACGATAAAATCATCAGGAAGGTCGAGAAACCCCTCATCGAAGCCGTACTGAGGATTACGGGCGGGAACAAGAAAAAGGCGGCCCAGATACTCGGCATTAACAGGAATACGCTTTCAAAAAAAATGGAAGAACTGGGGCTCGAGGGAAAAGATAACGATTAGTGTTGTTGACCTCAGGCCAGCTTATTGATGCCTTCTATATACTCAAGCCCCTCTTTCGCAGCGGCCTGCTCGGCCTGTTTTTTGTTCCTGCCGACCCCCTTGCCCATGCACTTTCTGCCGAGCTTAACCTCTACATGGAAGCATTTGTCGTGAGGAGGCCCTTCCTCGAGCACTACTTTATACTTCGGCACCTTCTTGAACTGCCTCTGTGCGACTTCCTGAAGCCCGGTCTTATAATCCCTGAATATCTCCTCGTCGCCGTTAAGACAGTTCTTTAATAGCTTCGTAACTATCCTGTAGACCTTCTTGTATCCCCCGTCAATGAATACCGCCCCTATTACCGCCTCGAACGCTCCGGCGAGGTTCGACTGCCTCTTTCTCCCACCGGTATTCTCCTCGCCCTTCCCGAGAAGCATCTGCTTGTCTATCTTGAGCCCTTTCGCGAAATGGGCGAAATTCATCCGGCTCACAATAGCGCTTCTCATTTTGGAGAGCTTGCCCTCGGCGGCGTCGGGGAAGAGATCGTATAACACCCGCGCGACGATGAAACCAAGGACGGCGTCGCCCAGGAACTCCATCCTCTCGTTGCTTTCGACGGAAGTCTCATTCGCGTAGGAACTATGGGTTAGCGCGGTTTTAAGAAGCTGCGGGTCCTTGAAGTTGTAATTGAGCTTCTTCTCGATCATTGACTTAGAAAATTATCATCAAGAAAGACTAAAATCAACCGGCCGGCCTGGAGCCGATCTTAAAATATAAGCAATTTCCGGAGAGATTTGAAGTGGCGGGCCGTTCAGACAAGGCCGGATTCCGGAAGGGGTCCTTTCCGCGAATTATATATATAGAGAGAAATCCAAACCCGAATTCGATCGTAATATCGAGTATAATAGGATACGCCTGTGAGAGGCGTATAATATATACGAGGTGAAGAATGACTATGAGATCGGCAATTCTATTCGCGTGTCTATTGTTAATATTTACAGGAGGTTATGTATCTCATGCCCAGGACGGCCAGAACGTAAAACGCACGCTGAGCGTTACGGGAAACGGTAAGGCGGACACCGCACCGGACGTCGCGTACCTGACCCTCTCGGTCGAGACACTCGCGAAGAACGCCTCACAGGCGGTCAAGGTAAACGCGGAGACGTCGAATAAGGTCATACAGGTGATAAAATCGAAGCTCGGCAAGAACGATAAGGTCTCGACGGCCGGATACAGCCTTACGCCCGTCTATGAATATAACAACCAGACAAACAAGACCGATTTCAAGGGGTACAGGGCAAGCAACAGGATCATAGTCGAAGCACATAACCTGAAAGAAATCGGGAATATAATCGATTCCACAGCAGAAGCCGGACTCAACAACATCGAAAGCCTTTCGTTCGATACCACGAAGAGGGACGAATTCAGGAGGGAGGCGCTCACACGAGCCGTGAATGACGCGAAGACGACGGCCGAGACTTTAGCGAAGGCAGCGGGCGTCAAGATAACAAAGATACTCCAGCTTTCCCCGTCCTTCGATTACCCCGTACCTGTGTATAGAGACTATGCCCTCGCCAAGGAATCTGCGACGGCGGCGCCCCCCACGCCCATCGAGCCGGGCGATATATCGGTAAGCGCGTCGGTAAATATAGTGTACGAAATAGAGTGAAGGGTCAGTCCCCGGAACGGCACTCCTCGCAGCTGCAGAGCTCCCTCAGGAATTCATACGTATAAATTCCCGTATCGTGCTTGTCGTTCCAGCTGAACTTGAATGCGTATTGCCCCACGGGATCTATGCTGAGAGGCTTGATAGACGAGGAATTCGCCCTGAGCGGTATCGTCTTTTTGAAAGGCAGCCTGCCGTTCTTGCTTGTTTTTCTAAGCTGTCTGCAGGTAGCGCACGGGCATTCCTGTCTCAGGTCTTCGTAGGGATAAATGCTCACGTGCCCGTCGTCCCATATAATCTGGAGCGCCGTATCACTGAACTCGGTTATTTCCGAGGGCTTGTATTTTATAGCTCTGTCCCCCCTGACTGCATCTACGAATCACGCGTCTATATTGTACCGTATCCCGCAGCTATTGACTCGCCGTATTAGGGATATTGATTAATCTCATGGCATTAAACTGCGTCGTTGACATATTTTATACGGAAATTGTATAATCCTTTCCAGATGAAAAAGGATGTCGCGGGGACGGTTGCGGAGTGGATCAGAGAGGCGCGGAAGATCGTGGTCCTCACAGGGTGTGACCTTTCTGCAGAGTCCGGACTGCCGGATTTCTCTGACCCCAGGCTGAACCCCCACATAAGGGACTTCCGCGAGAGCAGGGAGGTAAGGGCCGAGTACTGGAAGAAAATCATGGAAATTTACCCTTCACTCCTTAGCGCGGAGCCGGGTCCGGGGCACCGCGCACTGGCAGAGCTTGAAATACTCGGGAACCTCGACTGCATATTCACTCAGAGTGCGGACGGACTCCATCACAGGGCGGGAAGCGCGACCGTCATCGAGCTCAACAGCAGCATTCTCTGGGTCACCTGCCCAAGCTGCGGCAAGGATTATTCGATAGACGAGATCGCGGGCATGCTGGATAAAGGCGCGCCGGTGCCTGCGTGCAGGGAATGCGGGAGCGACCAGCTAAAACCTGCGATTTCATTCCCGGGGCAGCCCCCGCCTCACTGGGAGGCACGGGAAGCGTGGATGAGGCTCCATAGCGCCGACCTCTTTCTCATCGCGGGCGCATCTCTCGACAAGGAGCCTGTCGCCTCATACCCCTACCTCGCCAAAGAGAATAACGCCAAAGTGGTAATCATAAACGAGAAGGAAGGCCCCGCCGACGACCACGTCGATGCGGTCATTTACGGCAAGCCGGGCCAGGTGCTGGGCTACATTATAAAAAAAGTGAAGGAAAGCATTACCATCTCATGACCGATAACGGTATAATAAGGACTCCTGAAACCAATCCGTAGCGCTAATTTAAAGGGAAATTCCGAGGAGAGAAATGGCTGAGGAAAAACCGCTCACGACCGACGTAAAAAGATACGTATCCAATACAGACAGGGACATCTATACGGTGAGCAATATCCCCGAAGAGGTGATTGCCGTAATATTCGCCTATGTGAGCAGGAGCCCGAAAAGCTTCAGGGAGAATATAGGGGCGGTCATTCAGGAAGAGGAGCTAGGCAGGGAGAGGGCCTCGAAGTTCCACGAAAAGTGGGTGCTCAATTACGGTCACGCTTCTGTTGCGGAGCACGCAGCGGTGCACGTGGGAATCGAGAGGGTATCCCGTCTCTTCTCTTCTATACTCGAGCTCTCGAACGAGTACCTCTCGTTCACGGAGTACTCCCAGAGATACCAGAAGCCGTCGAGAGGGGATTTTTATATACCGGGCGAGCTCAACCGGGCACCCACACTTAAGGAAGATTATATTAAGCTCAATCACGACCTCTACACCGCATATTCCGAGCTGAATGAAAAGCTCCTCGGGTATTTAATCAGAACGGAGCCCGCTCCCGAGGGTACGGATGAGAAGGCGCATTCGAGGGCGCTCGAAAAGATCGCGTTCGAGGACGCCCGATACGCCCTCACACTCGCTACGTTCACGAATCTCGGCATGACCGCGAACGCTAGGGCGATCGAGGACTCGCTCACGAAGCTCCTGTCGAACAAGTACGAAGAGGTGAGGCGGAGGGCGGAGGAGATAAAGGACGAAGTCAGGTTCTCTGTACCTACGCTTGTTAAATACGCGAACGAAAACAGATACATTAAAGAGACGAGAGAGGAGCTCGCCAAAATAGCAGGCTCGTTACACGGGCGACAGAATCCCGGCCGGTCAAACGAAGGCTCAGCCGTAAATCTTCTGGACTGGACAGGTAAGGGTTCCCCCGATCCCGAAGAAGCGGCGATCGATAAGATGATCAAAGCCATACTGTTCGAACACTCGGACTCACGATACGACGAGATAGACGAATCACTCAAAGGACAAGACCCCGCCGCCAAGCTCGAAATACTTAAGAAATCGCTCGAGAAGCTCGGGAAATACGACAACCCCGTAAACGCGCTCAGGCTCGTCGGGTACGAGGCCGAGTTCGTCATAAGCGAAGCGTGCTGGCACCAGTTTCTCCGGCACAGAAAGACCGACTGGATTTACAAAGACCCCTCGGTGTCTCACGGCATCACCGTACCGCCCAATATTGAGAACGCCGGGGTCGCCGGGATGCTCATGGAAGCGGCAGAGAAAAGCGGGAAGCTTTACGTTGAGCTTATGAATGAGGGCTTATCGGAGTCGGCTAGCTACGTCGTGACGAACGCTCACAACAGGCGCGTTATCGGCGGCTTCGACCTCTGGGAGCTCTATCACCTTATAAATTTAAGGATGTCCGAAGGCGCGCAGTGGGATATCAAGAACGTAACCGGGATGCTCGCGAACGAGATAGGCAAACATCATCCCAACCTCGTTGCTCCCGCGCTGAAGAGGGTAAAATAGTATCCGTCATATAAGTCACTAAATACGAGATTCAGAGTAATCCCCGATATGGCAAACCAGGAGCACGTTGCAATAATAAAAAAAGGGGCGGACGAGTGGAATAAATGGAGGGAAGTGAATCCGGGCGTGACGCCCGATCTCGCATGGGCTAACCTCGTCGGTACGGATTTAACCGGTATCAACCTCGAAGGGGCGAATATGAAGCTCGCGTTCTGCAAAGGCACGAGCCTGAGCGGGGCGAGACTGAGCGGCGCTACACTGTTCGGGACAAATTTAGAGGGGGCGAACCTGGCAGGCGCCGCACTCGAAGGGGCCACCCTCGAAGGCGCGCACCTGATAAAAGCCGACCTCTCGGGGGCGAACCTCAGAGGGGTAAACTTCAAACTGGCAAACCTGCAGGAGGCCACGCTCGAAGGAGCGGACCTGACCGGATGCGCGAAGCTCACGGCGGAGCAGCTTTCAGTGGTGAAAACCCTGCGCGATGCGAAGCTCGACCCGGCCCTTTCAGAGCAGATATCGAATACGCACCCGGAGCTGTTCTGAGAATTCAGTCACCTCCGGGCCTTGCCGCGAAGGGCGATTTTCCTTGACTATTCCTCCCCCATCCAAAATACTACATCCGAATGGAAGATACCCCGTCTTTTCAGGAATTATTTAAATCACAGATATATACCGTATCCGCGCTCAACGCCAGGATTAAGGAGACCATAGAAGAGGAGCTGGGCTTCGAGTACGTGTGGGTCACGGGCGAGATATCGAACTTCAAAGGCAACTACACGAGCGGGCACTGGTATTTCTCGCTTAAAGACGAGTCGAGCCAGATATCCGCTGTCTGCTTCAAATGGGCGAACCAGGCAATCAAATTCCTCCCCGAAAACGGAATGGAAGTCATTTGCTCTGGACTCGTAGGTGTTTACGAGAAGCAGGGGGTCTATCAGCTAAACGTGAGGGATATGGAGCCCAAGGGAGTCGGAGCCCAGGCCCTCGCGCTCGAACAGCTGAGGGAAAAACTCCTGGCCGAGGGTCTATTCAACCCCGAGAGAAAACGCCCCCTGCCCTTCCTCCCGCGGAGGATCGGTATCGTAACCTCCCCGACGGGAGCCGCGATAAAGGACATTCTGAAAGTCCTCGACAGCAGGTTCCCCAACCTCGAAATACTTATCTCTCCGGCTAGGGTTCAGGGGGACGAAGCGCCGGGAGATATAATTTCGTCCCTGAACAGGCTCTACAGGCTCCCCGGCATCGACCTCATCATACTGGCGAGGGGCGGAGGCTCGAAAGAAGACCTGAGGGCGTTTAACGACGAGGCGCTCGCGAGGGTGATTGCGAAATCCCCCGTTCCGGTAGTATCCGCCGTAGGACACGAAATCGACATTACGATCGCGGACCTCGTCGCCGACGTAAGGGCGGCGACACCGTCGAACGCAGCAGAAATAGTGGTCAGGGAAAAGGCGGAGCTCCTTCAGGATTTAGCCGAGCTCAAGGCCAAAATAGCATTCGCTCTCCTCAACCGCGTTGAGTTCCACGCGAGGGAAATCGACCAGATGCAGACGGATTTGGCCAGGCTCTTTCAGATAAAGTTCGATAACGCGGTATCGGAGACTGGCGCGCTGGCCGGGAAGCTCGACGCGCTAAGCCCGCTCAAGGTGCTCGACCGCGGATACAGCATCACGTACAAACTCCCGTCGATGAGGACCGTCAAGGATTCGAAAGTGCTCAAGCGCGGGGACAAAGTCCTGATTACTTTTAACAGCGGAAAGGCGAGATGCTCGGTAACTGAAACCGAAGATTAGCCGAGCAGGAGGTTAAACTCGGGGACTTCGATAATAATGGCTCCGGTGCTCGTGATGAGGGCTTCCGTCTCACCTTCCGGCATGGAGTCTGTAAGGATATGCTTTACCCTGTTTCCGAGGTCAGTCATGAGCTTTTTCCCCGGCTGCCGGCCGTTTAAGCCCGAAAGGGACTTCCTGCACAATTCCTCGAGGCCCGCTCTAGTCTCGAATAATACCGTCGGCATTACCTCGACTATGTCCTGATAGAATTCCTTCCTGCCTTCCGCGACCGCCGCCCTGCTCCCTTGATAAATAGTCAGGTAGTTTACGAACTTCGCGAAGGGGCTCGCGTCCGTTAAATAAGAAAAGGACTGGTCCTCGGCATTGAGCTGATGACACCTGAGAGAGGCGTTTTGGAGAGCCTCCATCAAATCACCCTCCGAGACCTCCGCCGTATGCGCCTGATCCGCCCCCGGAGATAAAAACAGCGCCGCAGGGAATTCGGGTCCTATATTTTTATAGATCCCGGCGAGCTCGTCCTCGAGTTTTTTCCTCTTCATCAATCCGAATTTGAGGACCGCTCTGAAGTTGAGAACCTTGTCGTTTGTTATCTTGTCGTCAGGGAATACTATGATCCTGTCTACGCTCCCCATACTCTCGAGAGAATCCAAGACACCCTCCGCCGGGTGCCCCCGCTCGAGGAACACGAGCTTCGGACGAAGCTCGTTTGCCGCACCGATAACCCGCTCTGCGCTTTCGTCAGGGGACATCGGAGCAATTACACCGCCGAGGTGCAAGACCGCAATTTCGGAAGAGATCGCTTCCAACCTGTTCGAAGAGACCACGAGCGCCCTGTCCCCCCTGCCGAACCCCAGGTCGAGGAGGAAAGCTGCTATATTCTTCACTTTACGGTCGAAGTCGAGCCAGGTAATTTGTTTCCAGCTCCATCCGTCCCTCCGCTGATAGAGGAGCCTGGCCCCGTGCTCCTTTACTCGATTTTGCAGAAGTTCTGGTATAGTCTTTTCGCTCATTAATATTTACCGTGATCGGCGTTAAAATATCCTCGTCAGGACAGAGTGTAAAATATACTATAAAATTGCCAGTTTAAAACTATGAAGAAAGTTATAAAAATCAAACCGTTCGAGAGCGAGCTCTTCGACATAGCCAAGCACCTGGTCACCCAGCTGAAGAATTCGGGATACAAGGCTTTCTGCGTCGGAGGGTGCACCAGGGATATGCTTATGAATGTCCCGCCCAAGGAATACGATATTACGACGAGCGCCACCCCCGAAGAGGTTTCGAACATATTCTCGCATACGATACCCGTCGGAGTGAGCTTCGGCGTTATCCTCGTTCTGATAGGGCATTACAGGTTCGAGGTCGCCACCTTCAGAAAAGACGAGGGTTACTCGGACAGCCGCCACCCGGACTACGTCACCTACAGCACGGATGAAGAGGAAGACGTGCTCAGGAGGGACTTCACGATAAACGGGATGCTGTATGACCCGATCGAAGAAGAGGCTATCGACTATGCGGGCGGGTTGGACGATATAAGGGACGGGATAATCAGGACCATAGGCGTGCCGCTTGATAGATTCAGCGAAGACAAGCTCAGGCTCATGAGGGCGGTTAGGTTCGCATCCCGGTACGGGTTCGCGATCGAGGGGGACACATACGGCGCCCTGAAGGAACTCGCGTCCCGAATCAATCTGGTTAGCGCCGAGAGGATAAAGGACGAGCTCGTAAAGATCATCACCCAGAGGAATCCGGGGGACGGGCTCAAGATGCTCAGGGAGACCGGCTTGCTCCGTTACATCCTTCCGGAAGTGGATATTATGCACGGGGTGGAACAGCCCCCGGAATTCCATCCGGAGGGAGACGTATTCAAGCACACGTGCCTCGTGCTCGACAAAATATACGAGAACACCGGCGGTCTCGCCTCACCTGAGCTGGCCATGGGAGGACTCCTCCACGACGTCGGGAAACCCCCGACATTCTCCGTCTCGGACAGGATAAGGTTTAACGGCCACGACAAGCTCGGGGCCGACATGTCCCGGGAGATATGCAGGCGGCTCAAATTCTCCAACAAACAGATCGAACTCATCTATGAGCTCGTGCGGGACCATCTGAAGTTTAAAGACGTCTTCTATATGAAAAAGAGCACGTTAAAGAGGTTTATCGGTATGCCGGATTTCGATGAACATATGGTCCTCCACCTGGCGGACTGTCTCGCGAGCCACGGCTCTACTGAGGCTTACGACTTCGTCATGAAAAAGTTCGAAGAGCTCAAAGACGAGGAGATAAAACCCGAGCCGCTTCTCGGAGGGAGGGAGCTTATCGAAATGGGATACAGCCCGGGCCCGTTATTCAAAGAGATACTGAATCTCGTCGAGGAAGCTCAGCTCGAAGGGGAGATAACAAGCAGGAGTGAAGCCCTTGAGCTCGTTTCGAGGAAATACCCGATCGGCAAAAACGCCGGTTAGATTCAATGCGGATTATTTGAAAGACCCTTCGTCAAAATCGGAAGAGATATACCAGAAGTTCCCTTTTTGTATCCAGGTGTCCTCAGCCATGACACTCTTCTCCGAAACAGAGGGATATTTATAGTAGGTAAAGAGGACCCTTATCTCGCACTCGCCCGTTTCCTTTTCCTTTTCTTTTTCCTCCTGACTTGCCCCCGGTTCGTTTTCGGTTATGTAAACCATTTCCTTTATCTCATATCCCGTTATGTTCAGGTCCTTCTGGTTTGCATACACGAAGGCTTCGAACTCCTTGTACTTATCCGGGTCCACGAACTGCGACGCTTTCTCATAGTACTTCCACATTATTAGCTTGTAGTAGAGATCGCTTGATTTCGCGAGGGACTCCTGGTCTTCAGTCTGTACTAAACCGGTCGTCTTGCCGCAACCGAATAATACGAAGGCGATAAGAAGGCATGATACGGCTTTCTTCATAGTAGAAGGGTAATGCCGGGGGACGAATATATCAAATAATCGAATACGGGGGGCCGACGTCGGCCCCCCGTATTAGGATTATATTTTTCCCTGCAGCAGGAATGCTATGAGAAGAGCATAAATAACGAGAGACTCGATCAGAGCAAGACCGATAATCATCGGAGTGAGGATCTTGGAGCTTGCGCCCGGGTTTCTCGCGATACCGCTCAATGCAGCCGCGGTCGCGCGTCCCTGACCCAATCCGGCGACACCGGCCGCGATCCCAATTCCCAATCCCGCACCGAGAGCGAGTCCGAGCTTTGTGAGCTCTCCGCCGCTCCCTTCCTGTGCGAAAGCCGCATCCGGAATAAAAGCAGCGAGTATAGCTACCCCGACTATCGAGAGAATCGAAAGTGCTGTCTTCATTTTTTACCTCCTTTTGTATAGTAGGTCATTCTTTTTTAAATTTTTGCCCGAATCCTATTCAATTTCGGCTTCATGCGTCGTGGCAAGGGATATGTATATCGCCGACAGCACGGTAAATATAAATGCCTGGAGAAAAGACACAAATATTCCGAGACCGATAAATATAGCGGGTATTATGTAATGAACCAGATTCGTGAAAACGCCCAGTATAAGGTGGTCCCCCGTTATGTTCATGAAGAGCCTCAGAGAAAGCGATACGGGGCGGACGAAATGGCTTATAACCTCGATTATAAACATCAGCGGAGCGAGAAATATCACGGGTCCCGCGAAATGCTTCAAATAAGCGAGCCCGTTTTCCTTAAACCCGTAAAAGTTATACATTACGAATATTACTAGCGCGCAGGCCACGGGCACGTTGAAATTCCCGGTCGGCGGCAGGAAACCGGGGATAATCCCCAGAAAATTCGCGAACAAAATGAAGAAAAAAGAAGCGCCCAGGAGAGGGAAATACTTCTTGGCATTCTCTTTCGAGCCCAGCATGTTCGTGAACAAATCGAAAAGAAAGTCGATAGTGAGTATCTCGAAAATGGTCCTGATCGAGAACTTCTCATCCGGCAATACAGAATCTTCCTTTGAAAGCGCTTTCTTTATCGAGAACCCGGCGAGGGCAAGAAGAATGAGCACCAGTATCGAACCAAGTATATAGTCGTATTGTCCGAGTCCGATCAAGGTAAACCAACTAAAGTGTTCCATCTTTACTCCCTCTCAAACTTTCTCCGATTATGACGATGACGACACCCGTGACCCCGATAAAAAACCCGTATAAGTTCACTTTGGCGAATATGAATAACGCCGCTACTATCGCGATGAATACAGTCATTTTGAGTATAAATGCAAATATGCCGAAGCCCTTCGGATACGAATTCGCGATGAGGGCATTGACGAGAAACCTTATCGCCATAAAATTTGCGGTAAACAGGATCCCCCCCGCAGCGGTTCCAACCGCGAGCTCTCTTGAGCCGACGAAATAGCAGACGACCATTAAAATTGCGGTTACCGCCAATCCGCTTCTTTCTACCCGTCCTATGCTCGGTATATTAATTAGACTCGCTGTCCTTTCCGTCATTTACCCGTTTTATCATCCTCAGTAGAATATTGAACCCCGCGAAACCCCCGGCTAACAAGCCTATCATCGTGAACCACGGGGTCTTGGTTCCGACCAGTTTATCGACGTAATGTCCGAGCAGTAACCCGGCTATGACCGAAAACCCGAGCTCGAACCCGATGGCGATAAACATCAGCCATTTATATTTTCCGTCACTCTTAACGGTACGTCCCCCCTATAATATCAGACCGCCTTAAGAGCTTTATGCACAACGTCAAGCGTACGATCGACGTCCCTGTCAGTATGGGCCAGCGAAAGAAAAACCGCCTCGAACTGAGAAGGCGGAAACATAATACCAGCCCTGAGTAAATTTTCAAAAAATTTCGAATACTTTTTTGTATCGCTTTTGAGCACTGTCCTGTAATCCACAGGATTTGGTTCCGTAAAAAATATCGTAAACATCGATTCAACGGAGTTGACACAGGCACTAATTCCCAGTTCTTTTATTATTTCCTTTATCCCTTCGACCATATTCAGGGAGAGCCCCCGAAGCTTCTTATAATTCCCCGGTTCTTTTAGTTTCCTGAGGGTTGCGAGCCCGGCGGCCATTGCGAGAGGGTTCCCGGAGAGCGTCCCTGCCTGGTACATGGGGCCCAAAGGGGCTACCATGCTCATTATATCCTTCTTTCCTCCGAATGCCCCCACCGGGAGCCCTCCTCCTATGATTTTCCCGAGACAGGTGATGTCAGGCTTTACCCCGTATTTATGCTGGGCCCCGCCCATGCCGAGCCTGAAGCCCGTTATCACCTCGTCGAAAATGAGGAGTGAACCCGAATCGCGTGTAATCTTCCTCAGGCCTTCCAAAAAGCCATCCGCCGGGGGGACTACACCCATGTTGGCAGCCACGGGCTCAATGATCACGGCTGCTATCTTGTCACGGTATTTATCATACAGCCCCCTCACCGAGTCGAGATCGTTATAATTCGCCAGTAACGTCTTTTCCGTGAACGATTCGGGGACGCCCGGGCTGCTCGGCGTTCCGAACGTAGTCGCCCCGGATCCGGCCTGAACGAGAAGGTAATCGGCATGTCCGTGGTAACATCCTTCGAACTTAACTATATAGTCCCTCTTAGTATAGGCTCTCGCAAGGCGCACACCGCTCATAGTGGCTTCGGTGCCCGAGCTTGTCATCCTGACCATATCTATAGAAGGAAAGGCTTTAACTATAAGCTTGGCTAACTCTATCTCATCCTCGCACGGAGCGCCGTAGCTGGTGCCCTTCTCAGCCGCCTTCTTGACCGCTCTAACCACCGCGGGCGCCGCATGGCCCAGGATCAGCGGTCCCCAGGAGGACATGTAATCCGTGTATTTATTCCCGTCTGCGTCGTAAATATATTGGCCCTTGCCCCTGGATATGAAGACAGGCGTGCCCGATACGGCTTTGAATGATCTAACGGGACTATTAACGCCGCCAGGCATAAGTTGTTCGGCGGTTTTATACAGTTTCTTCGATTTTGTGAGTCGGAGTTTCATTTCCGCAAACAGGAGTGGGGATCAAAAACAGCCTGTAGTAAACATGGATTATCCCAGGGTGTCAAGTAATTATGGACTATGGAAGCATATCGCCGGATAAAAAAAAGAGAGAAACCCCGATACGGGGTTTCTCTCCGTAATTTAACCTCATCGTTCCGGTTACCCGGGAACCATGAGAAATCTCTTATATTCAAGCGATCAGGTCAAGCTTATATTTTAGTTGGCGTACTGAAATATAAGTCTTGCACCTACTTTCGCAGTCGGCGATGTTACTACGAAGTGAGCCCTTCTGTTAAGCTGATAGGCTTCTTCGGTCGTTCCCGCGCCGAACTGTGTTGTTTCACCGCCGCTTGCAGTCGTTACCCTGGCCGGGTCGATACCCAGCTGGACGAGAAACGCCTTCGTTGAGTCGGCCCTTCTCTGAGCAAGCTTCAGGTTGTATGCAGGTGTACCCCTGATGTCCGCATACCCTTCAATCAATACAGTCAGATTGGCATCTGCCTGTAAGGTCGCCGCGTTTTCTTCGAGCACCGCTGCAGCATCCGGCCTTATGTTGTACTTATCGAAGTCAAAGAATATATCTTTGAGTTCGGGTGCCGGTGGCGGGGGTGGCGGAGGCGGCGGGGGTGGTGGTACTGCACATTTTAGTTTCGCTTCATCTGCCTTTGCCTTAGCATCGATCAGCATTCTGCGAGCTTCGAGCTCACTGCAGAACTCACTCGCGAGGGCTTTACCCTTTGCTAGTGCTGATTCAGCGGCTGCCAGTTCGTCTTCACCACAAGGGGCTCCGCAATAATCGCCTCTTGTAGGATCGTCACCACATACACGCTGCTTACATTGCTCACAAGTAGCTTTCGCTTCAGCTGTAGCCGATTCAGCAGCTGCCAGCTCTTTCGTCGGCGGGGGTGTCGCGCAGCTAGCCAGATAGAGCAATGCAACAACTAACAAGGGAAGGCCCAAAAACAGGATTTGCTTATCCCTTTTCATTCTACTGCACCTCCTTTAAGAGTTTTTTGAGTACTTAACGAGTACATAATAATAAACAGTTTAACGCTCAACTGCAAGTTCCGAAATTTTTTCTTTTGCCGTCTTAGCTTCATCAGAATTCGGATACTTATCTATCAGCGTCTGGAAGAACAATTTGGCCTCTTCCTGCTTGCCGATTTCGACTAAAGACATGCCCTGTTTTAAGTACGCAAGGGGCACCCTCTGGTCCTTGGGATACGTATCTATGAACCTCTGATATTCGAGTATCGATTCTTCGAACTGCCCTTCCCTGTAATAGGATTCCGCAATCCAGTAGGTCGCGTCATTGGCTTTCGCGGATTTGGGGTATCTGGACAGGTATTCCTTGAACTTCGCCCTCGAACCCTCGTAATTGCCGTCGCTCAGCTCAGTATAACCCTCATTGAACATAACCTCTTCTGTATTGACCGATGCCGTCTCGGAGGGTATTTGCGCATGGGATCCGGATTCCGTTACAGGCGGTGCGGAGCCCAGGGTAAGCTGATTGACCTTCGAGTCGAGTTTTGAGTAAGCCTGGTTTAACTCTGCAATCTTGGCCTCGAGCTGATAAACCTTCTCCCTCAACTCTACGTCCGTACCCGTGGTGGTCGATTCTGTCTGGTCTATCGTTTTAACCTCGTTTGACAGCCTCTCCACCTTGGCTTCAAGCCTGGTCTGACGGGCGTAAACGCTGCTGACATCGCTCTGAGTAGCCACACAACCTAAAGACATAATAGAAATCACCGCCACCATAATGTTAATTGCTTTTGCGTGCATAGGTCATACCTAGAAACTGGGAGAACCAACCGCCGGGACGAAATGCGCCCTTCTGTTCTGCTGGTAATCATATTCACCCGTACCCACTGCGAACTGTTCGGTCTCTCCTTTGCTTATAGGCTGCACCTTGGAAGGCGAAATTCCGAGCCCAACCAGATAATTCGATACAGATTCGGCTCTCCTTTGGCCCAGGGCCAGATTATATTCCTCCGTGCCCCTCACGTCACAATAACCTTCTATTACTACAACCTGAAACTTGTCTCCGCTATTCCTAATTATACTTGCATTTTGGTCAAGCACCGGCTTGGCGTCAATTCGTACGGCAGATTGGTCATAATCGAAGAATATGTCGACCATCCCGTATTGCGAACCGGCCGGACTCAAATCCTGCAGGCTCCCTTCATCCGCTGTCTGTGCATAAGCCTGACTTTTCGCCTTCCCTTCGGCTTCTATGGCCTTGAACCTGGCTTCTTCCAGAAGCTGGCGGGCGGCGTCCTTGTTTCCTGCTGCCATCATTTCCTTCGCTTTTTCAATTAATTCTTCAGCGGCCTGATATTCCGGCAGGCCTTCAGCGCCTGCATCCTTTGCCGCCTGTAAGGCAGCCTCTGCATCGGCCATTTCTTTATCCAGATTCGATCCGCAACCAATCGCAAGCACCAACGTAAGTACAAAACAAATACTTAAAGCACGTAACAACAGCCTTTCCATTAAGCTCCTCCTGATTGTAATGAAACTTATACCTGAGATAATTACATTATTTTGGTTGTTAAGTCAAGACATTTTAATCAAAATTGTGTTAAATCTCAAATAAAAATGGAGAATTTTTAAACCAAATAATCGCTACCAAATCCCCCGCCGAAGTGCTATTATTAAAATCAGGGGGCATATATGCCGAATCACCTTAAAATACCGGCTTTTGTAAGGTTCTTTTTATTTCTCCAGCTTCTGCTGATAATATTCAATATCGACTCCGGACACACGGGAACCATTGACGGCAACGAGACACTGCTGCCTCTAACCCCCATAAACGACTCGGTATTTGTCGACATAACGGACGATAAAAAACCGGATATCATTCTCAAGGAAGAAGCGGAGAGGAAGTCGCTAGCGGACTTTGAGGATTTTCTTCAAAACACGCGCAATGTTTATTTCACCATCTGGCTTATACGCATAGCCCAGGTAAACATGCTGGATATAAACAGAAAAGAACAGCAAGTAGTAATAAATCCGCTCAGGTGGTGGAAGAACTTGCTGGGGTTCCAGAATGACGGCAAGAGAAGGGGAGATTTCGAGTGGAAGGACGGAGACAGGTTCAAAACGAACTGGATCGCCCACCCCGCATTCGGGGCCTATACCTATCTTTACTACAGGTCCAAGGGCTACGACCGTTTCACGTCCGCCTTCGGCTCAGTCGTCCAGAGCACGCTATTCGAATATACGATAGAGGGAGTAATACAATCGCCCTCGATCCACGACCTCGTCATCACACCGGGCATAGGCGTTCCCGCGGGAATCATTCTCGAAGAGACGTCCAACTTGCTTGCTTCGAGCGACAGCGGGTTTTTGAACGCCCTCGGGTACGTCATTAACCCGATGAAAATTATAGTTCCCGACCGGGATAACGTAAATTTGAGCCCGCTCGTGAGCGGACAGGTCGTTATCGGGTTCCAGTGGTAGAAGTGGTTCTTCATCCGGAAATTCAGCTGGAAAATGCCGGCCTGTAAAACGAGCCTCGGGGGAAGACGATGAGCAAAGAAGAAGGTCGGGCGGTCGCGGGCGCGTTCTGGTCTCATTCCCCGGTGGTTGCAATTACAAGTACCTGGCAGGGGAAGCCGAACGGACAGATAGCGGTTACGGCAGTTACGTCATCCATCGTGCATTTCATACCGAGACTCCTCGTCGGGATATGGAAAGGCAATTATACGCACGAATTCATAGTTAACAGCGGGGCGTTCACGATTCACCTGCTGAGACCCGACCAGCTTGGCCTTGTAAGGAACTTCGGGTTCTATACGGGCAGGGACAGGAACAAGTTCGAGAACGTGCATTACAGGACGGGCGTTACCGGCAGCCCCGTGCTCACGGACGCGCACTCCTTCGCCGAATGCAGGGTGATCAATGCGATGGACGGAGGGGACATGACGGCGTTCCTGGTTAGCGTGGAAGAGGGCGGCATAATGAGCAGGGGCCAGTGGATGACCCTCAGCCATTTTTACTCGGACGCTCCCGCCGAATGGATCGAGGAATACGGAGAGAAGCTCTCCCGCTCCGTCGCATTTTCCCTCAACCTGATCCACAACATAGACTATTCGCCCTGGGAGCCCCGATAATTCTTCTTACTGCGCCGGGCCGCAAGGTTTCCCGACCCGCACACAATTAGATAGTTGTCTTAGCGCGGCTCCGGCACGACGTCAATCGTCATTCGTTTACCTGCCCTGATTATAACGAGCTCAACCGGTACTCCCGGTTTAGATACCGCGAGCGCGCTCAGATAATCATATGCATTTTCTATCTTGATCCCGTCGAGCTCGATTATCGTGTCATTCTTCGCAAGCCCCGATTTCTCGGCGGGACTGTCCTTTTTTACGCCGGAGAGCCGCACTCCTTTTTCACGGCTCGAATAATCGGGCATTGTTCCCAGGTATACATTCAGCCCGGGCGGTCCCTTATACGCCGCGCTCTCTC
>MFCJ01000133.1:30885-38883 GCA_001775255.1 Candidatus Dadabacteria bacterium RIFCSPHIGHO2_12_FULL_53_21
TCATCGCCCAGCTCCGTAACGAGATTCGCGATAAGCCCCAGGACCTTTACCTCACCCCCCGCGTTTATCTTCTGCCAGTCATCGCCGGGCGTGTGATAGTCCTCGTGCAGTCCGGTAAAAAAGAGGACAGCCGGTATATTATCGGCGAAAAAAACTGTCTGGTCACTCGGTCCGAACGCAGAGTCCATGTAGGTCAAATCGAGGCCGATCCCGGAATTCGACTTGTCGATCAAGCCTTCCCACTCTTTCGCAGAACCGACCCCTATAGCCGTGAGCTTATTCCCGGTGAGCCTGCCTATCATATCCATGTTTATCATCGCTATGGTATTTTCGGCGGGAAATTTAGGATGTTCTATGTAGTATGAGGATCCCAGGAGACCGATTTCTTCTCCCGAAAACGCTATAAATAGGAGACTCCTCTTTAAGCGGTGCTGGCTGCGGGAAAAATACTCGCCCAATTCGAGAAGGCCCGACACGCCCGAGGCGTTATCGTCGGCGCCATTGTAGACCCTGTCCTTTCCGCGGCCTGGTGCAGAATATTTTTCACCGCCCCCGAGGTGGTCATAGTGCGCGCCGATTACTATAACCTCGTTTTTGAGCCCGGGGTCGCTGCCGGGAAGGAACCCGATCACGTTAGAGCTGTCGCCCCGGACTGTGATTATCTCGATCCCTATCTCCGCTGCCGACCCGGGGATAGGGAATGAAACGGTTTTCCTTTCCGAGAGCTTCGCCTCCAATTCGCTGAGCTCCCTGCCCGCGGAGCGAATGATTTCCCGCGCCCGGTCCCTTCTGATTACAACCGCCTCTATAGCCGTCCCGCCTGACGGCAGCTCGAACGCAAAGCTTCCCAGGTCTTCCTCCTCGACGAGAGAATCGGGGGTCGTGAAAATTACGCCTTTTGCCCCTTTCTCTGTTGCATTCATCGCCTTATACCGGAGAGAGGCGTAATCGGCGAAATGGCTCCTGTAATTCATATCCCTGGGCAAACCCCTGAGCAGGAGCACGATCTTGCCCCGGACGTCAAGCCCTTCAAAATCATCATAGCCGAGCTCGGGGGCGCTGATCCCGTATCCCGCGAATACCAGTTCTCCGGAAACGAAACCGCTCGCCGATACGGCAAGCGGAAAGAAATCGCGGCCCAATTCAAGCGGGTTCCCCCTCCCGTTTACGGTGACAATGAGCGAGTTCAGTTTCCCTGGTATTACCCTCTCGGGAAGCGGAAAATATTGAAAGTAGGTCCCGCGGTCCCCCAGGGGCTCCAGGCCCGATGTCCCGAAATTATTCGCGATATAACGCGCTGCCGCCTGAGCGCCCTTTTCGCCCGTCATACGCCCCTCTAGCTCGTCCGATGACAGGTAGCGCACGTGAGTGATGACCTCTCGCGGGGTTATTTCCCGAGCGGCGAGATCGGCAGGGGGATCCTCCCCGGGGGACGCGGACAGAATAAACAGGGACAGGACAAGGGGCAGAGAATATATCCACATGACTTTATAAATTACCACAGTCCTATACGCGGCGATTTCGAATATAGAATTTTAGATAGTATCAAAATCCGAGAATGCCGGGAACGGTTTGCAGACAATACCAAACCGTGTAAGACTTATTTTCCAATACTGCACAGGGGAGCAAAAATGTATCCGGTATTATTCAGAGTAGGCGACATATCCGTATCTTCTTTCTCGGTAATGGTCCTTCTAGGATTCCTGGTCGCTTATGTGCTTGGAGAATCCGAATTCAAGAGGAAGGGACTTAACGGCAACCTCGTAGACTTGCTGCTCATCGCCTCCGTTCTAGGCGGACTAGGGGGCGCGAAACTTTTGTTCCTCTACCAGCAGGTCCCCATAACAAACTTTATCGCCGACCCCGTCAGGTACCTCGCGTCCGGATTTACTTTCTTCGGGGGGCTTATCGGGGCGTTCATACTCACGTGGCTCGTGACTCAGATGAAGAGGCTCAGCCTGTTAGCAGTCACGGACATTATGTGCCCGCTCCTCATCATCGCATACGCAGTCGGCAGAATAGGATGCCTGCTCGTCGGGGACGACTACGGAATCCCTTCAGACCTTCCCTGGGCGATGGCCTTTCCCGAAGGCTCTCCGCCGACGATCGAAAGGGTCCACCCGACTCAGCTATACGATACGATCTGCATGGTGATACTATTCGCGGCGCTCTGGAGCATACGCAAAAAAAACTTCCCGACCGGATGGATGACGGCCATCACGTTTATCGCTCTCGGAATACAGAGGTTCCTGGTGGAGTTCCTACGTCAGACCACGCCGAGCTTCATCCCAGGCATATCGCAGGCCCAGCTTATAGCAGTAGTACTGGTTTTAACAGGGATTGTAATTCTCTGGAAAGGGAAAAGCCGCGCGGCAAAGCAGTATAGCGCCCCCTGAAAGCGGAATTTGCCGTCCGTCTGCGGACGCCCACAAGACTAATAAATGCTTTTACTTTGAGTATGTTATGGTAATATTCAGGGCGTTTGCGGCACGGGGAATGTCGCTGATAACAGCTGTTTTGAAATAATATACCGAAAAGAGATTCCATACCGGAATGTGAACATATCGCATTGGATTCTCGCACAGCACAGCTAATCCGGGGAATGAACTCATTAATTTCTCTCACTCGTTCCCGGCAAAAATGAAATGAAAGTAATATTCGATCCCAAAGAACCAATAGAGAGCCCGACATCAGCCACGATCGGGAACTTCGACGGCGTACACGCGGGGCACAAGAGTATATTGAGCGCGGTCAAGGAAACAGCCGAAAGGAACGGGTTGAGCTCCTGCGTGATAACCTTTCATCCCCATCCCCAGAAAGTTCTCCAGAATATAGACATCCCCCTTCTCATGCCTATCAGAGAGAGACTCAGGCTCCTGGAAAAGGAGGGCATAGATTTCGTCGCCTGCTACACGTTTACGAAGGAAATCTCGAAGATCACGGCGAAGGACTTCATATCGGAAATACTGGTAGGAAGGCTCAATGTCAAACACCTCATTATAGGCCCGGATTTTTCATTCGGAAGAAAGAGGGAAGGAAATGCCGACCTTCTCAAGGCCATGGGTAAAGCGTACGACTTCGAAACAACCGTCATCGGACCTGTATTCATAGACAACGAGGTCGTCAGCAGTACCGCTATCAGGAACATCCTCCAAGCGGGCGACACAAAAAAGGCGGCCAGGTTCCTGGGGTACTTTTATTATATCGAGGGACAGGTCGCCGAGGGGGAAAAGAGGGGGAGACAGATCGGATACCCCACCGCGAACCTGGACACGGACTGGGACATACTGCCGAAAACAGGGGTCTATGCCACGAGGGCTTATATAGACGGCAATAGACTGGACAGTATAACGAACATAGGCTACAGACCTACCTTCGGGAGCAGCAAGCTGCTCATCGAGACCCATATATTCGACTTTAGTGCCGATATCTACGGTAAAAGACTCAGGCTCGAGTTCGTGGAGAGGATAAGGGACGAGAAGCGTTTCGAGAGTGTGGACGCGCTCGTCGCCGAGATCAAGATAGACGTGGAAAGGGTGAAAGACGTTCTCAAGAATACGATCTGATGTAATATTCTGATGTAATATAAGGTTAATATGACGCTCTCCGCGGGGGAACATTGGAAATAAAGGCCACTACGAAAATATACGGCATATTCGGCCACCCGGTGAGCCACAGCCTGTCGCCCGTGATGCACAACAGCGCCTTCTCTGCGCTCGGGCTCGACTGTGTGTACGTGGCGTTCGATATAGCGCCCGAAGAAATAGGCAACGCCGTTCAATCCCTAAGGACCCTCGGGATAAAAGGGATTAACATCACCATCCCCCACAAGGAGAGCATCATCCCGCACCTCGACGAAATCGCTCCCGACGCGGAGCTTATGGGCGCCGTCAACACGGTGAGGAACGACGACGGCAAGCTCACCGGTTACAACACAGACGTGGGTGGGTTCCTGAGAGCGGTCGAGGAAGACCTCGGCATCAATCCCGGGGGATCGAGCGTGCTCCTCATGGGCGCGGGGGGGGCGGCGCGGGCTGTAATGTCGGCATTCTGCATGAACGGGGCGGGGAGAATATGCGTCGCGAACAGGACATATGATAAAGCCCTGAAGCTGGCATCGGAGTTCGGAAAGCAATTCAAAAAAATAAAAATAGAGCCGGTCGCGCTCGACGATATAAGAGTTATAAAAGCAAGGCTCGCCGAATCGGACATACTGGTCAATTCCACATCGGCGGGAATGGAAGGAAAAACCGCAATGGACCTGCCGCTCGAAGCCCTCAAAGAGAACGCCGCCGTATACGACCTCATCTACAAACCCAGGGAAACGCCCCTGGTTACGGAAGCGCGCAGGCTCGGCCACAGGGCCTCAGGAGGGCTCGGCATGCTCCTCTACCAGGGTGCTCTCAGCTTCGAGATCTGGACCGGCAGGGAAGCCCCCGTAGATGTTATGAGAAAGGCAATCGAATAATGCAATCCCCGGACGCTCTCCTCTTTACACCTGAGTGAAACAAGCCCCAGCCCGATTAATACAAATACCCACTGGTATCTATACCGCCATTATGGGATAATGTGAATGTAAACTAACAAGTTGAAACACGATCGGAGGTGTGATGAAGGTTGTAAGCCCCGCAGGGGATTTCGAAATCAATGTCAGCGACTCGTCGGTCGAGGGAGACTTCGTGGTGCTGAGCGGCCAGATGGGCGTCTGGGATTCGAAAATCTACCTGACACCGGCTGATATCTGGCAGTTCGCATCGATATTCCTGAGGCCCGCCGTTATTCTGTATATACTCAAGATGCCCTTCAGGTCTTTATTCGGCGGCCCGAACGGAAACGCGGAGAAGTAAAGCGGCGGTGCAAGAATCAATCGGCCGGGCAGCCCGTGATATGGAGCTGCGGTAAAGAAAAATAGGGGCTTGAAACTTAGCACAGAAATTCTTAGACTTTTAGTATATAAATCTTAAATAGGAGGGATTCAGGATGATAGATAATTTCGACGACTTTGATTCCGATATTCCCGTTAACTATCGAGGCTTCGATCTCTCCGATATTGATTATAACGAGCTGCCGGCCCTCATGGAAAAAATAGACCTCATCCATGAGGACATGGACAGGATAAAAAACCTTTCCAACAAATTAATCGGAATCTACGAATCTTCCGAATCGATTAAAAGCGACCTCTCGGCAAAACGCGTCCCGGTATACGAGCAGTTCATCGATGAGGGAATAAAAGAATACGGTGAGGACAGGGGCAGGGAGCTGATAGGGCTGCTCTTGGGCGGGCCCCAGGAATCACCCAAGCAGCAGATCGCAAAGGCGAAGGCGCTGCTCATCTCCTATGAGAGGCTTTTCGAGGACGAAGAGTCCGAGCCGATCCATCCCTCGCAGTTCGAAGAGAGCGATATATTCAAGACGATCAAGAAGCTCACCGGGAATAAAAACCTGTTCCCTGCGCTGAACTCCCAGTAACAGCGGGGGGGTGATCGAACGAAGGGTATCGGCCTATAATAACGTCGAGTCTAACCGGGGCGTTCCAGAACATCCGGGTTGACGAGGTGCCCGGGCGTCTTTCCGCCGAGCGCAAGCTCGACGCTCTCGACTGCCATCTCTATCATCCTAATTCTCGTTTCCGAGGACGCGCTCCCAATGTGGGGAAGGAGCACGGCGTTATTCAATTTAAGCAGCCCCGGGTCCACGTCCGGCTCCTTTTCGTACACGTCGAGCCCGGCCCCCCAGATAATTCCTTCCCTGAGCGCCGCGGCGAGCTCGTTCTCCTTTATGATCGGCCCCCTCCCGACGTTCACGATAACGGCAGTCCGCTTCATTTGCCTGAACTCACTCAGCCCGAAACGGCCCCTCGTTTCATCATTCAGGGGAGACGAGACGATAATAAAATCCGATTCCTTAAGGAGCTGCGGAAAGTCCGCATAGACAGCCCCGGTTTCCTTTTCGGCCTGGACATTCCTCCTCCTGCTGTTGTATATGACCCTCATTCCGAAACCCGCGGCCCTTCTGGCAGCCGCCGTGCCGATTCGCCCCATGCCGAAAATCCCGAGTGTCTTTCCGTGAATGTTCTGACCGAGGAGTAAAGACGGGTGCCAGCACTTGAAATCCCCGCGCCTCACATAGGCGTCAGCTTCGATAACCCTCCGGGCGGCCGATATCATCAGCGCCCACGCGAGATCGGCTGTCGTTTCGGTGAGTACGTCGGGCGTATTCGTGACCATGACGCCCCTCTCAGTCGCATATGCCACGTCTATATTTTCATATCCCACGCCGCAGTTGGATACTATTTTCAGATCCGGGAGAAGGTCCATGAATTCTTTATCGATCTTGTCGGAAACAGTAGAGATAACGGCTGTCGAGCCGAAAGCACCCTCCAGAAGCTCCGCCCTCGTAGGCAGACGCTCCCCAAGAAATTCCTGCACACGGTATTCCTTCCTGAGCCGCTCGAACGCTTCCCCCGGATATTGGGCGCTGACATATATCTTTTTCATTTGTTTGATGAATGAACATATTCCGACAGGCACATGGACTGGCGGTTTATAAAAATCCGGGACCCCGGACAGTCTCTACTTCTCAAACGGGTCGGGTATTTCCGGGTGCCACAGCTTGAAATGGTTCTTGTGGTTCTCGGTATACGCGCCCGGCGGATAATATTTGTCGTAAAATTCGAGGTCGAGGTGGTGGGCCTGCACCATGAACCTCAGGAACATCGGGTCCGAAAACGCCGGGAACCTGCCGTATGTATCGTATACATAGCTGCAGATGTCCTTAACCACCTGTATCTCCTCCCTGCTAGGCCTCTCGACTTCCTGGAGCACCCCTTCGGGGTTCTTGAAAGGCATGGTATGGGACTCCCAGTTTGTCCATTTCATATCGTTCAACGCCTCGACGGCCTCTCCCATGTCCTTGTAATAGGGGGGGCAGAAGGCCTGAAAATGCCCGTCCTTTCCGACTGCGACAGGGTTCGGATTACCGGTCTCGCCCTTGAGCTGGGGCGTGATGAACCTGAACCCCAGTCCCCTGTTAAAAGGGGTGCCGCCCAGCATGAACATGCTCGCAAAGCCGCTGAAGAGCCACCCCCCCAACCCCAGAACCTGGAGCGTAAGCGCCATGTTCTGCCCCATGAACGCCTGCTCGGCTATGTAGCCGTTCGCGAACCTGAGCTCCGCTTCTATGAGCGGCATTCTCTTCCCGAGGTCGAGGAAACCCTTTTTCTGCCATTCTGCCGTTCCGGGCGCCCTCATTCCGTGAAGCTCGTCGACGAAATTGAATCTGTGGTCGGGACGCATATAAAAGAAGTAAAGATTTATAATGCAGGCGGAAAGGTCCGTTACAGGCATAAACAGTGTCGTGCCGGGTTTATTCACGTTCCAGAGGTTATGGGCGGCGAGTCCGGGCGGTTTCGAAGGCAGGTCGGCCCTCTTGTCCTCGAGCGTTATCCTCGACTCCCTGAAAAGCTCGAGTATTCGGTCGATCCTCTTCTCCCGGCTGAGTCCCTCGAGGCCCCTGAAATCATCGGGCCGCCTGTCGTGGAGCTTCACCATGTACGTGCCGTCGTCGTTGGTGTAGAAGAGCTCCGTCCTGTGAACGTCCCCTAGCGCGGGGATAGTCCTGCTCGTAAACTGCATCTCGAGGTCGAGCCCCACGTGAGGGGGGAAATCCGAAAGGTTGATATTTTTTATACCGAGTCCGTTCCAGACTATTATCGCCTCTTCGAGCTCCGAGAGGGGGACCGGGGCGTGCCTGGATTTGTATGCAAGGGGGCCCTTCTCGATCTCCATGCCGAGGCCGAACCTCCTCGACCTCCTCTCGAAAACTGCGTCCATGAATTTATAATCTACAGCGACGTCGAGCCCCGGCGGATATTTGCCCATTTTCTTTTGGTCTCCCTGTGATTTTTGAAGGTTATTGTAGCAAAAACGAAAGTGTAATCCAAATCGCGCCGAAAATAGATAATATACGGATAGAAATGGGATAATTCATCGAATATAC
>MFCJ01000134.1:0-192 GCA_001775255.1 Candidatus Dadabacteria bacterium RIFCSPHIGHO2_12_FULL_53_21
CTCCCATTGTCTTTACTCCTGGTGATTTGGGTTATGCCGCTTAGGGAAAAGCATACTACCACAGACTCGGATTTTACTCAATCGGGGGGAAGAGAGGGATGAGATTGCAGCGGCTCCTCCGGAGCCTCGCAATGACATCGATTTTACTGTCATCGCGAGACCGACTTATGGTCGTGGCGATCTGTCTTTTTT
>MFCJ01000134.1:231-14717 GCA_001775255.1 Candidatus Dadabacteria bacterium RIFCSPHIGHO2_12_FULL_53_21
TGACAAGAAAATTAAGGTACCTCCTCACCCTTCCCTCTCCCTCAAAAGGGGA
Organism: Candidatus Dadabacteria bacterium RIFCSPHIGHO2_12_FULL_53_21; assembly: GCA_001775255.1. Lineage (GTDB taxonomy): Bacteria > Desulfobacterota_D > UBA1144 > Nemesobacterales > UBA2774 > 2-12-FULL-53-21. The sequence goes on from MFCJ01000134.1 coordinate 284, forward strand.
GAGGGAAGTAAAAAATACGTCCTTCGACGGGCTCAGGACGAACGGTTTAGATTGAGCAGAGGCGGTGCTGAGAACCGTACGCCCGCGGGTGTTCACCCGCCGCAAATTCTGTAATGTCGGGAAGATAAAATATAGATTTCTCGGCTGTGCCTCGAAATGATAGATTCCTAGACGCAAGAGAGCCCGGTCAGGTGAATTGCCTGAGGAAACGGATGTCGTTCTCGAAGAAGAGCCTTATGTCGTTTATGCCGAATTTGAGCATGGCTATCCTTTCGATCCCCATGCCGAAAGCGAAGCCGGAGTATCTGTCAGGGTCGTAGCCCACGCTCTTGAAGACCTCGGGGTCGACCATGCCGCACCCGAGGATCTCGAGCCAGCCCGTGTTCTTGCACACCCTGCACCCCTTCCCCCCGCAGATCAGGCACGCTATGTCGACTTCGGCGCTCGGCTCGGTGAACGGGAAGAAGCTCGGCCTGAACCTGACCCCCACGCCCTCTCCGAAAACAAGCCTGACGAATTCGGTCAGCACCCCCTTCAGGTCCCCGAAAGTGACGCCCTCGTCGACGAGGAGCCCCTCTATCTGGTGGAACATCGGGGTGTGGGATATATCGCTGTCGCACCTGTAAACCTTCCCGGGGGCGATAACTTTCACCGGGGGCTTCCGCTTTTCCATGACGCGTATCTGAACGGGGGACGTATGGGTCCTGAGGACGATTTCGTCGGAGACGTAGAATGTATCCTGCATGTCCCTCGCCGGGTGGTTCTTGGGGATATTGAGCGCCTCGAAGTTATAGTAGTCGGTCTCGACTTCGGGACCCTCGGCGACTTCGAACCCCATTCTCTCGAAGATGGTCGTTACCTCTTCCATGACCTGCGTGATGGGGTGTCTCGCGCCTACTGGCATACCCCTTCCCGGAAGGGTGACGTCTATCTTCTCTTCATAGAGGGAGCGCCTCTTCTTTTCCTCCCTGAGCTCATCGAGCCTCCGCTCGATGAGGTCCTCGACGAAGGTCTTGGTCTCGTTTATGAGCTTACCCATTCGCGGCCGGTCGGAGTCGGGGATATCCTTCATGCCCTTTAATATCTCGGTGATAACACCCTTCCTGCCGACGAACTTCGCCTTGAGGTTCTGGAGAGATATCTCGTCTTGTACGGAACTGAGCTCGGCTTCCGCCTGCCGTTTAACCCCTTCGAGCATTTCTATCATCGATTCACTCCGGCAAAATCATCGAAATCCGGACAATAATCTACCATAACGAGAATTTACATCTACTCCCGAGCATGAATTACGAAAAGTCAGCCGGAGGATAATTAAATGGCCAAATAGACAAAAAACGCGATTTGACGGCTATTGGGAAAGATTTCAATTTCTGAGCACGGCCAGCACGGTTATTGCGATCATCGCTATTCCGACGGCGCCCTTCGAAATAGTACCGGCGACCCTGCCTAAGAATGCCCCCCAGCCCGATTTTATGGCCTCGTCCATCTTTTTTCCCTGTGAGAGCTCCATCAGTATCGCCCCGGCAAACGCCCCCGCGAACGCGCCAATGACAGCCCCTATGCCGAAAAAGAACGGCGCGCCCATCACGGCGCCGATAATGCCGAAGATTATTGAACCCACAATGGCCCTGTTGCTGGACTCGTACTTTTTCGACCCCAGTATGCCGAGAAGGAACTCTATCAGCTCCCCGGCGAGGGCGAGAACTACCAATATGATGATTACCCTGACAGTTATTTCGCTGAAACCGCCGTACCAGCCGTAGAGGACAGAGGCTCCGAGTATGACGAAAGTGCCCGGGAGGCCGAATACGAGGGAAACGAGACCCGCGAGCGAAACCAGAATGTAGAAGGCAAGTAGGACGTAATCCATCACTTGAATAGATTTACCCGCAAAACCCTTTTTTCCAACTGATGATTTAGTAATTCGGCGTCATGCATGCCGCCAAGTAAATACAAGGCCCTTCATCCGGCCCCGAATCAGCTCACGGCCCGTTTACGTGAGTAGAGGAAGTAGATCACGAACCCGATCAGCATCCAGACAATGAGCCTGAGCCACGTATCCATAGGAAGCGCAGCCATCTGTAGGAAGCTCACACCCGCGCCCAATATCGGGACAAGGGGGAAGAGCGGGACTTTAAAGGGCCTCGGAAGCTGAGGGTCCGTATAACGGAGCGCTAGAACGCCGACGCAGACGATCACGAAAGCGAGCAGGGTCCCGATCGAGACCAGCTCCCCCAGGATTCCTATAGGGAATATCCCCGCAAAAAATGAAGCCGCGACCCCTGTCAGAATCGTAGTGAATATCGGGGTCCTGTATACGGGATGCAGGGCCGCGAACCGTCCGGGCAGCATTTTGTCGCGCGCCATCGAATAGAATATCCTGGTCTGTCCGAAAAGGAGCACTATTATTACGGACGTGAGACCCGCGATCGCGCCTATCTTTATCAAAGGACGGAGCCAGTAGAGCTTCTCTCCCATAAAATCGACGGCTACGGCGATCGGATCCGGCACGTTCAGCATGGAATACTTCACGACGCCTGTTAAAACAAGCGCTACTACGATATACAAAACAGTCGCGACCACGAGAGAGCCGAGAATGCCGATAGGAACGTTTCGCTGAGGGTTGCGCGTTTCCTGCGCGGCGGTGGAGACGGCGTCGAAGCCTATGTACGCGAAGAATATCACGCCCGCGCCCCGGAGCACCCCGCTCCAGCCGAAGTGGCCGAACGTCCCTTCGTTAGGGGGTATGAACGGCTGCCAGTTCTCGCGGTTTATATAAAAAAACCCGACCCCGATGAAAACCAACAGAACTGTGAGTTTTATGATCACGATTAGGCTGGTTGCCGCCGCCGATTCCCTGATACCCATGGTCAGGAGCGTCATGGCGGCGAGCACGATAAGTATGGCGGGGAGATTGATCACTGCCCCCGTAAACGCCCACCCGGCGTGAGGGTCATATGACAAAGGCGATCTCGATATTATGTCGGGAATAAAGATACCGAAGTCCTTGAGGAAGCTCACGACGTAGCCCGACCAGCCTACCGAGACAGTCGAGCTTGCGAAGAGGTATTCGAGAACGAGGTCCCATCCTATGACCCAAGCGATAAACTGCCCGAGCGTGGCATACGCATACGTATATGCGCTTCCGGAGACGGGGATCATCGAGGCCATTTCGGCATAGCACAATCCCGCAAAAACGCAGCCGAAACCGGATAGAACGAAAGAAAGGGATATCGCAGGCCCAGCGTACTGGGCAGCCGCCTGGCCCGTGACGACAAAAATCCCGGCGCCGATAATTATACCGATGCCGAGGCTCACCAGATCGAGCGGACCGAGCACACGTTTTAAACCGTGTTGCTCGTCGTCCGCTTCAAGCGTTATCTGGCTTATATTTTTTCGTTTCAGGAGTTGTTTTAACATCAACAGGGCCTCCTGAATATTACTCTCTAAAAACTAGATAAACAACGGCGCAAGCACGAGCGTAATCGTCGAGAGTAGCTTGATCAGCACGTGTATCGAGGGGCCTGCCGTGTCCTTGAACGGGTCGCCGACCGTGTCTCCAACTATCGTAGCTTTATGCGTCTCCGACTTCTTACCGCCGTAATTCCCCATCTCCACAAATTTCTTTGCGTTGTCCCAGGCGCCGCCGCCGTTATTCATAAATGTCGCCAGCAGGATGCCGGCTATGGTTCCCACCATCAGGAACGCGGCCACAGCCTCGGCCCCGAGACCGAACTGCTTGAATACGAGTCCTACCGCTATGGGCATGCAGACAGCGAGAAGACCGGGAGGGATCATTTCCTTGAGAGCGCCTTTCGTGACGATATCGACGCACCTCGCGTAGTCGGGCTTGGAAGTGCCCTGGAGGATGCCGGGGTTTTCCTTGAACTGAGCGCGTACGTCGCTGATTACATAGTACGCTGCCCTGGCTACAGCCCTTATCGCGAGCGAGCTGAAGAGGAAGACCAACATCGCGCCCAAGAGTCCGCCTACGAAGACCTGAACCTGGGCAATGTCAACGGTATCGAAAAGCTTTCCGGTGAGGTGTGAGACTTCGTCCATGTAAGCCGAGAAGAGAAGGAAAGCCGCGAGAGCAGCAGAGCCTATAGCGTATCCCTTCGTGAGGGCCTTCGTCGTGTTTCCGACCGCATCGAGCCTGTCAGTCTTGTTCCTGATTTCTTCAGGCTGTTTGCTCATTTCAACTATACCGCCAGCGTTGTCCGTAATAGGCCCGAAGGTATCCATGGCAAGGATGTATGCCGCCGTACCCAGCATCCCCATACAGGCGATTGCAGTACCATATAGACCCGCGGCGTTCCGGGAAATATCGGTAAACTCCTGCAGTCCGTACATTCCGCAGTAATATGAGCTTATAAGAGCCGCGGAAATCGCGAGCACGGGAAGGGCGGTACACTCTAGACCTACCGCGAGACCGGCTATGATGTTGGTAGCAGGACCCGTTTGAGACGCTTCGGCGATGAATTGCACCGGACGGTATCTGTATTCCGTATAGTATTGTGTGATGTAAACGAACGCGATGCTCGTCGCGATACCGATCACGCCCGCGAGGAACAACCAGAGGTTGTTGTCAAGCAGGAGATACGTCGCAACGAAAAACCCCGCGGCCGCAAGGATGCAGGTGATGTAGTAGCCGCGGTTGAGAGCGCCCATCGGGTCTTCGTTCTCATTTTTCAACCTAACCAATGTTATTCCAATCATACTCGCTATGAGGCCGAAGGCACGGGCGACGAGCGGGAAGAGAATCCCCTTAATTCCGAAGTGAGGGAAGAGAGCGACGCCCAAAATCATGGCGCCTATGTTCTCGGCTGCGGTCGACTCGAAGAGGTCGGCTCCGCGGCCGGCGCAGTCGCCGACGTTATCTCCCACGAGGTCCGCTATTACAGCGGGGTTCCTGGGGTCGTCTTCGGGTATCCCTGCCTCGACCTTACCGACGAGGTCGGCCCCTACGTCGGCCGCTTTCGTGTAGATACCGCCGCCCAGCTGGGCAAACAGCGCGACGAAGCTCGCGCCGAACCCGTACCCGACTATAAGATACGGGACCCTCTTCAGCACTTCCGCATCATCACTATATCCGCCGTAGAGTAAGAATAGTATCCCGACTCCCAGAAGACTCATGGCGACGATCGTTATCCCCGATACCGCCCCGCCCCTGAACGAAATCCTGAGCGCCCTGTCGAGACTCGACCTCACGGCGCTCGCGGTACGGATGTTCGTCCTTATCGATATCCACATACCTATATAGCCTGCAAGAGCCGAGCAGCCAGCTCCGAAAAGAAACGCTACAGTAGTACGCCAGGCTGTATCCTTATCGCCGGCAAGGAACCAGTAGACCAGGAACATGAGGGCCGCGAGGGCGAGACTCATCATGATGATGGTCGAGTACTGTCTCTTGAGAAACGCCTCGGCTCCTTCTTTAATCGCGTTACTTATCTCCTGCATCGCGGTCGTGCCCATATCGGAACTGAGCACAAACTTCGCAAGATATCCCGCGAAAGCCAGAGAAAGCACGCTTATGCCTAAAACAAGCAAAATTAATGTGTGGCTGCTTATCTCCATATCAAATTCTCCTTTGTTTTATTGATAACATTCTGTAATTTTCAGATTATTGTTTTGCGGGAGGAGAAGAGCAAACCGGGGGTCTTTCTAGCAATGCTGGAACTGCCTGAATTTAAAAATAAAAATGAGCGGAACACACATTCCCGGCAGGTACTCTTACTAATGTTTCCGTACCTCAATCGAAGCAATCTATAACCTCATTCCTCCTAAAGATGCGGAAAACATATCAGAATACGCAATAAAGTCAAGGAAAAAGAGCGGGGACGATTAAATAGATACCCGCGGTCTATAATCCGGCGGTAATTTTGAGTTTATAATTCATTTGCTGTATCTTGTTACCCTGCGACGCGCGTTCTAATGCTTAAAGGCAGATAAGTAAAGATAAAAATCACAGCATGCGAGAACATACCGCGATTATGTTTTTCTCCCCCAGTATCAGCCCCGGGACGAGGTCGGCCGGATGACCATACACGCCATGCCGCTCGTCGTGGGCGCACTCTGCGTCATGGTGATTTTCTACAGGTATTACCACGGGTTTATCGCGGCGAAGGTCGCGGTGCTCGACGATTCACGGAAAACCCCCGCCTACACCATGTACGACGGCCAGAACTATTTCCCGACTAATAAGTGGGTACTCTTCGGACATCACTTCGCCGCGATCACCGGAGCGGGGCCCTTGATAGGACCCGTCCTCGCCGCCCAGTTCGGCGTGCTGCCCGGCTACCTATGGATACTCATAGGTGCAGTGCTGGCAGGGGCGGTGCACGATTTCATCATATTCTTCGCCTCGGTAAGACACGGGGGGAAGTCGCTGGCGGAGATAGCGAAGACGGAAATCAGCCCCCTGTCGGGGATCATAGCCTCGATCGCCGTCCTTTTCATACTAGTCGTCGCATTGGCGGGACTCGGGCTCGCGGTGGTGAACGCGCTCGCGGAAAGCTCGTGGGGGGTGTTCACAATCGGGTGTACCATCCCGATCGCCTTCTTTATGGGGCTTTACATGTACAGGTTCAGGAAAGGAAGGATAGCGGAAGCCACGGTCATAGGCGTAATACTGCTTTTACTGGCCGTTTATTTCGGGAAGGACATAGCCCACTCCACGCTCGCGCCCTATTTCACGCTCCCCAAAGCCAAGATCACCTTGTTCATTCTCATCTACGGCTTTACGGCCTCGATACTGCCCGTCTGGCTCCTCCTCTGTCCGAGGGACTATCTTAGTTCTTTCATGAAAATAGGCACTATAATCTTCCTCGCTATCGGGATCATAATCGTCGACCCCGAGCTTAAAATGCCGGCCGTAACGGAGTTTATCAAGGGCGGGGGGCCCATAATTCCCGGCGCGCTGTTCCCGTTTGCATTTATAACTATCGCCTGCGGCGCGATCTCGGGATTCCACGCGCTCGTCGCCTCGGGTACCTCCCCCAAGATGGTCTCGAAGGAATCGGACATAAAAACGATAGGGTTCGTCGCGATGCTGATAGAGGGATTCATCGCCATTCTCGCGCTCATCGCCGCGACCGCACTTTTCCCGGGGGATTACTTCGCCATAAACGTCCCGGGCCCGATATTCGAGACGCTCGGGCTCAGCACGGTGAACCTCGACCACCTCTCGGCCCAGGTCGGGGAGACGCTCAACGGAAGGACGGGAGGGGCGGTTTCGCTCGCTGTAGGGATGGCGCAGATATTCACGGCGCTTCCGGGAATGAGCCGCCTGATGGACTACTGGTACCACTTCGCGATCATGTTCGAGGCGCTCTTCATACTGACGACGATCGATACCGGAACGAGGGTCGCGAGGTTCATGATACAGGAATTCGGCGGAAGGTTTTACAAGCCTTTCGAGAGGGTCGACCACCTGCCTTCGGCGGTCATTTCGAGCGCGCTTATCTCCTGCGCGTGGGGGTACTTCGTCTTCACGGGAAGCATAAGCACGATCTGGCCCATGTTCGGGACGGCGAACCAGCTCCTTGCGGGGATCGCCCTCTGCGTGGGGACGACGTTCATAATAAAGCTCGGCAGGGCGAGATACGCCTGGGTTACAATCGTGCCGATGACCTTCGTAATGGCGACGACGCTCACGGCCGCGTGGCTGAACATCACGAATAACTTCTTGCCCCTCACGAGGAAAGAAGGATTCGGCGTCCAGGGATACGTGAACATCATCTTCACGGCCGTTATGATGATATGCGCCGTGATAATAATAATAGATTCGATAAGGGTCTGGACCAAAGCGCTCCCTGCAGTAAAGAAAGAGGGGCCGCTCTCACAAAAGGAGGCGGCTAACGATTAGCGATTCGACCGTAATCATAGTGAGGGAGAGCGATTCGGGGGGCGGATGCATATGCTGCTCGGGAGGGATGGGGGAGCATGCGAAGAAGGAACCCTCATACCATGAGATAAGGGAATCTGCGGGGGAATGTGGGAGGCTCCACAGGGAGATACGCGAGAGGTACGGGGAAGAGGAGGTCGAGATAATACAGATCGAGCCCAAAGACTATATATACGTCGTGCCCAGGGTGATCAGAGATATATTAAAGTGCCGCGTACCGCTTGTTTCATCTATCAGGACGTTATTGCTCTGGTATCCGGTGCCTGCAGTTATCGTGAACGGGAAAATGGTGGGCTCGGGTACTGTTCCCCGTGCAAACGATATATTTAAAGAAATAGAAGGCTATTAAGTCAGCGTCCCTCTCCACTTTTTCCAGTATATGACTATCGCGCTCGCGACGAAGATCGAAGAATACGTGCCGAACAAAACCCCGAAAATCATCGTAAAGGCAAAGTCGTGTATAACTGTTCCTCCAAGCAGATAAAGAGACATAAGCACGAGGAATACGGTGAAGCTTGTTAAAATCGTTCTCGACAGAGTTTGATTGACGGATTCGTTCACAATTTGCGTGAATCCCTTAGCTCCGCCGCTCTTCTTTAAATTTTCTCTGATTCTATCGAATATGATGATAGTATCGTGAACGGAGAAACCGATAATCGTTAAGAGGGCGGCGATAATTGTCAGAGTAAATTCTTTATTAGTTATAGATATAGCCCCCATAGTCATAATGGTGTCGTGTACGAGCGCGACCACGGCACCGACCGCAAATACGAATTCGAACCTCAGCATGACGTATATCATTATTCCTATACATCCGAGCAGGATGGATATTATGGCCTTCCCGACTAGCTCTTTCCCGACGTTGGGGCCAATGTAATCGATCCTCAGTATCGAGGCGCCCCGGAGCTCGGGCTTTTGCGTTATCATCTTTTCGAGCTCAACCCGGAAAGGCTGAATCTGGTCGAATTTCACTACATCAGGGGAAAACCTGAGCAAATATTCCTTGTCACCCTCAAAACCCAGCCTCTGGACGGCATCCGGGTGATATCCGCTCTCATCCAAGATATTCGTCAGGTCCGCGGTACTCAGGCTATTGGCGAATTTTATATGGATCTCGGTTCCGCCCCTGAACTCGACACCCCAATTCGGCCCCTTGTGATAGACCAGCGAACCGATCGCCAACAGACTCAAGACGATGGAGAAAACCACCGCTTTGTTCATCTTCCCCACAAAATCAATTTTTGTATTAGGTTTAATTAAATCCAAGTTCAGTGATCCTCCTGATCGAACATCATATGCTTAAAGCCGCGACCTTCTTATTCTGGTATATATAGCTGGTTATAACATGAGCTATAATCACGTTGCTGAAAAAGGTCGTCAGAATACCTATGCAGAGGGTTGCGGCAAAACCCTTGATCGGTCCGGTGCCGAACCAGAATAAGATAAGCCCCGTTATCAGCGTGGTGGCGTTCGCGTCAAGAACAGTAGGGAACGACCTCTGATATCCCGCCTCGATCGACGCGAAGGGGGACTTTCCGGTTCTGAGCTCTTCTTTAATCCTTTCGAAGATGATTATGTTTCCGTCGACCGCCATACCCATTGTAAGAACGAGTCCCGCGATACCGGGGAGCGTCAGCGTGACGCCGAAAGCGGACAGGAACCCCATAATAAAGAGCATGTTGAGCGTAAGGGCGATATCCGCTACAACGCCCTGAAGCCTGTAGAAAACAATCATAAAGATTATTACAAGCGCACCGCCTACAATCATGGAAAGCTTTCCGCTGTCTATGGAATCTTTACCGAGCGAAGGACCCACAGTCTTTTCCTGCTCGACATTTACCGGGACAGGCAGCGCGCCCGAACGGAGCACGAGCGCGAGGTCTTTCGCTTCCTCGGTCGTAAAACTTCCGGTGATCCTACCCTGTGCCGCAATCCTCTCCTGAATAGTGGGGGCCGATTTAATCGTGCCGTCGAGGACGATAGCAAGCCTTTGCCCGATGTTTTTTTCCGTAAGCGTGCCGAATTTACTCGCTCCCTCTCCTTTAAAGCTGAAACCCACTGCCGGCCTGCCGAATTCATCGAATATAAGCCGGGCGTCCGAAAGAGACGCGCCGGTTACAGGCGAATCGGCGGTGGCGATAAAAAATTTCTCGTTCTCGGTGCCCGTAGCGCCGGGGACGAGCATCAAGCCCTGGGCATTAAGCTCTTCGGGTGTCTTAACGCCGTATTTAGCAAGCAGGACGTCCTGATCCACACCCGTGTCCTTGACGATCTTGAACTCCAGGACAGCCGAGCGTTTTATGATATCGATGATCCTCTGTCTGTCCCTCTCGGACGCCCCCGGGACCTGAATCAATATCCTGTTTGCCCCCGATTTCTGGACCGAAGGTTCGACTAGTCCCATTTCCTGAATTCGGTTTTCCAGAACCTGCTTGACCTGGTCGATGGCCCGGACACGTATATCGTCAAGATAATTGTTCTTTAGAACGAAATTCAATGACAGGTCTTTTTCGTCTATGTCCGTCCTGTCATTAAAGTTTTCATCCGCGATCTTCTTCGCCTTATCGAGGTCTTCCTTGGAGAAGAATTGCATTGTTAAATCCTGCCCCGTAATTTGAAAACCCTTCGGGAGCACTTTTTCGCTCTTCAATTCCTGATTCATATATTCATTGATACTGTTAAGCTCGTGCTCCACGGCCTTTTCGCTATCCACGCCGACAAGAAGGAAAATTCCGCCCCTTAAATCGAGTCCCAGATTTATCCCCTTGTCGGGAAAGATTTTTCCCCACCATTTCGGAAGAGCGTCACCGGCAATCGTGGGGATCAATAGAAGCGCCGACAGTGCCGTAATTATGAGAATCGTGATAACCCATCCTCTGGAAGCTCTCATTTCTTGGATTTATCCTCCTTATCCTTATCCTTGGGCTCTTCCTTCCCCTGGCCCTCGAGACCGGTGATGCCGGTGCGCGCGATACGGACGCTCACGCCCTTCGATATCTCGAGCGTCACTATGTCGTCTTCCGAGATGTTCATAATCCTGCCGTATATACCCCCGGCGGTTATGACGTTGTCCCCGCGCTTCAGGCTCTTGAGCATTTCATCCTTCTTCTTGCCCTGCTTCTGCTGGGGCCTGAGAATGAGGAAATAAAACAGGACGAATATCAGTACGAACGGCAGGAAAGCCAGGGGAGAACCGCCCGGTCCGCCTTCACCTCCGGGAGCCATGCACCCGCCCATCGCCATTAAAGCTATGGATATTATCGCTATTATATTTTTATACACTAATCTTTACCTCCAGGGGATTTTACCCTATTTAATAATACCGAGAAACCTCCGCGGGCAATGCTTTCTCTAATATCGGTCATTAATTTGCCGTAGTAACTGAGGTTATGAAGAGTGAGAAGACGCAGTACCAGTATTTCCTTCGACATATAGAGGTGTCTCAGATAAGCTCTCGAGAAATTCCCGCAAGTATAACACCCGCAATTGTCGTCAATCGGACCCTCATCCTCCGCGTACCGGGCATTTTTTATAACCAGTTTTCCGTGACTTGTAAAGAGAGTGCCGTTCCGCGCGTTCCTCGTGGGTATGACACAATCGAAGAGATCTACCCCCGCGGAAACCGCCTGAGCTATGTCCCCGGGCTTCCCGATGCCCATGAGATAACGCGGTTTTTCAGGGGGAAGGTGCGCTAGCGTGGATTCCGTGATCTCGCAGGTTCTGGCGGAATCCTCTCCGATCCCGAGCCCGCCGAGGGAATATCCGTCGAACCCGATCCCGGTGAGCCCCTCCGCGGATTCGCGCCTCAGGTCCGGGAAGACGCCTCCCTGAACTATTCCGAAAAGGGCGTTATCGTGCTTTTTTTGCGCCTCTTTGCAGAGCTTCGCCCAGCGGGTAGTCAGACCAACCGATTTTTTCATATATTCGGGCGTCGAGGGGTAGGGAGGACATTCGTCGAGGCACATCATTATGTCGACCCCTAGAGACTCCTGTATCTCGATGCATTTTTCAGGCGTAAGCACGTGACTGCTGCCGTCGAGATGGGACTGGAACACTATCCCCTCCTCCTTGACCTTTCTCGTTTTGGAGAGGCTCAGGACCTGGAACCCGCCGCTGTCGGTCGTAATCGGGCGGGGCCATGACATGAACTTGTGAAGACCCCCCAATTTTTCTATTGTCTTGTGGCCGGGGCGGAGGTACATATGGTAGGCGTTCACAATGACCATCTCGAAGCCGAGCGACTCGACCTCGGCGGGGCTGAGCGCCTTGACCGAAGCCTGCGTCGCCACGGGCATGAACGCGGGCGTATCGACAGTGCCGTGGGCGGTATGGATTCTCCCAAGCCTGGCGCCTGTTCCTGTATCATGTTTTAGGATTTCGAATCTGAACATATCGGGGCTGACTTCGGATCACTTTACGGGGGTTAACAAGAAAGGGCGCAATGCCCGGTCAAAGGTCAAGTACGTCCTTCATCGTATAGACCCCTGGCGGCTTACCGTAGATCCATTTAACGGCGCGGAGGACCCCCTTTGCGAAATTGTCCCTGCTGAAGGCCCTGTGAGTGAGCTCGATCCTCTCACCCTCGCCCAGGAACATGACGGTGTGCTCCCCGACCACGTCGCCGCCCCTGAGCGACTGTATGCCGATTTCATGCTGTTTCCGCTCACCTACCCTCCCGTGCCGCTCGAATCTGGCGACTTCCTGGAAATCCCTGCCCAGGCCCTCCGAGGCCGCCTGCCCGATCATTAACGCCGTGCCGCTCGGGGAGTCGACTTTATGCTTGTGGTGGGCCTCGAAGATCTCGACGTCGTATTCGTCCCCCAGCGTGCGCGCGAGGATCCTGGTCGCTTCTATCATCACGTTGACGCCGATGCTCATATTGGCCGAAACAACACAGGGAAAGCCCTGGCAGAGCCTTCTCAACTCGCTCTCCTCTTTTTCCGTGAAGCCCGTCGTCCCTATCACCATGGACTTGCCTTCGCCCGAGGCGTACGAGGCGTTGAGGAGGGTCGATTTAGGGGACGAGAAATCGACTATCACATCGGCCCCGAAAGAGGATTCGGCGATATCGCTCGTTATGGGGACGCCAATCTCCCCCACGCCCGCGATGATCCCGGCGTCTATACCGAGTGAATGGTGCCTCTCGACTTCCTTGGCTCCGACTATCTTGATCCCTTCGTCCCTGGAGAGGTAATAAATTATCCTCTGTCCCATCCTCCCCGCGGCGCCCGTCACGGATACCCTTATCATCTGCTACTCTTTCACCTTTAATTTCTTCTCCATCTCGATACAGTTCTCGAAACAATTCCCCGCGGTAACTTTCCATTCGTCCTCAAAAATTCCCAGGTCGTACTGGCTTCTTTGAGTCATCTCAGTGATAAGACCGGTCTTCGAAGATTTAACTTTTGTTTTAAGCTCCACAATGACTATAGACGTCCTGTCGTATATCTGGGTCGCCAGTACGTGAAAATCGATAATGGACATCTGATAATCCTTGAAATAGTTCTTCATCTGAATTACGTAGCCCTCTTCATCAGTATAAGGCGCATAGACATATTTGAAGGCACTTTTGAAATCCTCCTTCTGCCAGGCCTTGAGCAATTCTTCGACTACTTTTGTCGGGGAAGGGTCTAAAACCTTCCTTTCGGGAATTTCAGGCTCGGGTTTCCCCATGCAGGAAAATATTGCGGTCAACATTATCGCGGCAATTACGGCGTAATATGTTTTTCTCATACGTTTCTCTAAAATACCCCGCGGCATCAAGCAATTAGAATAAGTAGTCGGAGAGGATATATCAAGGAATATTACACTTCCGGATAATGCCGCCCCCGCTTCAGGCCCCGCTCTCCTTCCGGCCGCTCAGGCGGATAAAGACCAAATTGTCGCCTATCAAGCCCCGGAATATGGATACCGCGAACAATATCTGCAAGGCGAGCTTGACTGAAAATACCAGGAGGAAGAGATCGTAGTACGGGCCGCCGTATTCGCGGAGATGAAAGAGGATGGGGAACTGGAGATAGGTCAGCAGGTCGAGGAGGATAATTCCCGCGACGAACATCCTCCCGGAAGCGGTCAATATCAGGAGCGGACTGACCCATAAAATCCACTGCGGCGAATTTATCCTGGCGAATATAATGAAGACCAGAACGGACAAAAGGGTCCACCTGATCACCTTGTCCACAGAATCGACCCTGCTCGTCACGCATAGCGGTATCATGGAGAACTGGAGCAGAAGCGACGCCCCCGCGAAATAAACATTATTGATATCCAGACCGAAACCCCGTTCGAAAAAAAGGGATGCAAGGAAGAACAAGGACGGCTGGTCAAAGCCGCGGGAGAGCTGTGTGACATAGGGAGCGAGAAGCCCTTTAAGTCCTCCGAATAAGATAGTAGGCATTAACAGGGCGAGGCAGGTTATCGCGAACACGAGGACCATCGGCCAGTTTATCTTTTTTCTCCGGGTGTAATAGTAGGAGAGAAAGACGGGGAGGAGCAGCGCGAGGTACCATTTCGTGAGAAATCCGAGCG
>MFCJ01000135.1 GCA_001775255.1 Candidatus Dadabacteria bacterium RIFCSPHIGHO2_12_FULL_53_21
ACCCTTTTGTATTCCTTGAACCTGGTCATCATGACTACCTCCTGCCCGCCGACAGTGTAGAAGCCGGTCGTCTTCACCGGCAGGAACGACGACGCGTCGAGTAAGTAATACTGGAAATTACCCGACGTGTATGCGACCTTGATCTTGTAGGCGCCCTTCCCGTCGACGGCATCCCTGCCTTCGAGCGTGACCTTGAGGTTCTTTTTCACGTAGTCGATGAGGGGGCTCTCTATGCCGCACCTGTCGCGGAGGTAATCCGTGCGATCGGCGTCGAGTATTTCAGGCGCGATGCTTTCGGAGAGCGCGCTCTGCTGCCACGCGGTCTCGCCGTTATAGGACTGGACTACGAGCTTTCCGCCGATCGTGTATGAGACCCTGCACTTGTCGGGACGCATGTACTCGGCTGTCGTCGTGATCTCCCTGTTCTGGGAGAGTATCGTGCCCTTTGTTACGAGCGTGTTAATAGACTGCCAGCTGCCGAGTCCGCCAATAGCGGCGTAGTATTTTCCGAGTATCTCGTCGAGGGTGAGGTCATTTGCGGGCTCCGAGGCCGGGGCGGGATTGTCCGCGGGTTTTTCCGGGGCGCTCTCCGCGACCAGGTAACCGTCCATATCCCGGGAAAGGGAGGGGAGGGGGCAGTATAGCGCCGCCAGAAGCGCGGCTCCGATGATTGTTCTGACCAGGGTTATGCTCATGTTCGGGTCTCGATGCAACGAAGAAGGATAATGGATAGAGAGGGAAATTCAAAGGGGGAGGGGGGGCGGAGGGATTGCAGAGATTCCTTGGTAATTTTCGGAAAGACTAAAGAAAAGACAAGAAAAGGCAAATTATATTTCTTCTTTTCCTTGATGAAAAGAAGCAAAAATCACACACGTAGTGTGCCTTACGAAAAGACTGCACATAATTTGCTAAAAATACGCCCTTCGACAAGCTCAGGACGAACGGGTTGGATTGAGCAGGGGGGGGATATTAGAGAATGTACGCCCGCGGGTGCTCACCCGCCGCAAATTCTGTAATGTCGGGAAGAAAAAGATGCGCCCTTCGACATGCTCAGGGCGAACGGGTTGGATTGAGCAGAGTGTTGTGTTATAGATCGTATGCCTGCGGGTGCTCACCCGCCGCAAATTCTGTAATGTCGGGGGAAAGACAAAGCAAAAGATAGATTTCTCCCGTTGGTCGAAATGACAACATACTGTCCTTCGACGGGCTCAGGACGAACGGGATTAAGGATGTGGATTCCCGATCGGTGTCGGGAATGACAAAGGGATAGGGCATGGGAATTATTTTTCCGTCTCGCTGAGTACGTCGTACGCGCGGTCAATGTGTATTTGCCAGGGGGAGAGCTCCGGATGCGCGGAGACGAGGCGCGCTAGCTCGTTGACCTTGTCACGCCGCCCCTGGTGGCTCCATATCTTCGCCCCGAGCTCGATGGCGGGGATTGTCGTAATGTCGAATTCACCTGAGGACAGTTTGGCGTTTTCGATGAGGGAGGGGATGAGGGGGAGGGATAGGTCGCAGTATTTCACGACCATGAGGTTATATCCGTTCCGGACGTTCTCCGTGATCATGTTCAGGTAGTAATAATATTTGTCGACGTCTCCGTCGAGGCGCTTTTCGCTTCCGGGGCCGGGTTTGGTGTCTGTCATGGGGTTTCCTGATGCTCCTGAAAAATATAATCGGAGGCGGGGGAATGGCAATGGGGAGTGGGTGATTAATTTTGACTCTGGTGAGTGTATAATGTGTGATGGCTTCAGGATATTAAAGGAGGAATGATTCGCATGACGAAGAAAGATCTATGTAAGGCGCTAGTGATAGGGGCTTTCGCGCTCGGTGCGTGCGCGGCTCAAAACGAGTCGGCCCAGAAGGACGACGGGTTCGATATGAGCATCTGCAATAATATTCCCGTCGGGATCGAGGCGTACGAGGCGATGGACCCGGCGAGCAAGCAGGACAAGATAAGCTGCGCCGACCTCGAGAGGTGCGCGTCGTATATGGGTAATGACACGCCGCCAAACGTACCTTGCGAGGGGCCGTAAGGTCGACATTAGCCGGTTATTTGAGGGGCTGCATCCAGCCTGATCTTGATTCAGGAAGGCAAAGATAAAGTGAAGATTATTTCTTCTTTTCCTTGATGAAAAGGCACACAGCGTGTGTCTTATGAAAAGACAAAGGAAGGAGAAAGGCTGTTTTTTTATCCTTCTTTTCCTTGATGAAAAGAAGCAAAAATCATCCGACTACATAATTTGCTAAAAATCTTATGTTTAAGCTAAAATCTTTCAAATGGAAAGCTGAAAGATTTTTATACGCTTAAACACGCGATTTTCTTAACGCAAATTCTGTAATGTCGGGGAAACAATGCGTGCTTCGACAGGCTCAGCACGAACGGGTTAAAAAGATGAGATCCTGAAACGAGTTCAGGATGACGAATTAAAAAAAAGGCAGAAGATAGATTTCTCGTTTTGGTTTACGCGGATTGGATACGATGTCAATGCGAGTTATTTGCAATCAGCGAAGAGCGACCAGTTCTTGCGCCCGCTCAGAACTGTTAGTCGAAATGACAATATATGCGGTATGGAGGAGGTTGGGGAGCATCGTAGGGAAGCTCTGTTAATATCATCTCACTATCCCGATTTAAAACTTTCCCCGTGCAGGTTCGTATACATATACAGACTCGGACGATAAGGAGACCGGTGTGTATATGGAGGCGATGAACACGGAGAAGCCGTTTACGGTCGGGCAGTGGATAATGACCCTGCTGCTCATTTATCTGCCGCCGTTCAACCTGATTTTTCTCCTCTACTGGGCTCTCTCGAAGAAAGGGAACGTGAACAGGAAGAATTTCAGCGTCGCCAACCTGATCCTGGGGACGGCTAATTTCATATGTATTCTCGTGTTCTATTTCTGGCTCATACACCCGATGATTATGATAGAGAAGTAGGACTTGTTTAATTGCGGAATGAGAGGAGAGGGAGATGAATACACAGGTTACGGACACCAATGTCAGGCCGATTTCGGTGCCGGGCTGGTTAGGCACCATAATAATCGCTCTCGTGCCGCTCCTTAACGTGGCGGTCCTTCTATACTGGTCGTTCAGCCGGAGGGCCGATCCGAACAGGAGGAACTTCAGCAGGGCGGGTCTTATAGTGATCGCGGCCGTGGTTGTGATTGTGGTTTCTGTTTTATGGTATCTGGTTTTGTCCATTGACCCTAACGAAAGGATAAAGGCGTTTTTGATGATGGAGTGAGGGGGATTGCCGAGATTTGCTTCGCGTTTTTAGGAATGACAAACAATAGGTAATCGTTTTTCTTAACGCCCGTAGTGTGGTCTATGAAAAGACTGCACATAATTTGCTAAAAATCTCATGTTAACGCTAAAATGTTTTAATTCCGCCCTAATTAACAATGATGCAAGTCTAGCTACATTATTGCTGATAGGAAAGAGCGTCCGATTCCTTACTTGCTCGGAATCGTCCCCTAAAACATTTTTTACGCGTTAACAATCGATTTTCTTAACGCAAATTCTGTAATGTCGGGGGGAAGACAAAAACTAGATTGCCGCGCTGCGTTTCACTGCGCTCGAAATGACACCCTTCGACCCTTCGACAGGCTCAGGGTGAACGGGTTTGGCTTGAGTGTTGGGTTGGGCAGAGGAGCGGCGGAAGAATCGTAAGAACACACTTCGTGTGTGTGTGTGGATTCTCGATTTGTTTTGGCTTGTGCTGCGAAGTGCCGGGATAATGAAGCATATTTGCAATCAGCCGAAAGCGACCGATTGTTTACTCGCGCGCAATCGTACCGGGAATGACAATATTCCGATTGGCGGTTAAGCTCTTGCGGCCGGAAGGAGCTGCCGTAATGACCGACAACCGGAAATCGGGCTTTTTTCAGATACTCCCACTCTATATAGTAATATTCGTAGCGTTCTTCGGCTACAGCCTGATGATAACCATCTTTACGCCGATGATACTCGACAACAGCGGGGGAATCCTTGACTCGCTGCCGTTCAAGGCCGACAGGTCTATAGTGCTGGGAGTGCTGCTCATGCTTTATCCGCTGGGGCAGTTCCTGGGCTCGCCCGTGATGGGCGCGATGTCGGACAGGTTCGGCAGGAGACCTGTCCTGCTCGTCTCCCTCTTTGCTATCGCCGTATGCTACGCCCTCTTTGCGTTATCGCTTCAGTTGAACTGCCTGCCCGCGCTCATGGGCATCTCTCTCTTAATGGGGCTCGCCGATGCCGACATTGTGACGGCCCAGAGCGCAATCGCCGACGTAAGCACAGAGGAGAACAGGAGCAGGCTTTTCGGATATATGTACCTGAGCGGCAGCAGCGCATTCGTCGCCGGGCCCCTCATCGGAGGGAAGCTCGCGGACCCGTCGACCCTGCCATGGTTCAATTACGCGACCCCGTATTGGGCGGTATTCATACTCCTCCTATTCGCCCTCGCGTTTACTTACTACGTATTCAGAGAAACGCGCATGCCCGATGCCGGGGCGAAGACAAATTACGTCGAAGCGTTCACGAACATGTTCACGATATTCACCGCCGGGCGGATAAGGACCGTCTATCTCGTGAATTTCCTCATCTACTTTTCCATATTCGGATTCTTCAGGGCGTACCCGATGTACCTCGTCGACCGGTACCAAATGGGCGTGGGGAGGGTGTCCGACTTCATTGCGTGGGCTGCCGTGCCGATAGTATTCGCGAACCTGTGGCTGACGGGATACCTGGCGACGCGGTTCTCTGCGAAGAAGATAACCATTTACTCGACTGCGCTGTTCGGGATACTCATGCTGCTGATATTACTGCCCCGGCAGGAAGGGGCGCTCTGGGTGACGCTGTTCCTGCCCGGCCTCGCGATCGCCGTGGCGCTGCCCGCGTGCGCGTCGATGCTGTCGCTCATGGTGAGCACGGATGAGCAGGGGAGCGTGCTCGGGAATAACCAGTCGATCCTGGTGGGGGCAGAGGCGCTCTCGGGGTTCGCGGCGGGGCTGCTCGCGGCGCTCGCGATCGAGCTGCCGCTCATAGCCCTTGCGGGGGTAGCGGTTTTTGCCGCTATTCTGCTCGCGGCGGAGGGGAGGGAAAGACCGCGCACGTAGCGCGGCGCATAATGCGTGCCGCGAATTCTGTAATGCTGGAAAGGAAGGACTGGATTCCCGATAAAGGCATTCGGGAATGACAAGCAAAAGCAAATCTTATTTCTTCTTTCCCTTGATGAAAAGACACACGTAGTGTGGTTTAAGAGAAGACAAAGGAAGGAGAAAGGCTGTTTTTTTATCCTTCTTTTCCTTGATGAAAAGAAGCAAAAATCATCCGACTACATAATTTGCTAAAAATCTTGTGTTTAATCTAAAATCTTTCAAATGGAAAGCTGAAAGATTTTTATACGCTTAAACACGCGATTTTCTTAACGCAAATTCTGTAATGTCGGGAAGAAAAAGACTTTCTGGATTGATTGGAGTGTAAGGTAAACCCCCCACCCATACCCTCCCCCCTTTGAAAAGAGGGGAGAGAAATAAATATGCGGGTGCTCACCCGCCGCAAATTCTGTAATGTCGGGGGAAGGAAAAGACGAGATTGCCGCGCTGCGTTTCATGATTTGGCTTTTGCAACTCAAGCGCGTTGATGAAGAGACTTATTTGCAATCAGCCGAGGGCGTCCGATTCCTCCCTCGGTCGAAATCGTTGCTCGCAATGACAGAAAAAGATACGCCCTTCGATCCTTCGATAAACTCAGTACAGGCTCTTGCTCGGGACGAACAGGCTAAAAGCTAAATCCCCCTTAATCCCCCTTTTTCTAAGGGGGAGGGAAATAATTTTCATCCTTCGACAGGCTCAGGACGAACGGGTTTGGCTTAGTTGTTGGGTTGGGCAGAGGAGGTTCGGGAGATTCGTAGAGCCACACTACGTATGCGCCCTTCGACCCTTCGACAGGCTCAGGACGAACGGGGTGGGGGTACGTTGCTGATTTAATCAGAAGAGCTCGGGAATGACAAAATGCCGATGTGCCCCCTCACCCTTACTATTTTATTTCAGGCATCATCGATTCGGATTTAAGCACCATCCCTGCCTTTGTTATAAATACGACCGATTCCTTGCTTGCTCGGAATCGTTTCCCACAGTGGGGAGAGGGGATTAAAGGAAAGGTTGAGATTGCCGCGGTTCCTTTGGAGTCTGGCAATGACAAGGTAAGGATTTGGATTCACGGATAATTTATTATTGATAATCGCGGGTTGAATATTACGTTATTTCTGCTATAGTAGAAATATGAAACTAAAGCGGCAGAGGAAAAGCGTAGCGCACCTGGCGGACATGATATCGGCTATGGGGAACGAGCAGAGGCTCATGATAATGAGGCTGCTCCTGGCTTCCCACCCGGACGGCATGGTGGTGGGGGACATACAGTCGGAGCTGGGCATACCCGGCTCTACGCTGTCTCACCATTTGGAGAAGCTCAAGATCGCCGGCCTCGTAAGCGTGAGTAGGGAGAGCCAGTTCCTCCGGTACAGGGCCGAGGCGCACGCGCTCGAGGAAGTCCTGGCATTCCTATTTTCGGAGTGCTGCACGCGGAGCAAGCTGATCGAGGCCGAGTCTTTTATTTCATTCTGCAGGAAGGAGAGTAAGACATGATAAAACACAGGGTGCTTTTCGTGTGCGTGCATAATTCCGCACGGAGCCAGATGGCCGAGGAGCTGCTAAGAAAAATCGCCGGTGACAGGTTCGACGTGGAGAGCGCTGGGCTCGAGCCGGGGAAGCTGAACCCGTACGCTGTGGCCGCGCTCAGGGAAGAGGGAATAGATATCACCGGGAAAGAGACGGTGTCCGCGTTCGAACTGCTGAAGCAGGGGCGTTATTACACATACGTGATAACCGTATGCGACGAGACCTCCGCGGAGACGTGCCCGATATTCCCGGGATGCAGGGAGAGGTTCCACTGGAGCTTCCCCGACCCTTCGAAGTTCACCGGGACCGACGAGGAGATTATGAAGCGGGTGAGGGAAGTCAGGGAACGGATAAGGGAGAAAATTACCGAGTGGGTCACTGCCGTCAAAAGAGAAAATAAAAGGGATAAGCTGAAGGTGGTCTGAACCCGGCTTATTCTGTGCCAATCAAAGTTAACACGCGCCGTGTGTAACCCCGGGCGGCGATGGCTCATCAAATATTTGCAAGGCTCACCCAAAGGAGGAAGGACCCGGAATGAAGGAGTGTATCCGTCTCTGTTTCACGGAAGGGCTGGGAACGTTCTTCCTCGTGTTCGCCGGGACTGGCGCGACGCCCCCGTATGGCAGACGCCGTGTGTAATACCTACGCTTACGGGATTCTATTTCCCGGTAGTGTTTCGAATTTTGGAAGCTTGTAAATTGATTGTATGAGGAGATGAGTATGAAAGGGAGAGAGAGATGTCTCTAGAGTGTCCGGCTACACGGCAGCGCGGAGTCGCCTCGCGGCTTTCGTTCATGGATCGCTACTTGACCATATGGATTTTTCTTGCAATGGCTCTGGGGGTAGCTATAGGCCGCTTCATCCCCGGAACTGAATCGTTTGTAAACCGTTTCCAATACGGCTCGACCAATATACCAATTGCGATTGGTCTGATATTGATGATGTACCCGCCGTTTGCCAAGGTGCGGTATGAGGAGATGGGTGATGTGTTCCGAAATCTGAAAGTACTCGGCCTATCTCTTGTGCAGAATTGGATTATCGGTCCGGTCCTGATGTTCTTTCTCGCGATATTGTTCCTCAGGGACTACCCCGAATACATGGCGGGCCTGATTCTAATTGGCCTAGCCCGCTGTATAGCAATGGTGATCGTCTGGAATGAGCTTGCAAAGGGAGACACGGAGTATTGCGCCGGGCTTGTTGCCTTAAACAGCATTTTCCAGGTGCTTTTTTATAGTGTATACGCCTGGCTGTTCATCACAATCATGCCGCCTCTTTTTGGTCTCAAGGGCAGCATAGTAGAAATTTCTATCGGCCAAATAGCGAAAAGCGTCTTTATCTATCTGGGTATTCCGTTTATTGCGGGAATGCTGACGCGCCTCGTGTTCGTAAAGGCATGGGGCAAGGAATGGTATCATTCCAGATTTATCCCCAGGATCAGTCCCATTACGCTAATAGCCCTGCTTTTCACTATTGTGGTTATGTTCAGTCTCAAGGGCAATCTTATCGTCCGGATCCCGATGGACGTGGTACGTATCGCTGTCCCGCTCCTAATCTATTTCGTGCTGATGTTCCTAGTCAGCTTTTGGATGGGCAGGAAGGCGGGTGCGGACTATTCTAAAACCACTGCCCTTTCATTCACAGCCGCGAGCAATAACTTCGAGTTGGCAATCGCAGTAGCGGCCGCAGTCTTCGGCATAGGCTCAGGCGCGGCTTTCGCAGCCGTCATAGGCCCCCTCGTCGAGGTCCCTGTGATGATAGGGCTCGTCAATGTTGCATTGTATTTTCAAGGCAAATATTTCGGGGGGCGGGATGCTCCTCAAGTGAACGGCTGAACAGCAGCTACGGAACGGTTTTCTCTCTAAGGGGGAATAATCGAATGACGCGCGATGAAGGGGGAAATGGGCGGGCGCCTGGAGGGAATGACGGTGATAATAAGGTAAACCCCCCGCCCGGGCAAATTTGACTCAGGCAACATGGGGCTGGAGGTTTAAAGCGCTTCATCAGCTATCCTGCTTCATAAAGACAAGGCAATTGTTATTTCTTCTTTTCCTTGATGAAAAG
>MFCJ01000136.1 GCA_001775255.1 Candidatus Dadabacteria bacterium RIFCSPHIGHO2_12_FULL_53_21
TACGGAGAATTACATCTTGATGTTTTTATCTATAACCACGAACAGAAATGGATAAATGCAAAGGCGCATTTGCGAAATAATTTCCCGCATCAACAATCCGGCCTCTGGATTGAATCTGAGGAACCTATAAAAGGTGGTACTTCGGGAAGCGCTATTGTGAATCAGCAGGGTGAAGTTGTCGGCGTAATATCAATGGCAAGTGATTCTCCGCCTTATGAGGGGGCACATCCTCGCGTATGTACTACTTTACCAGTATGGATCGTAAATATTATAATGGAATCAGATGCAAGTTGGAAACCGGCCTCTACCTCGGCTGATGTTCATTAGTGTCGAAGAAACAAAAAAGGGGAGCTGGTTTACCCGACTCCCCTCCTTATTCCATTTCCGGTTTATCGATAAGCCCTGTTTATCTATTCAAGGGAATAATTGGCTCGACATCTATACAACCTTTATCTCTATCTTGATCGGCAGGAGTAACCATAGTTACATTCATTCCTATGGCTAGTGTGATTGAAGTGTTAATACGTACATCGTCTTTTGCATCTCCGACTAACTGAGCAAAGAGTTTTTGTTGATTATGGGCCGTAGATGAACGAGAAACCGCCCCCTGTACGACCGCCTGGTAAACTCCGATTCTGTTACTCTGTAAGAGCATTTTTGATTGTTCATTTATAAACTCATTGAAATCATTGCCCTTTCTTCTACACCGGGCAATCATCGTGTAAATACTATCCAAGTTCAGTTTTAACACCTTGCACGCTTCACAGATTGTTAGAGGGGTATCGGATTCTAATAGAAATTTAGCAAGTTTTCTCAACTTTGGGGGGAATTGTTTAAGGGAAATGAAGTTAGTTATATCCATTATCTCCCCTTCTGTTAACGCCTGTCCGCCTGCCATATTATCGACCGTCCTTTCCAGAAGTAATAGACATATTATATTTGATTACTCGGGGGAAATCCATATCGGCATGACAACATCGTGGAAACAAATTGATGCAAATAGCCGTTGAGCGTATTGTAACACCTTGTAATTATAGGATAAGTTAAATACATCGGACAGCGACTACTGGATCACGCACCCCGTTAAAGACCCCGGCGCGAGCGCCGGGTGGACATCCGACATTAACCCCGGCAACTGGTCCGCATTCACAGTGAACATCCCCGGCTTCGAATTGACATGCATGAAAACGGGACAGAGCTCTATGGAAACACTCCCCTGTGAAAAGGTCCTCAAGGTGTGCAGGATATCAAAACCATCTTTCAAACCTGACATGAGCGGGAATTACTGGGTGTCGGAAGACAAGCCACTCGAAGCGGTTCTCGACGAGATCAAGGGCCGGGGGATAAGTTTCTGACAATCGAAACAGGTTATTCCGAGATACCCATGTATGACCGGTCGAGAAGCTCTACCGGATGGGCTGTTTTGATGTCGAGTCCGTGCTGCCTGATGCCCTTTCTTATCTGAAGCAGGCAGCCCGGGTTTCCAGCCACAAGGTAATCCGCGCCTGTCTCTTTCAGATGCCTTATCTTGCGCTCGAGAAGCCTCCGCGACATATCGGGCTCTACCATATTATATATGCCGGCGCTGCCGCAGCAGAGCTCGGATTCGGGAAGCTCATTTAATTCGATGCCGGGTATCTGCCTGAGGATGTCCCTCGGCTGCTCCTTTATCCTCTGTGCGTGTCCCAGGTGGCAGGCGTCCTGATACGTGATTTTCAAATCGAGGGCCTTCAGCTCCCCGGCGAGGCCTATGTCCCCCAGGAACTCCATGATGTCCCTGGTCTTTTCACTGATTTTCCGGGCGCGCTCCGCAAACACGGGATCGTCCCCAAGTATCTCCCCGTATTCCTTCATGGTCGAGCCGCATCCCGCAGAATTTACGATTATGGCGTCGACGTCCGGGCCTTCGAAACTCCTGACAAGAAACCTCGCGAAATCCCTTCCTTCGGAGAGTCTCCCGGAGTGCACCGAAAGCGCACCGCAGCATCCCTGATTCCGGGGAATTAACACCTCGCACCCGTTCTCGGCCAATACCCTGACAGTCGCTTCGTTAGTCTTCGAAAAGAAAACACTCTGCACGCACCCGGTAAGGAGCGCCACGCGGTAACGCTTCTTACCCCCGGCGGGGGTTACGTCGGGAAGCGCACGGGGGACGGACGGGGAATCCACTTCAGGGAGCATCCCCTCCATCTGCGCGAGGCTGGGGGATATTGCCCTCAGGATTCCCGAAGACTCGACCAGGTTTTTTATCCCGAGCTTTTGATACAGATAGAAGAACGGCAGGAGGAGCTTGAGCCTCCCCGGGTATGGGAACAGGGAGAAGATCAAAGACCTGTAGAGCCTATCGGTGTAGGGTCGCTCGTATCGTCTCTCGATCTGGGACCTTCCCGCCTCGATGAGCCTGCCGTAACGCACGCCCGATGGGCATGCGGGCTCGCACGCGAGACAGCCCAGACACATATCCAGATGCTTTACGAGAGAGCCTCCCATCGGTATCTTCCCCTCGGAAGCGGACTTCATGAGATATATCCTCCCCCTCGGGGAGTCGAGCTCGTTTCCGGTCTCCTGATACGTGGGGCACGCGGAGAGGCAAAAGCCGCAGTGGACGCAGTCTTCTATGAGCTCGGCGCTCGGTTTGTCCGTCTCGTCGAAAGCGTCGTACCTTCTTTGCTGCATACTAATCGTACCTACTTTGCTGCATACTAAATGTTTAGCCTTTTCTTATTGTGAAATCAAGGGCGGCGTAAGGGGCGCTCCCGAGAGACCTTCTCAAATCCTCGTTGCCGGAATAGCTTCTCCTTCCGAGCTTCCGCGCCTGTACGCGTAATTCCAAAGTGGTCCCCGAGAACGGATAGGGCGAAATTGTAAAGTTGAAACCGTCCTCCGATTTAAGGACAAGTCTTGCAGAATTGCCCCCATAATCGACGGGCACATCGGCGATCTCCATGGATTCCCAGCCGTGGCAGAGGGCGAGGGAAATTATATCTACGACCTGGAGCAGCCTGAGGTTGATTTTGACTTCCCGGGGGATGCTGCCCGGTTTCGAATGTTCCATACCGAGCTTATCGGAGACAAATCTGTCTATCGCGCCCTCGAGTAATTTCGCATTCAGGTCCGAGTGGTCCTTGATTAGGATCTTCCGGTTGAACCTCGCGAAATGGAGCGCGACGAGGGCCGAAGCATAGGGATGCTCATCAGAGTGAGATTCAAAGGACCTCCTCCATATACCGGACTGATCGGACGACTCCATCTCCATAAAATTAGCCGGATAGCCGTTTTCGGGATTAATTTTGGGGGAGGAGTCCCACTCCTTCCACCCGCAATCGTGCTCTCTCACTGCGAAAAGCACCTCCTCACGCGGATCAGGAGAGGAAAAGGTATCGTTCCCCCAGCGCTCCATGAGATCCCCGGCCAGGATAGCATGGTCATACTGGGTTATAAGAATCCACCCGTCGGTGTCGTCTCTACGGATCATCACATTCCCAAGGCAGAGGCTAAACGAGTAAAAAGCGGGAATAGCCTAACCAAGCGGGAAGTGGAGCGCAAGGGATATATATCGGGTTTTATTTCAGAAGAGCCTGCCGGGATTGAGTATATTCCCCGGATCGAAGGCCGATTTTATCCTTTTCATGAGGCCGAGCGACGAGCCCATACCGCCCCAGACGTCGAGAGCAGGCTTTATATCCGGTGACGCTTCCCTGACCACCAGGCTGCCCCCCGCGGATTCGGAAAATTCCCTCAGCTCTTTTACGGAATTAATCACAGATTCCTTATCCCCGTCGATCGAAATAATCACAACTCCGTTAGCAGCCCTCGCGGACGCACGGGCGCGGACACCGTATTTATCCGATAATCCGTCGAGCAGGAGAAACACTCGCGGGACGTCCGAGATGAGCACGCCTGTCTTGAGGACCACGCTCGGGGAGGCCGGGGACCTCCATGGGAATTCCCTCACTTCATGCCAGAAAGACTCTTCATTCTCATCCTGTATTATCAGACCTTTTCCGCCGTTCCTCTGCGAGACGTCCGTAACAGTTTTCACCTGGTCATCCACGGCCCGCGACACGTTCATTATCCTTACGGCGAGCGAGTATCGTTTGTAGTCCGAACCGAGACCGAGTCTTTCCGTTATGCTTCCCGCGAGTCCGGGATTCATGTGCTCCATGGCGTTTATCACGAGGGCCGAGTCAATGAGGGACTTGACCGTATCATGGGCCTTGTCCAGTGATTCGAAGCAGGCGATATAAGTTCCGGATGATTCGGGTACGGGGTAGAGCCTGAACGTCGCTTCCGCGATTATGCCGAGGGTGCCGAGGGAGCCGACGAAGAGCTTCGGCATGTCGTACCCGGCGACGTTCTTGACTACTTTCGAGCCGCCTTTAAAGATGCTGCCGTCCGCACGCACGACCTTCATGCCGATTAGCAGCTCCCTCGAAGTCCCGTACCGGAGCCTCAGAGGGCCGCTGTCGTTTGAGGCGATAATACCGCCTACGGTCGCTCCGCCCTGTACGTGCGGGGGATCGACCGGGAGGAACTGATTCTTCCTGCGGAGATGCGACTGCAGCCCGGTCAGCGTGATCCCGCACTCTGTCGTCGCCACGAGATCAGACGATTCGTGCTCTATAACACGGTTGAGTCTCCTGGTAGATAGAACGATGTCGGCGCCGAGGGGCTTATTCCCGATACCCCTCTTGGTCCCCGAGCCCGTCGGCACGACCGAAGCCCCTGCGCGCGACGCCGTCTTCATGATTTCCGATATTTGCTCTATGTTCTCAGGGAAAAGAATTATTTTGGGTATGACGCCGTCCACGGCGGACGATTCGAGGAGATGCGGTTCTTGAACGGCGTTTTCACCGCCGACTATACCGGTCAATTGGTTAAATATGGAGGATTCAGGCATCGATGTTCAATTACCGTCCGAAGCTTTCTATTCGTTATGAATTTAATGACTCTTGCCGGGACTAATACATCTCACCGAGACCCGACTTCTGGAGAGGGTGCTCGGCATAGGGCTTCATCCCCTGCTCGACGCAGGTCCTGGGCGTGGGGAAGACCTTCCCCGGGTTGCAGAGACCCTTCCAGTCAAACGCGCACCTCATGAGGTTCATTGTCTCGAGATCGTTGTCGTCGAACATGAGCGAGAGGAACCTCTTCTTATCGTTCCCCACGCCGTGCTCCCCCGTGATGCTTCCACCCGAATCGACGCATACGCCGAGGATCCTGCCCGCGAGCTCGAGCGCCTTCTCAGGCTCGCCCTCTATCTTCGAATTATAGAGCACGAGGGGGTGCAGGTTCCCGTCACCCGCGTGAAAAACGTTCCCTACGCTGAGACCGTACTCCCTGCTCAGCTCCCCTATCTTTCCCAGTACCTGAGCGAGCTTGCTCCTCGGTATGACGCCGTCCTGGACGTAATAATCGGAGCTCACTCTGCCCATGGCCGGAAAGGCGTTCTTCCTCCCCTTCCAGAAGAGGTCCCTTTCCTTCGCGTCCCTGGCGATCCTTATCTCGAGCGCGCTGTGCCCCCGGAGCACCTCCTCGACGACCGGCATCTGCGCATCGACCTCGGCTGAGGGCCCGTCGAGCTCCACGAGGAGTATGGAGCCGGCTTCCACAGGGTATCCGGCGTGAACGGCCTCTTCGACCGAGCGGATACAGAGGTTGTCCATTATCTCCATCCCCGCGGGTATCACACCCCTTGCAGTTATACCGGAAACCGAAGCCCCGGCGTCCTCTATCCTGTCGAACGAGGCAAAGAGCGTCTTTACGGTCTCGGGCTTCTTTATTATCCTCAGGGTGACCCTCGTGACGATCCCCAGAAGCCCTTCCGAGCCCACCATGAGCCCCATAATGTCGTAGCCCGGGTGGTCGGGGGTCTTCCCCCCGGTCTCTATAATCTCCCCGTCGGGGAGAACCACCTCGAGTCCGAGGACGTGGTTCGTGGTTACTCCGTATTTAAGGCAGTGCACTCCCCCAGAGTTCTCGGCGACGTTCCCGCCTATAGTACAGACTATCTGGCTCGAAGGGTCGGGGGCGTAATAATAACCATAGGAGCTCACCGCATTCGTAACGGACAGGTTGGTCACGCCCGGCTCGACCACGACCCGCTCGTTGGGTATATCCACTTCGATTATCCTGTTCATCCGGGCGAGCGATATTACTATGCCTTCATCCGTGGGCAGGGCCCCTCCCGAGAGGCCTGTCCCCGCCCCTCTCGGCACATAGGGGACGTCCTCATCGTAACACATCTTCATTACACGCGATACCTCGCCCGAAGTCCTCGGCAGCACGACAAAAAGTGGCTTGATCCTGTAGCCGGTCAGGGCGTCGCAGTCATACGCAAGGAGCTCGTCGTCTGAGTGTATGACCCCGTCCCGTCCGAGGATTCCGAAGAGCCTTTCTCCGAAGTCCCTCTTCCAGTCGGGCGATCTGTGTTTCGTTTCCTTAATCGATTGCATATTATTATTTGTTCGGGAATCATTATATCATTGTTAGATGCCTAGACCAATTTCAGACTATTTCCCCGTGAGCGGGCGGTAGTAGGTCAGTTTGAAATTCATCCCTTAACTTTTCCTGATTGTTAGGATACCCTTAAAATATCAGCTCCCCCCACGAAGCCGCGTAATATCTATGATGGGGGGCAGTAATGAAAGTCGTTTTGATCGGGTCTCCACAAAGGCAATCGATCATCAAAGCATCTCAAAGTGTGTTACTGATGGAACCCCTATGGATTCTTATAGATATGGTTTGATATGAGACAAGGGGGGCCGCTTTGGATTTTGAGTATGTCTATCAAAAATTATGGAATTTTATACATAAGTGTATTATAATGCTTATCAAGGAGGTGAATATGAGCAAAGTTCAAGAAAAGTCTAAGTCATCTTCCGAAGAAACTCAAGAAAGTCCAAAAGTCTATGTATCTAAGTCTGGGGTACATTATATCAAACCAAAGGATTTTTTCCAAAGCGCAAAGGGCAAAAAATTGATTAAAGACGCTGCGGGAATAACATTCAAGACGAAAAAATAATTTGATTTTGAGTCACTTTAGATGCCTCAGCTCAATCTATTATTGCTGCCACTTTTAGGCGGTTATTACTTCCTAAGTAGATTAAATCGAACAAAATACACACTTCAACGTGAATCTGGATATGAACTTGCATTCAGTTCTATGATTGCAGGCATTATTCTGCTTGGATTCGCAGAAGTGCCATATATAACAATAATATACTTACAGGGGAAAATTACCTTAATAGCTGATTTTGTTAATTGGTGGAGACATACTGTTCGTTTTGCGTATTCAGGTATTGCAACAATTTCGTTTCTAGCCGGACTTTGCTTACCACATATTTGCAATCGGCTTTTCTTCGATAAATCGAAAGAACTAAGTAGAGCAATCCAAGAGGAAGGAGAAAATTTTGAACAGATACTAGAAAAAGCCATCAAGAGAACAAAGATGGTTTCTATAACATTAAAGAACAATAAGGTTTACATTGGAGCTGTGACAAGCAATTATTTGCCAGGAGGGACCCGAAGATATTTAAAAATCATCCCATTTTATAGTGGTTATAGAGATCAAAAAGATATGAGTCTTCATATTACTACTAACTATGCGATGGTTTACGATAAGATTGCAAATGGACAATTGCCAGATTTGGAAGTTGATGATGATTTTGAGTTTGTTATTGCAGTTTCTGAAATAATATCCGTAAACATCTTTGACCCTGAAGCATTCGACCACTTTCAAGAAAGTGCAATTGTTGAAACAGACAAATACTAGACAATTCCTTGTATGAATGGCATACTATGTGTATGCCTAAGCGGTCAAGCAAACAATCCGAAGATATTAACATCCTCGCTAAGTCCATAGTCGATAAAGCTACTAAAGAACCATCCGAAGAAAAACCCGAAAAGAACCCCGCCGCGGTTGCTTTAGGCCGATTAGGAGGCTTAAAAGGCGGGAAAGCTAGAGCTGAAAAACTATCTGCTGAACGACGGAAAGAAATCGCTAAGAGGGCGGCCCAAACACGTTGGGGAGAGAAGGTTGCTCGGGAGCCGAAAGAATAGACAAAGCTTCGTTGTTAATAAGTTCAGCATTAATACCTTGCATAATCACATAGGGTTGCATCTTGGGTTCTGTAAATCGATATTTATACGCCCTACTCACACCGTGTTTCTGTAATATATTCCCTCTTTCATCACTTGAGAAGGTTGCAAGATGTGATTGAAAATTCGCTATCGCAATCTTGCGCCTTAATATTTTGATTAACGGGTCAACAACTGCTACTGGCGGAAACTTCCCTTCGTCATCAGTTCTTGCCATAGCACAGGCTAAAAGAACTTCTCTGTATAGTGCATTCTTTTTATTGCTAAGAATAGCTTTTTTATAGGCATTGTTTATAGACTGGTCGGATTGCGAAATCAATTCATTAATAGCATTCCCAACGTGAGCCTCAGTTATGAGTTTCTTTTTTTCCCTTATTGCTTGGATTGTAGAATCACGTCCTAGTGAATGGATATATTCAGGCAATCCACGTGAAAGAGTTACAATCTTCCATCTGGCATCGGGGTCAATTTTTATACCGAGCTTAGGAAGCCGTTGATCCAAGATCGCATTTAATTCGTTTTTGTTCATTCTTGGCATTTTAATCTCTTCAATATTTCTGCTAACGGATTGATGCTCCTCAACCAAAGTAGTTATATCATCAGCTACGCCGATTAAAAGAACAGTTACATTCACGCCGCTGTCGGATAAAGCCTTAATAGTATGAGCCATTAATTGTTTTGCGTTGGTATTTTTTATCTTGTCAAATTCATCGAAGATAATGACGGGAATTTTAGAGAATGGAGATTTTCTCAGTTCCCGCACTACATCGTCCGGTGTAATGACGCTCTCATATTTATCTGCAATGGTAAATTTCTCAGTTACCTCCTTTCCATAATTCCCGGGGTCCTTAATTTCAAAAACAATTTCTCGAAATACTTTTTTCCAGAGGGATGTATAGTCATCTCCTGGGGAAGATTGTTGCCGGATAGGAAATATACCAACAGACCCGATTAACTCATGGAAGGTGTTACCAAGAGATGTTTTGCCAACACCCCTTTCACCATAAAGAACTGCATGTCTCCCGGGATCTGCAACAGCATTAATTAATCTCTGGATTTGTTCACTCCGACCTGTAAATAAATCTGCTGCACTTATTGGTGCAGATGGGGTAAATAATTGCCTTGCATTAAATTCAAGATTATCCCAATTGTTTTTTGTGGATTTATTGCTTGCGACTCCAAACATTTTATGCTCCTATCATTCTCTTACTTGTCCAAGTAGGGGCTTTACTTATTCAAGTAGCATTGCCACTTAACAAACTACCACCCATACTTAATGAAGTCAAGAGGCAACTTAGATGTTAATATTACTTGACCGCTCAAGTATAATATTAATTATGAACAAGCTAGATATAAAGAAACAAGCGCAAATAGTAGCGGCAATTTTTGCAGGATTCATCAATCCCTGAGAGTAACCCCCGCAATGAAAGCGAAGGTTACAGATCATCTATTGTAGATTGAGGATATTTTAGCCCTAATTTCAAAATGACCCACTACCGAGCGGGCAGTATGCTTGACATTCCCTCTATAGACGGTAAATTGATTTGCTTAACTCTAATAGTTAGAGGCAGATAAAATGAAGACTTATATGGCGAGAAGCGAAGACTTCGAGAAGAAATGGTTTTTAATCGACGGGGAAGGAAAAACTGTCGGGAGACTGTCTTCAAAAATAGCCAGGATACTGAGAGGTAAAGAAAAAGCCCAATTCACCCCTCACGCCGATATAGGGGATTTTGTAATAGTCGTCAACGCCGACAAATTGAAATTCACGGGCAACAAGCTGGAAGACAAGAGATATTACTGGCACACGGGGCACCCGGGCGGGATCAGATCCATAGCCGCCGAGGACCTCTCGAAGAAGAAGCCTAGAGAAATATTAAAAAAGGCTGTCTGGGGCATGCTCCCTAAGAACAGGTGGCAGAAAAAACTCATAACGAGATTAAAGATCTACACCGGAAACGAGCATCCGCATTCGCCGCAGAAGCCCGAATCCCTGGAGGTATAGTAGATAAATATGGCTGAAGTTAACTATTACGGAACCGGAAGAAGAAAAACATCGATCGCCCGGGTTTGGCTCAGAACAGGCGACGGAAAGATAACGATAAACGGCCGGGAAGCGGAAGAGTATTTCCCGCGCGAATACTGGAAGGTACACGCCCTGGGACCGCTGGCAACGACCCAGTCGGTCGGGAAGTTTAACGTCATAGTCGACGTCAAGGGCGGGGGTCTTACGGGCCAGGCAGGCGCGGTGAGACACGGGATCGCGAGGGCCCTTCTTCAGGTGGACGACGCCAACAGAAAGCCGCTCAAGGTAGCGGGTCAGCTCAGCAGGGACTCGAGGATGGTCGAGAGGAAGAAGTACGGACTCAAGAAAGCGAGACGCGGACAGCAGTTCTCGAAGAGGTAAACCTTACCTTGTCTGATACCGGGAAAAAGAAATCGGCTTCAAAAAAACAGAAGAAAATCGCCCCGCCCGAAGGAAAGCTGGGCGTTCTGATTCCGGGCATAGGCGGCGCCGTGAGCACCACGTTCATCGCCGGCGTCGAGGCCATTAAAAGGGGGCTCGGAAAGCCCATAGGCTCCCTCACCCAATTGGGAAGGATAAGGCTCGGAAAGAGGACAGAGAAAAAGTCCCCGCTCATCAAGGAATTTTTACCGCTTGCGGAACTCAAGGATATAGTATTCGCGGGATGGGACATATTCCCTGATAATTGTTACGAAGCGGCTATTAAAGCAGGCGTCCTCGAAAAAAACCTGGTAGACGAATTAAAGGATACACTCCAGAAATTAAAACCGATGCCTGCCGTATTCAGCAGGAAATACGTCAAAAACCTCAACGGAAAACACCTGAAATCCGGTAAGACCAAGATGGACCTGGCCGGGCAGCTCATCGAAGACATCAAGAGGTTCAAGAAGGAGAGCGGCGTAGCACGGCTCGTTATGGTGTGGTGCGGAAGCACGGAGGTCTTTATCAGGCCCACTCCGGTACACGCTACCATGGCCTCTTTCGAAAAGGGCCTCAGGGAAAACCACCCGGACATTGCGCCGAGCATGATATACGCTTACGCGGCCCTTCAGTGCGGAGTGCCGTATGCGAACGGGGCCCCTAACCTGTCGGTAGACGTTCCCGCACTCACGGACTTTGCCAAGAAGAAGAAGGTCCCAATAGCGGGGAAAGACTTCAAGACTGGGCAGACCCTGATGAAAACTATCCTCGCCCCCGGGCTTAAGAGCAGGATGATCGGGCTCAGCGGCTGGTTCTCGACGAATATACTCGGGAACAGGGACGGCGAGGTGCTCGATGACCCAAATTCTTTTAAAACAAAAGAAGAGAGCAAGCTGAGCGTCCTCGAATACATGTTCCAGCCCGACCTCCATCCCGACCTCTATTCGAACTACTATCACAAGGTAAGGATCAACTATTACCCCCCGAGAGGCGACGCCAAGGAAGCCTGGGACAACATAGATATTTTCGGCTGGCTCGGCTATCCGATGCAGATCAAGGTCAACTTCCTCTGCAGGGACAGCATACTGGCCGCGCCCATAGTGCTCGACCTCGTGCTGTTCCTCGACCTTGCGAAGAGGGCTGGGTTCGACGGGATTCAGGAATGGCTGTCCTTCTATTTCAAGAGCCCGATGTACGGCAAGGGGCTTTACCCCGAGCACGACCTGTTTATTCAGCTCATGAAGTTGAAGAACACGCTCCGCTACATGAAGGGCGAGGAGCTAATCACGCACCTCGGCCTCGATTATTACAACCTGATGTAATATCCGTATCCGCTTAAGCAATCAGATTTATCAGATAGGAATGGCTATAGGGTTTATGTTATGCCTGTGTGCTTATGGCAAGCCATTTGCGCGTTATGTAGAGGTTCCCTTTCTGGTCCCTGTTCCCGTGCTGCTCGAGCGCCGGCTGGACGGCCTCTTTCATAGCCTCGACGGCCGCGTCGACGGGATAGCCTCTCAAAGCCCCCGCGGCATACTGCTGGAAGGAGCTTATGTACTCCCAGGCTTCTCTCCGCATGTCGACCGCGTATTCCTTGACCTCGACCAGCTTGAAACCCGCTTCCTTCACTAATTGCTCGTAATAAGACCTGGGGAGGAATTTCGAAGCCTCGGTCCTGGAATCGTTTCTCTGTCTGCTTATACCGCGGTCCCTGAGATACTGTACAGCGTTTTTAACCTGCGTGCGGTAGAAACCGAGAGTTTCCGCAGGCCTTGCTTCTTCGTAAAAGGCGGTATTGAAGAAAAAGAGGCCTCCCGGCTTTAAGGCTTGTTTTATTCTCTTAATGCTGTCGAGCTGTTCCTGCTCCGAGAGGTAATGTATGCCGTTCCCCCAGACCGCTACGTCAATGCTCGCGTCCGGTATCGTCATATCCTCAACGGAGGAATGTACCAATTTCAATCTTTCGACCGTCTTCTCGAGCTTTGATTGCGCCAGCCTGAGCGCTTCCGAGGACTGGTCGAGACACATTACCGCTGCTTTCTTCCAGCTTGCGGGAAGCTGATCGAACACGATCTGCACCATTGTCCCCGCACCTGTCGCTACGTCCAGAATCGCCTCGATCCCGCTGAGACCCTTCCGGCGCATGATCTCGATCCATCCGTGAATGCAGGCCTCGTTTACCTCTCTATACTCTTCGGTATCGGCAAACGGCTCATAGTCGTATTTTTCCTTAATCTCGTCCATTATCAACCTCTGTATCAACAATCACCCCATATTTATTTAGTTATAAAGCCAAAAGCGGAGTATAACATAATTACCGGCAAAAACAAAACGCCCGGGGCCCGGATACTCCTTAATTATACACCCCTTTTGTCCCCCCAGATTAGCTTGTGAAGCTGGGGAAGGACCCGGACACGCTCAAGATTATCGCCTATTACCCT
Source organism: Candidatus Dadabacteria bacterium RIFCSPHIGHO2_12_FULL_53_21 (assembly GCA_001775255.1). Lineage (GTDB taxonomy): Bacteria > Desulfobacterota_D > UBA1144 > Nemesobacterales > UBA2774 > 2-12-FULL-53-21. Next base: position 12,988 of record MFCJ01000136.1, read on the forward strand.
CTCCGGCAGCCAGCCGAGCCCCTGTCCGCCGGCAGGCTGGAAAATTATGTTCGCCTTTATCGTATACTTCGACAGAATTTGCTTTGCGTACTCATAATCCGCTTCGTCTGCTATGACGAATTTCAGCTGGTCCTGAGGGCGGAGCTTCTGAAAGAGTCCGAAGTCCATTCTCTCCTGCATACCCGAGCCCGGACATTTGCAGTCCATGCTTATTATGCAGTTTTCAGTCCAGAACACGGGCGGCGGCAATTTGTGGCCGCTCGTCTCGAGCACTACCCTATAACCATCTTTTATCAGATATTCCGTCAATTCCCCGGCTTCGTCCTTCTGGATCAGGGGCTCCCCCCCGGTAATGCATACCCTTCTGCAGCCGAACCCCGCAATCCCGGCGCGGATTTCGCCGACCGTCATCTTTTTGAAGTCCCTCCCCTCTACCGCATACATCGTATCGCACCACGAGCACCTCAGGTCGCAGGCGAAGAGCCTGACAAACACGGTGGGAAGACCGATTTCCACGCCCTCGCCCTGAATGGAGTAAAAGATTTCGCTGATGTTCATCTTTCGTACACCGTCGGGTCGGTAACCCCCGCATCGAGAAATGCCCTCTTTCTCTCCCTGCATGAGCTGCATACCCCGCAGTGGACGTGCCCCCCCTTGTAACAGCTCCAGGTCTCTCTAAACGGCACTCCCAACTCGGTGCCGAGCTTAACTATATCCGCCTTGTCCATGTTGACGAAGGGCGCGACGATGTTGAGCTCGGGGTTGGCTGTAGCGAGCCTCTCGGAGGTCTGAAATGATTCGACGAACTCTTCCCGGCAGTCGGGATAAACGCCCCTGTCGGAGTGATGAGCGCCGAAAAAGACGTTATCCGCACCCCTGCTCACGGCGTATCCG
>MFCJ01000137.1 GCA_001775255.1 Candidatus Dadabacteria bacterium RIFCSPHIGHO2_12_FULL_53_21
GAGCCCGATTATGATTACTATTATTTCAAACATAGTTTGAGGAGTTCCTTATATTCTTCACTATATGGCTTTAATTTCAAGGAAAAATTACGGTTTGCAAACCAGTCGGCTTATTAAACCGGGGTATATATTACCAAATCCTGAGGGGTTGACAACAGAAGAAGCGAATTTGAACCTGCCAGCTTACATGGAAACAGCTGATTCTAATGGCGTAATTTGATACATCCGTTTGGCCCTTAAATATGTTTTTCTAGATTATTTCGCCTGTGAAATCACGTACAACATACCTAAAACAAAATTCCACTCAGGGAAAGAAAGAGGAACAATACAACTCCCCAAATTATAGAAGCCACTCCCAGCCAAATTTGTCTGTATGCGCCGCCTTTGCTCTCACCAAACAACCATTTCCAAATATAGTAATCATAGAAAAGGCGATCCAGTATTGATTTTTGGACATTAGATTTTTCTCCTTTTAATACTCTGTTCCCCGACTTTATTAACATAACACCTAAAAATAAAGCGGAAAAACATAGGAATACTATTAGAGTTTGAAGGAGAATAATGTTCATATTGATTCCTGATCCTCATTTTAAAGAACCGGATGACGAGCACTATAAGCTTTACTCACAAATCCATCATATTGTGCTTTAACTTTTTCAAATCTTTCAGCGGAACCATCAAATAAGCCAGCTTTTAAGGGTGGCCAATTGTCTCTATCACGTACTACTTCTTCGGTTATCTTCACTGATATATTAGCATTAACGAAATGATAATCATGCTCATTGTATGCGCCTCTGAATGCAAACATACCAACGGGTCCCCAAACATGGGGTCCGTCAGTATAATGTTGGGTTTTCTTAAGGCCCTGATCAAAATAGATTAGAGCTAATAAATATTCAAATCTATCAAATGCTTTCTGATATTCTATTTCGGAAGTTAAGTATTCCCTAAATGGTTCCCTTAGTTTTTCAAATAAATATATACTCAAAGGGGCTACCATTTTCTCCCCGCCAATAAGTATTTGTGCTGCATCATTATTAATTGGTTCTTTGTTATGTTCATGCATATAGTAGAATAAATTTTCCTCTTCTATGCCTAACCTCACCCAAACATGATGTATTAAAGATGCAAAACATTGAAAATTATTACTCAGTATTGAGCCTAAACAAGCACCGTAGAATAGTAACAGAGCAGGGTAAAGTCTTAAATTAATCCACAATAGTGAGCCCTCACCGTCTCCCGATGAATTAGCTATTCGCTGAAGACCCTTTACCCAGAGATTCGTTGTGGACTCATCTCCCCAATAACAACCAGCAATCATCACATTTAACAAACGCTCGACATATGATTCATAAATCTTCACTCTGCTAATAAGTGTATCTTCAGATATGGGTGCATCATTCTTTTTAATGGGGAAATTATCGGGTGACAAGTTATTGTAAGTATCTTCCACTAACTCCGTCACAAAATCGTGAAGACGTATATCTTGGCTTCTATCCCTTAGTAACCTTTTTATAGTAGCGATTGCAGTTTGAGTAGATAGAGGATGAGGCCGATTAAATTCCTGGATAGAAATTACCTTCTCTTCTAAATCTTTAAAGAATGTATCTGCACCCTTTATTTTAATTATTTCTGCTTTCCTAAGATTAATTAATCTTTCTGCGTTTGCCTTCGGTTCATCTTTTGATGTCCAAAATGTTTGGAATCTGTGATTCTTACATCTCTCAAATGCACTGACCAATGCGGTGTCCCAATCCGCTGACCATCCACAAATAATTAAACCGTATTCACTAAGAATTCTATCCAGGAGTTTTTTTAATTCAGAGTTATAACTTGCTAATTCTTTTGGAGAGTTCTTAATTCGTGCATCTAAATAATCACCGTGCAACTTAATCATCAGACAATCTGTATGAGGTAAGGGCGGAGCATCTTTTATCGAATCTTGTGTGCTTATCACCGAAGGCCTTATCCCGACTTGTTCTAAAGCTTGCTCAAGCAATCGATCGAAATTCGTTGTTAAAATTACTTTCACGTATCCTTCTTTCACTAAATTCGCTATAGATTTATGAGCTTGCGTAGGCATTTTTAAATTTTCTTCCCTTTCTTCATCGTTCGGTTCAAAATAAGGTCTTAGTATTTGACTACGTGTCGTAGGTGACTTGCTAAAATACTCTAGAATGTTGGAATAGTCCGGTTCCTCATTATATTTATTAACAAACCAAGTCTCAGGATCAGCACTACAATCTTCTCCGTTAGTTGCTGCCAATTTTTTAATTAAATCCAACACGATTTCCCAACCCGTAGGAATACCAGCTGCTCTTGATACACCTGATCCGAGCAAGAGTGCATAAGTACCCTTTTTAGAATGGACTGAAAATGCTAGGGAAATCTCAGGTTCTATCATCTCTCATTTTAACAAATTCATGGATTTAATTATTGCATACAATTTATTATACTGAGAAAAATATATCACAAAGCATCGGTGACGTATTAATCTAGTTAAACCTCACCGAAAACTCGGTTTTCAACCAATTCTTTAAGAATAGGATATAAGATATTACAGCTCTTAGGTCCCGCACCTCTACGGCTGGATCGCGACCTTTATCACGCCGTCCGACTGGGACGAGAAGAGCTTGTATGCCTCCTCGATCTCGTCGAGCGAGAACCTGTGCGTGATTAGCTGGCGTAAATTAACCCGCTCGTTCTTGACGAGGTCCATCAGCCTTCGCATCCTCTCCTTCCCTCCGGGGCAGAGAGTGGACACGATATTCTTGTCCGCGATACCGAACCCGAATGCCTGATTAGGGACGCCTATATTCGGCATGTCCGCCGGGTAAACCCCGAGGCTCGATATGGTCCCGCCGACGCGCGTAGCCTTGACACAGTTCTCGAGAGTCGTCTGGGTGCCGAGCGCCTCAATCGCGACATCGACCCCCCTCCCCCTCGTCATATCGAGTATCTCTTTCACGGGGTCTTTTTTCTTGAAGTCGATTACGACGTCTGCCCCCATCTTCATCGCCATCTTCATGCGCGAAGGGATTGTATCGACGCCTATGATGAGTGAAGCCCCCTTGAGCTTTGCGCCCGCCGTCGCGCCTAAACCTATAGGCCCCTGTCCGAATATAGCGACCATGTCCCCCACCTGAATGTCGGCGCTCTCGGCCCCCGATAGGCCCGTCGAGAATATATCGGTCGTCAGCAGCACGTCCTCGTCAGAGAGCTCGTCCGGTATCCTCGCCAGGTTAGCCATGGCGCTCGGAATCTTCACGTAGTCCGCCTGGCAGCCGTCTATTGTATTCCCCATCTTCCATCCGCCCAGGAACCCGCCGCACTGCGCCCAGTTCGCAGAGAGGCAGTATTCGCACATCCCGCACGGGGTGATCGCGTTTATCGCTACCCTCTCGCCCAGCTTATAGTCCGTAACCCCGTCCCCGAGCTCGTGAATAACGCCCACGGGCTCGTGCCCTATGGTTTGTCCGACCCTCACCGGGAACTCCCCCCTCATTATATGCACGTCCGTCCCGCATATGGTCGTAAGCGTAACCCTTACTACCGCCTCGCCCGGCCCCGCCTTGGGTATCGCCCTTTCCTCGAGACCGACTTTGTTAACGTCCTTGAATACATTCGCTCTCATATCTCATAGCCTCCTGCTTCTGTATTTGATATTAAAGGGTGCAAATCCCATGCCAGCGCGTGAGATCCCCACTATCCACTCTATATATTAGATACTTTTTATTAAGGATGTGTGAAATAATTCCGGAGCTTGTCCTATAACATTACAATAGACACAAAAAGACATTCCCGGGGTAAAGAACCGGAGCAGGGCTCACAGCCGTATATACAAGCAAGTTTGATGTAAACTCTTTAAGAGAAAATTAGATAAAAAGAGGGAAAAATGATTACAGCCGGAAAAAGTCTGCTATACTATTAGCGTAATAGTCGAGTTTGGGTCCGGGGGGGAGACTCTCCATACCTCTATCAAATCCTCCTTTAACGAGACTAGAACTTTGGATTTGTCCCCCCGGGCTCTTTAAGTCCCCATTATACACTAATCCGGTTAAAAATTTCAAGGGTAACAGGCCCGGAGCCGTTTATGGAATTGATATCGGGCCGGTAATCCGGAGTGGAGTCCCCTCCGGCGGGATCGGTATTATATCGAAGTTCTCAAGCCCCTGATCACAAACGGGGATATTTCAGGGCCCGCATGTCTTAGCGAATATCTACCCCTGCGTCGCGTTCTCGGGCTTTACGATTATGAGGGTGTACTTGTTAAGGTCAATATATTTCTTTGCCGCTTTCTGCACGTCCTCTTTCGTAACGGCGAATATTTCCTGCGGGTATCTCTTATACTCCTCCCACCCTATGCCGTATAGCTCGTCGAACGTGATCTTGGCAGCCTGGGAAGAGTTCTGCTGGAGCCCTATCTCGAAGCTCCCGACCAGGTAATTCTGGGCGCGCTTTATCTCCTCGTCCGTCACGCCGTCCTTCAGCACGAGTCCGAGCTGTTCTTTGATCGCCTTCACGGCCTCTTCCTCCTTCTGAGGCGCGGTGCCTATGTAGACGCCGAAATAACCCGGCTCGAGACCCGGCGTATAGAACGACGTCACCGTATATGCGAGGCTCTTCTTGTCCCTTAGCTCGATGAAGAGCCTGCCGCCCTGCCCGGAGAGGATAGTGTTCAGCACCTCGAACGCGTACTCGTCCTCGGTGTTTATCGGGGGCGCGAGGAATCCCATTATGATATGGGTCTGGGCCTTGTCGGGCTTTGTCTCTGTCTTCTCGGTAACCGCCGTGGGCGGTGTTACCGGCTTTATAACCGGCGCGGTGGAAGCGCCCTTCTTCATGCTTCCGAATTTTTCCTTGATCGCTTCGAGGGCTTCGTTTTCGTCTACCTCGCCTACGATCGTTATTACCATGTTCTCGGGCCTGACGTATTTAGAGTAGAACTCCCTAAGGTCGGGGCCGTCGAACTCGGTCACCGTTTCCACGGTGCCGAGCGGATTATATTTGTACGGGTGGTCCGCGTACAGTGTGGCGAGGAAGAGATTGACCGTGGTCTTCAGAAGGTTGTCCCCTTCCCTGTTTATCTCGGACAGTATTTCGCGCCTCGCGCGCTCGATCTCCTGGGATTCGAACGACGGGCGGAGTATTACGTCCGCGAATATGTCTATGGCCTCGCCGAAGTTCTGGCTCAGGGACTCGACCGTGACTCCGAAGCTGTTGCGCCCTGAAAACCCCTGCACCTCGCCCGCTATCGATTCGATTTCCTCTGCTATTTGGGCGGCGCTCCTCGTCTCCGTCCCCCTCGTGAACATGCGCGACATGAAATTGGACATCCCCTGGGTCTTCTCGTCTTCATACCTGACGCCGCCCAGAAAAGCGGCCCTGGCGGCGAATAGGGGCACGCCCGGGTTTTCTTTGATTAGTACTTGTATGCCGTTATCGAGTACGAATTTCTTGACTTCGCCGGGGGCGGCTTTCACGGGCTCCGCTACGGCCGCGGGGGTGTTCTTATCCCCGGTATTCATGCCGGCTGACGGAACGATTATCTCTTCCGTGAGCTCCTCGTCGGTAAACGCAGCGTCCGAGCCGTTGCCCTTGTTCCGGGCCATTTCCCGCGAAACTTCCTCGGATGCCTGCTTCGCGATTTCCCTGACATCGTCTTCCGTCAGTGCGGCCTGTCCCGCCGGGAGCAGGAAGCCCGCGGTGAGGTTGTCGATCGTGAGGTATTTATTCGCCGCCCGCATTATGTCTTCGGGCGTGACTTTCCGCACCTTCCCGAGGTATTCGTCCTCGTACCTGAAATCGCCCGTCTCTATCTCGAAGAAGCCCAGCTTCTGCGCCTGTCCCTGCATCGTTTCCTTGGTGTATACGGCGTCGCTCTCTATGTTGATCTTGACCCTCGATAGCTCGACGTCACCCACGGGCTCGTATTTGAGCCTCATGACCTCTTTCATTATTTCCTTGAGCGCTTCCTTCGATTCCGAGGGGTCGAGCGTTCCGCCCACGGCGAAAATCCCTTCCCTCATCGGCGTGTACGCGTAGGCGTATACGTTGCTCGTAAGCCCTTTTTCCTCTTTTATGTTCCTGTAGAGCCTCGAGCTCTCCCCGCCGCCCAGTATGTTGCCCAGAACGTCCACGGCCGGGGTGTCTTCCCCTTTGGCGTTCGGTATGTGGAACGCGAGGGAGAAATACCCCTCCTGAAGGGGCTTCTCGATGACGAAAGCCTTCATGCCCTTCTGCTCCGGCTCGTCCGGTATATTGCACTCCGGGAGGTCCCTCCTGTGGAGCTTGCCGAACGTCTCTTCTATCCTGGGCTCTATCTTCGCCGTATCGAAATCGCCTACCACGACGAGCGTCATGTTATTGGAGGCGTACCATTTATGATAAAAGTCCGTGACCTTCTTTCTGTCAAAAGCCTTTACCCCCGCTTCCGTCCCGATTATGGGCCTCCCGTAGGGGTGCTCGGTGAAGGCCGTGGAAAAGAGCTTCTCGCTCAGGTTCCTGCCCGGGCTGTCCTCCCCCCGCCTTATCTCCTCGACCACGACCTCGAGCTCCTTCTCGAGCTCCTCCGGGTCGAACGTGGAGTTCTCCATCGTGTCCGACAGCACGTCGAGCGCCGTATCCATGAACCTGCTCGCTATGACTACGTAGTAGACCGTTTCGTCGAAAGACGTAAAAGCGTTTATGTCCCCGCCGCTCCCCTCGATAACCCTCGCTATCTCGCCTACAGCCCTTTTCTCGGTACCCTTGAACACCATGTGCTCATGCACGTGCGCGAGGCCGTATTCCCCCTCCGTCTCGCAGGCGCTCCCCGTCTTCACCCATACGTTCACGGCAACGACAGGGGCCGAGCGGTTCTCCTCGAGTATAATCGTCATTCCGTTATCGAGCCTGTATCTGGTAATACCGTTCAAAGTCTCTTTCTTCAGACTTTCGTTATCCATCTTGTTCTCCTCTCTGTGGCAAGAAACTACCATAATACCCAGAATGACGGCAAGGAACGCGGACATTACCGAAATCCGCGCGCGGCGCCTGCCCGAATCGTAAATTCCCTTAAAGACAAGCCTCTCTTTAACACCTGCTGTCATCGGCGACTCCGCTCTGCGTTCGTATTTGGATGTCGAATTGTGGGGTTTTGTACCCGTAATAAGATAACGGGAATTATCCCCCTATCAAGGACGAAAAACACCTGAAACGTGAGATGTTGTGTAATTAGGGGTGGTTACGTCTTTAATTATTCGGCCGCTTCCCCCGGTACGGGTTCTTCCTGCACCCCGGGCTTCCCGGTCAGGTACCCGAGCGCATGGAGCACGATCCCCGAGACGGCGTAGAGATACACGAGGAATATGAACATGATCTCCGGGTTGGTTATCACGGCGGCGATAATTATCGCAGCGACGACGAGGGCGTTGAAAGGCCCCCCCAGCCTGAGCGTGGGCCGCTTCGAGTATTTCACGTTACTTACCATGAGGAGCCCTATAACCGGGGCGGCTATCAGGTAATACCAGAGCACCCTCCCGTCGGGGTCTATCCTGAGGGACGAGAGCAGCATCAGCGGGGCCACCATCAGGCCCGCGGCAATGGGGCTCGGGAGCCCCGTAAAATTGAACCTCTCCACCGTGCCCGACTGCACGTTGAAGCGGGCGAGCCTGAGGGCGGCGCAGACGACGTAGACTATGACCGCCATGAGGCCGAGCTTCCCCTTGTCCATGAGTGTCCATACGTATATGAGCACCGCAGGGGCCACGCCGAAAGATACGACGTCCGAGATGGAATCGTACGAGAGGCCGAAATTGCTCTCGTGCTTAATAAACCTCGCGAGCCTCCCGTCGAGTGTGTCGAAAAAGAACGATATTACTATGAAGGCGCCCGCCCACCAGAATTTCCTGAAGGCCCAGGGGTCGGAATCGTTCCCCGCGCCCATGGCCGAGACTATCTCTATCGAGGTCAGTATGGACAGGATACCGAAGCACAGGTTGCCCGTCGTGAATATGTTCGGCAGAACGGGCATTACTTTCTGCCGCTTCGATTTTTTCCTTCTCACGCCTTGTTCCCGTCTAGCCATGCTATTATGCTCTCCCCCGCTTTTACTCGGTTACCGATGCTCACTTCTATTATACACCCCTCGGGCAGATAGACGTCCACCCTCGAGCCGAACTTAATCATACCGTACCTCTCGCCCTTTTTAAATTTCATGTCGATCTCAGCGTATGAGACTATCCTCCTGGCGAGGAACCCCGCTATCTGGGAGACGACTATCTTTTCCCCCTCGGGCGTCTCGATGAGCGTGGAGAGCCTCTCGTTGTCGTCAGACTTCCTCTTCATACCGTCCGAGAAGAGCCAGTCCGGCATGTGCGCTATGTTGAAGCCGCCGGGGGAGTATTTCGTCCCGACTACCTTCCCCCTGACGGGCATCCTGTTAATGTGGCAGTCGTAGAGGGCGAGCGAAATGCTTATCCTCGTCATGGGAGCGCCCAGGAAGTCCCTCTCGTAAATCCCCTCCACCATGACGACGCTCCCGTCGGCAGGCGAAACGATGGAGTCCGGGTCGTCCGGGACCTCGCGCTCCGGGTCGCGGAAGAAAAAGAGGGTGATAACCGCGAGTACTGCGAAAACAATGGAGAGTATCGTGAAATTGAACATGGCGGCAGCCCAGGCGAGTATTGCAAGTATGCCGAGGTAGGTGAAACCCTCGGTGGCTACGGGAGACCGCTTGCGTTCCATCAGTTCTTAGTCTTGTCGACCAGTTTCTTTTTGAATAGAGAGCTCATCATCTTGCGGAGCTGTCCGCCGATGTCCTCTATCGGGTGGGTCTCCCCTTTCTTCATCAGGGCGTTATAGACAGGGCGTCCGGCCTTGTTTTCGAGTATCCACTCCCTCGCGAACTCGCCGTTCTGTATGGAGGTGAGAATCCTCTTCATTTCCTTCTTCGTTTCTTCGTTGACGACCCTGGGGCCCCTCGTGATGTCCCCGTATTTCGCGGTGTCGCTTATAGAATAGCGCATATTGGATATGCCGCCCTCGTAAATAAGATCGACTATCAGCTTGACCTCATGGCAGCACTCGAAGTACGCCATCTCGGGCGGGTATCCGGCCTCGACGAGGGTTTCGAACCCCGCCATGATCAAGGCTGTGAGCCCTCCGCAGAGTACGGTCTGCTCCCCGAAGAGGTCGGTCTCGGTCTCGTCCTTGAACGTGGTTTCTATTATTCCTGCGCGCCCTCCGCCTATGGCTCCCGCGTATGCGAGCGCAATCTCCTTCGCTTCCCCCGTCGCGTCCTGGTGAATCGCCACCAGCATCGGCACGCCGGACCCTTCGGCGAACTGCCCCCTGACCGTGTGCCCCGGGGCTTTCGGAGCCACCATGAAAACGTCCACGTTGGGCGGCGGCACTATCTGTCCGTAATGTATGTTGAAGCCGTGGCTGAAAGCGACGGCGTTCCCCGCCTCGAGGCTCGGGGCTATGCCTTCGTTGTATATGCCCGCCTGGCTCGTGTCGGGCGCCAGCATCATTACTATATCCGCCCACTTCGCGGCTTCGTCCACGGGAAGGACATTGAACCCGGCTTCCTTAGCCTTTTCCCAGCTCCCGCTCCCTTCCCGGAGGCCCACGGCTACGTCCATGCCGCTGTCTCTCAGGTTCTGCGCGTGCGCGTGCCCCTGGCTCCCGTATCCGACTATAGCTATCTTTCTCTTTTTCAGCTTTTTCAGGTTAATGTCGCTGTCGTAGTAAACCTTCATTTCTCCTCTCCTTTATTCTTCGTGAGTTTGGACTCGCGCTTCATGGCGACGGTCCCGGTCCTTGCGAGCTCCTTTATCCCCATGGGGTGCAGCAACTCGATAAAGGCGGTTATTTTATCCTTGTCGCCTGTAAGTTCAAGCGTGTAGGACTTGGGCCCGACGTCCACTACCTTCGCCCGGAATATGTCAGCCGTCCTCAGTATCTCCGCCCTCGTTTCGTCCCTCGCGTCCATGCGCACGAGCACCATCTCCCTCTCCACACGCACCTCGTCCGTGAGGTCGCTCACCTTTATCACGTTCACCATGTTGTTGAATCTCTTGATTATCTGCTGGATTATGAAATCGTCCCCGGTCGTTACGAGAGTTATACGCGACGTTTCCGGGTCGAGCGTCTCTCCGACGTTCAGGCTCTCGATGTTGAAACCCCTGGCGCTGAATAGACCGGCGATCCTCGAAAGGACGCCGGATTCGTTATCGACAAGAAGCGTTATAGTGTGCCTCACTGGTAATAAACCTCCGGTTATGATCGACTGAAACTTTACTTCCGATAGGGGAAAAAGACAAAAGAGTACCCTACTTTATAAAGAAAGCCCCCTCATTATACACGATCTTTCCTGTTAAGCCATATCGGCCGCTTCGGCCACCATGCCGCTCACCGCGTCTCCGGGGCCGAGTATCATTTCGTTCATCGCGCCCCCGGGTGCGATCATCGGGTAAACGAGCTCTTCGCAGTCGACGAATATCTCCATGAGGACGACGCCTTCCGTGGACAGGCCCTCCCTGAGAGTCGCTTCGAGGTCTTCAGGCCTCCTGGCCTTGAGACCGATCGCGCCGAAGGACTCCGCCAGCTTGACGAAGTCAGGCAGAACGTCGAACTTGGACGCGGAATAGTTGCAGTTATAGAACATGGTTTGCCACTGCCTGACCATTCCGTGATGACCGTTATTGAGGAGGATTATCTTTATGTCCATCTTGTTCTCGACGGCGGTAGCGAGCTCCTGCATGTTCATCTGGAAGCTCCCGTCGCCGCATACGCATACGACCATCTTGTCGGGCCGCGCGAACTTCGCCCCCATGGCCGCCGGGAACCCGAAACCCATCGTCCCCAGGCCGCCCGACGTGATCCACGTCCTCGGGTACTTGAACCTATACCACTGGGCTACCCACATCTGGTGCTGTCCGACGTCGGAGACGATTATCGCCTCCCCGTCCGTGATCTTGCTGAGCGTATCTATGACGTAAGTCGTCAGTATCTTGTCGCCTTCCTGTTTGTACGCGAGCGGGTGCTTTTTCTCCCACTCCTTTATCTGCCCCATCCATTCCTTCCGGTTCGTCTTCACCTTCGCCGGAAGCATTTCGAGCATCTGTCTCAGGACTTCCTTCGCGTCCCCTACTATGGGGCAGTGTACGACTATATTCTTGTCAATGGTCGCGGGGTCTATGTCTATGTGGATTATCTTCGCGTTGGGTGCGAACTTTGCGAAGTTGCCGCCCGTGGCCCTGTCGTCGAACCTCGCGCCTATGGAGATAACGAGGTCGCAGTCGTGGACCGCCATGTTCGCCGCATAGGAGCCGTGCATGCCGAGCATGCTTATGAACAGCGGGTCGTCAGCGGGAAAAGCGCCCAGTCCCATTAGGGTGAGGGTTACGGGTATCTGGAGCCTGTGTACCAGCTCCTTTAATTCCTCCGAAGCCCCCGACCACAGGAGTCCGCCCCCTCCGAATATGAGCGGCCTCTTCGCGGCCAGTATCATATCGACCGCGCGCTTTATCTGGCCCGGGTGTCCCTTCTTCGGCGGTTTGTATCCCCTCAGGTTTATTTCGTCCGGTATCACGAACTCGTCCTCGCCGATGAGGACGTCCTTCGGCATGTCGACCAACACCGGGCTCGGTCTGCCGGTTGACGCGATGTAGAACGCCTCTTTTATGGCGCGCGGGAGGTCTTTGGTCCTTCTGACCAGGTAGTTGTGCTTGGTACAGGGGCGCGTTATTCCGATATGGTCCGCTTCCTGGAACGCGTCGCTCCCCAGATAAGGCAGCGGGACCTGTCCCGTGAATACGACAACGGGTGAGGAATCCATCTGCGCGGTCGCGATACCCGTTACTGTGTTTGTCGCGGCGGGGCCCGACGTGCAGAGCACCACTCCCGGCTTGCCCGACGCGCGCGCGTAGCCGTCCGCCATGTGCGTAGCCGCCTGCTCGTGCCTGGCAAGAACGTGCCTGATCCGGTCCGAGTACCTGGGCATTACGTCGTACACTTTGAGCACGTATCCCCCCGGCAGCCCGAACACCACTTCTACGCCCTCGTGTATCAGAGTCTCGAAAAACATCTCGGCACCGATCATTCTCGCCATTTCAAAATTACCCCCGTATTTTATGCGGTCCGCCTATTGTCACGGAGCGGCGCGCAGTTTTTTATTTATGCTTCCATTCGGCAATTCTCGCTTCCATTCTGTCTTTGAGCGAAAGCTTTACCTTTTTCAGTTTCCTGACTTCCATCTCGTCATCGAGAGAGAGTGCGTCTTTACTCTCGAGGCTCCTGACGACATCGTCGAGTTCCCTGTGCTCGAAGTATAAGCGCTTAAACTCCTCGTCCGCTACGAGCAGTTTTTCAATTATGTCCGATTCGGTCATCTTGTCTCCCCTTTGCTGTTAATTCTGCGTCCGGTTTTCTTATATACATCGGCGCGAGGCCCAGAACCTCGTCCGCGTGCCCCTCCGTAAACCTTTTAAAACCGTAAAAAGCGAGGGATGAAGCCCTCGGGTAGTTCAAATAAGGAGGGCAGATCCGTATAGCCTCCCCCCCCAACACATTATCTTCCAGAAAATCTCTATAAAGTAAAGCGCCTTCGCCTATAAATATAGTTTCTTCCTTTATTATTTCCATAAGCCCCGCGGGCGACAGGATAGCATCTTCGCTAATCCGCGAGACCCCGCCGGCGGCCGTCCTGAAGAGGGCCGCGAACAGCTCTCCTTTCCTCGCGTCCGTGAGGGCGCAGACCTGAAAGGGCGAGAACGGCAGATTCATGGCGAGGATTTCGAGCGATGACGCCCCTGTGACGGGTATGCCCAGCGAATACGCGAGGCCCTTGGCCGTCGAGATGCCCACCCTGAGCGCGGTGAATGAACCCGGCCCCAGGGACACGGCAACCCCGCCGAGCTCCTTCCCCTCGATCTCTAGCTCCCCCAGGAGCCTGTCTATCGCGGGCACGAGCCTCTCCGAGTGGGAAGGGCCCATGTTCAGATAATATTCCCCCAGAATCCTGTCGTCTTCCGAGACGGCTATGCCGCCCGAATACGTCGATGTCTCGATTGCGAGTACTTTCATCATCAATATTATTAATCTATATGAAATTATAACGGATTGCCCGGGGAACGGAAAGGAGCGGGTGCCCGCGCCTGCGTGCACGGCGCATCGGAAATATGAGTATTATTTCGAGGTCTGGCGCCCGAAGGTCTCTTCCCTTATGAGAGAGCCCGAGCCCGAAGTGATGCCTTCTATCCTCATCGCGAGGTCGTTCCTGTTGGTCGCCTGTCTCATCGCCTCGTCGTATGTGATCTTGTCGCCCTTGTAGAGGTCGTACAAACACTGGTCGAAGGTCTGCATCCCGTAGTGGAGGCTCCCCTCCTGTATGGCCTGCCTTATCTCCCACGTCTTCTGAGGGTCGGAGATCAGGTCCTTTACCCTCTCTGTCGCTATGAGTATCTCCGCCGCGGGCACGCGGGACTTCCCGTCCGCCGTCGGGACGAGCCTCTGCGATATTATCGCCTTCAGCACCTGCGCGAGCTGATACCTGACCTGGTTGTGCTGGTGCGGCGGGAATATCGTGAGCATGCGGTTTATCGATTCCTGGGCGTCCAATGTATGGAGGGTGGTGAGCACGAGGTGCCCCGTCTCGGCCGCCGAAAGGCAAATCTCCATCGTTTCGAGGTCCCTCATTTCGCCGACCAGTATCACGTCCGGGTCTTCCCTGAGGGCGGCCCTCATGGCGTTCGCGAAGGACATGGTATCGATGCTTATCTCCCTCTGGTTTATGTAGCTCGTATGGTCCTCGTGCATATACTCGAGCGGGTCCTCGACCGTTATGATGTGCCTCGCCTTGTTCCTGTTGATGTAATCGACTATAGCCGCGAGCGTGGTCGATTTGCCGCTTCCGGTCGTGCCGGTGACGATCACGAGACCCCTTTCCTCGCTCGCTATCTTCTCCATCACGGGCGGGAGGTTCAGGGAGTTGAAGCTTAGTATGTTGAACGGGATCGACCTGATGGCTATCGAGAGCGTTCCCCTCTGCTGAAAGATATTCACCCTGAACCGGGAGAGGCCGCTAATGCTGTAGGCGAGGTCCATCTCGTAGAGGCTCTCGAACCTCTCGCGCTGAGCGGGGTTCATCATCTGGTGCGCCATGTCCGTCACGTCTTCAGCCGTGAGCTTGGGCGCGTTCTTAACGGGAGTGAGCGTTCCCTCCACGCGCAGTATGGGGTGTCTCCCCGTACCGATATGTACGTCGGACGCCCCTACCCTTACCGCGGCGCGCAGGATATCGTCTATATTCACCGAGCCCATCTACTTCTCCTGGGGCTTCTCCGTCTTGATGACCCCTGTCCTGGTAAGTATATCGCTCTTTATTTTTTCGGCTATATCCGGATTGTCCTTGAGAAAAGCCCTTGAGTTCTCCCTCCCCTGTCCGAGCCTCTCCCCGCCGTATGAAAACCATGTCCCGCTCTTCTCGACTATGTTCATCTTCGAACCCATGTCGACGAGCTCGCCCGTCTGGGAGATACCGCTTCCGAACATTATGTCGAACTCGGCATCCCTGAAGGGAGGAGATACCTTATTTTTTACGACCTTGGCCCTGACCCTGTTCCCGGATACCTCTTCCCCGTCCTTGACGGAGCCGATGCGCCTCACGTCTATCCTTACCGAGGAATAGAACCTGAGCGCCATTCCGCCGCTCGTCGTCTCGGGGTTCATGTACGGCAGCGTCCCTATCTTCATCCTCGTCTGGTTGACGAATATCACGAGTGTGTTCGACCTGCCTACCGTAGCCGTGATTTTTCGGAGCGCCTGGGACATGAGCCTCGCCTGAAGCCCAACGTGCGCGTCCCCCATCTCGCCCTCTATCTCCGCCCTCGGGACGAGGGCCGCGACCGAGTCGAGCACTATGACGTCGATGGCGCCGCTCCTTACGAGCGTGTCCACGATCTCGAGGGCCTGCTCCCCGAAGTCGGGCTGCGATATGAGGAGGTCGTCTATCTTCACCCCGAGGTTCTGCGCGTAGTTCGGGTCGAGCGCGTGCTCGGCGTCGACGAACGCGGCGATTCCGCCCTTCTTGTGGGCTTCCGCTATGACGTGGAGCGCGAGCGTCGTCTTGCCGGAAGATTCGGGGCCGAATATCTCGATTATCCTGCCCCTGGGGTATCCCCCCACTCCGAGCCCTATGTCGAGCCCTATCGAGCCCGAGGATATTACCGACAGCTGGGGAATGGGCGCCCCCGCGCCGAGCCTCATGATAGAGCCCTTTCCGAACTGCTTTTCTATGGAAGAGATCGCGAGGTCTATCGTCTTTTCTTTTTCCGATGAATCAGGTGAAAATGTTTGTTTTGCCATTATAGCTCCTAGATTATACGTTATTTAAAAAAATTTGCATAATAGAACGAAGCGCGTGAGATGACGTAACGAGCTTTATCTCCTCCCGCGTCCCGTGAAATAGGAATTTCTCCGAGCGCACGCCCCCTTTGTCCGAATCTATGCCTATGAAAACAGTGCCGACGGGCTTCTCAGGCGTGCCCCCTCCGGGCCCTGCTATGCCCGATACGCCTACCCCTATATCCGCGCCTGAAAGCCTCCTCACGCCGCTCGCCATCGCCTCGACCACGGGCGCGCTCACCGCGCCGTGTTCGATCAGTATATCCCTGGGCACGCCGAGTATCTTTTCCTTAGCCTCGTTGCTGTAAGAGATTACACCTTCGAGGAAATAATCCGAGCTCCCCGGGACGTTCGTGATCCTGTGGGCGATCAGGCCGCCCGTGCACGACTCCGCCGCGGCGAGCGTCATGCCGTACCGCCTGAGGAGCATTCCGGCAACCTCCTCCATCGTCTCCCCTTCGGTCGAGAACACGCAGCCTCCGAGCCTCGACCTGACGTCGCCTGAGAATCCTGCCATAAGCGCTTCGGCTTCCCCGTTAGTTTCACCATAGGCTGTGACGCGCAGGTGCACCTCCGGGAAATGAGCCCTGTACCCGAGCCTTATCCCCTCCCTTTCAATGCCCTCTAATCTGATCGCGACCTCGGATTCCGGAAGCCCGAAAGTCCTTATGAGCATGGACTTTACCTTTTTCCTCCCCTTGCCCCTACGTTCGAGCTCCGGGATGACGTACTCATCCATCATCGCCCGGAATTCCTTCGGCACTCCGGGGAGGAAATAAAATACGGCCCCGCCCTTTTCCATACTGAACCCAGGGGCAGTCCCCCAGTCGTTTATCAACACGTCTGAGCCGCGCGGGAGATACGCCTGCTTCCTGTTCATGTCCGTGAGCACCCTGCCCCTCTTACTTAACCTTTCTTCGATCGACCTCACCGCCCGCATGTTCAACTCCAGCGGAGCGCCGAAGAAAGCCGCAGCTACTTCAGAGGTGAGGTCGTCGGGCGTGGGCCCGAGGCCCCCCGAGACGATCACGGCGTCCGCCCTTTGCGACGCTATCCCGAGCGCTGAGGAAATATCGTCCCTCTCGTCCCCGACAGTAGTATGGAACTCTACTGCGAGTCCCCGCGACGTAAGCGCGTCCCCCGACCAGGAGAAATTGCTATCCTGAGTGAGTCCGCTCATCAGTTCATCGCCAGTC